>JAYZBF010000128.1:0-44210 GCA_036338835.1 Planctomycetota bacterium
GTTTGCAGTTGTACAACGGCCGTAAGCGCTCCACTCATACCCGGTATTATGCCCTCCGCTAGCAGTGAAAGCGCCGACGGTGAGAGTACAGCGTTAGACAGTAACGCCATCGCTCCAAAGAAAGCAAACGCTTTCGAGAGCGAGTTGGAAAAATACCAGAGCCTCGAACAAACGTTTCGTGAGAAGATGCCCAAGTCGCTGCTGAACACTTCTTTTTTGCTGGCCCACTACCAGTGGATCAGTTGCTTTGTATTAGTGTTCTTAGGCTTGTTTGTCGATGTGGCTACTCGGTTTGTATTGAGCGCCTTGGTACGACTCGCTCGCAAAGATAGCTACAGGGGAGATACAGAATCGGATAAACTTGCCGAGCAAAAGGTCTGGAAACCAATTGGTTTGCTGGCACAAGCTGCGACGTGGTATTACGGTTCATGGATCATCGGCTTCCCATTAGGTCTCATGAAAGTGCTCGCCGTCGGGTTAAAACTATTTGCCGTCTTTGCAGCTGTCTGGACAACCTTTCGCATCATTGATTGGATCGCTGGGTTTATTGCTCGCAAAGCACTTGGCACAAATACAAAATTTGATGATTTGCTTGTTCCGCTTATCCAAAAATGTTTAAAGGCCTTCGCCGTCTGTACCGGCATCATCTTTTTCGCTGATGTATTTGACCTTGAAGTAACCGCCATCGTTGGTGGTCTAGGACTTGGGGGTGCGGCTCTTGCATTTGCATCTCAGGACACACTTAGCAACCTGTTTGGTTCACTTACCGTCTTGGCCGATCGTCCGTTTGAAATAGGCGACTGGATTGTTTCTGATGGCGTCGAAGGTACGGTTGAAAACGTTGGCATGCGCAGTACTCGAGTGCGTACTTTTTATAACTCGCTGATTACCTTGCCCAATAGCCGCTTAACCACTTCGGTTGTAGACAACATGGGCCGCCGTCAATTCCGCCGCTTCAGCACTTCCATCGGCGTCCAATATGATACAACTCCTGAGCAAATAGATGCATTTTGCGAAGGGATTCGAGAAATCATTCGTCGACATCCCTACACACGTAAAGATTATTTTCAGGTGTACTTAAACGGCTTCGGTGCGAGTAGCGTGGATATTTTATTATATATGTTCTTTGAGTGCAGCGATTGGCCGACTGAGCTTCGCGAACGTCACCGTTTGCTTATTGATGTGATGAAGCTCGCCGAAAAACTTGGTGTGCAGTTTGCATTTCCAACTCAAACATTGCATATGTTCCAAGAAGACAATAATGTCGACTATGCATCCTTGCACTACGATGACCCCCATTCGCACGGACAAGGCGCCGCTAGTACTGTAGCTGGACCACACATGACCAGAGAAGATTATCCTCCAGTTGAGGCGGTCTCTGGAAAGTTAGGGGCAGCGGAAATGGGTGGCGAGTAAATTGTCTATTCGTGATCCGTGGCTGTCGTAAACGCCTTGGTAACATCCAGATGTTTATCTACAAGGTCGATTTCTGCTAATTGGTCTCGCAGTTGCGTCCAGCGCTGCAACGTCATGTCGCCTAACTGTGCCGAGGGCATCGCATCCGGCAGGCACAAGTCCTGTAGCACGGTAGCGCCGTAGTCTAGAATCTCCAGCCCCATCTCTTCATTTTGTTGATGAATCGCCGCATTAGTTTTCTCGGGGGACTCGAGGTACGTTTGCCAGCCTTGCTTGCTGGCACGCACCATCGCTGCAACCAACTCGGGCTTAGTATCAACTGTATCGCTACGGGTTATTAACAAACTCGCATAGGGATTAAACCCTAATTCAGAAACCATTAAGACGTGCGGGTCACCGCCTTGCTGCTTAGCAATAAATGGTTCGCTAAACACGTATCCTTGTTGGGCAAAATTATTGTCATTCAAAAACACAGCCATGCTACCCGGATAACCGACCACTCGGACACCGTCTAGCGACAAGTGTTTTTGCATATACAAAGCAAACGCTCGACCTGCACTCAAAGCTACCGTCATATTTCGCAGTTCATCGAGTGTTTTAATGCCAGAAGACGCATGCACCATGATGCACCGCGGACTCATCTGGATTGGGGCAAACAGTGCTATGACTTCCGCTTCTTGGTTTCTTCCAGTCAATACTTGATCTGCGTTACCAACTACAAACGTTGATTGTTTTACAACCAATTTTTGAATCACGGGACTTCCCGGCCCGCCGGGGATAATTTCTACATCCAGCCCTTCGTTAGCGAAAAATCCGTGTACCAGCGCCGCATAATAACCACCATGCTCCGCTTCCGGAAACCAATTTAACTGTAATGTCACTGGCGTCAACGACTTACCCTCGGTGGTAAGCAGGTCTATATTTTCCGACACTGCCTCTTTGGAATCACGATCCTCGCTACAGCCAGTAAAAAACACTAGGCTCGCTATAACAAACAAACTCCAACGCCATTTCACCAGAAACACCTTCGGCATTTTTAACCTCAAAACTGAAAAAGCTGCGCTCTTTTGACAGATAAACGGTACACATCGATATTCATTATAGGGTATCATCTAGGAGTAGACATTTTTTAGGGGATTTGATCATGGATCATATTTTTGTTTTAGCCGTTTCGGACACCATCTGGACCATTATCTTTGGGTTTATGGGCATCTTCGGGGTGTCCTTATTCATCATCGCATTGAAATATGGCGCGCTTTGGTTTGAAGGCTTTAATTGTGGGGCGCAAATTGGATTACTCGAACTGGTAACCATGGGATTCCGACAAGTAAATCAAAAAGCCATGATGAGGGCTAAAATACAAGCGGTTCAGGCTAATCTGCCGACCGAAGCGAACGCCCGCGGCGACACTGTTCACGACGGTCGAATTGTCACCACTAAACGACTTGAAGCACATTACTTAGCCGGCGGTAATGTATTACGAGTGGTGGATGCATTAGTTGCGGCCGCTAGTGCGGGCATCGACCTCGAATTTGATCAAGCCGCAGCAATCGACCTTGCGGGCCGCGATGTCGTGGACGCAGTTCGCACCAGTGTCGAACCTAAAGTCATTCATTGCCCCGATCCGGAACGTAGCGGAAAAACGTTTTTGAGTGCTGTCGCAAGAAATGGCGTCGAGCTGAAAGTCCGTGCTCAAGTTACTGTACGCACCAATCTTGCACAATTGATTGGCGGCGCCACAGAAGAAACAATCATTGCTCGAGTCGGTGAAAGCATCATCTCCTCCATCGGATCCGCCGACGGACATGCCGCTGTACTTGAAAATCCAGACATGATCACCAAGGCCGTACTGGAAAGAGGATTAGATTCGCAAACCGCTTTTGAAATTGTCTCGATTGATATTGCCGATGTCGATGTCGGCGAAAATATCGGCTCGCGATTACAAGCCGATCAAGCGGAAGCTGATACACGCGTCGCGCGTGCTCAAGCTGAACAACGTCGAGCAGAGGCTATCGCCGTAGAGCAAGAAATGAAAGCCGCAGTCGTCGCCAATCAAGCCCAACTAGTACTCGCGGAAGCCCAAGTGCCCCTGGCAATGGCAACCGCGTTCCAATCCGGACAAATTGGATTCGCTAAAGGATCCACATCGTGACTAGAAGCCTCATTCTGACGATTGCAACGATGGTCGGCACTCTGGCATCGGCAACCGTGCTGGCACAACAACCAACCGACAGTCAATTGGCACTGCTAAAAGTTTTCCACAGCGAATTCGTTGAGCTTGGGCCCGGCACCAAACACTTTAGCAAGACGTTCCAAATGGGTGGCGGCAAAACTGCAGCGTCACTTGAACAACCCCAACACAGCGTAACCATCGCATATAATTTTTCCGTCGCTCGCTACGAAATCCCTCAAAACCTATGGGAAGCGGTTATGGGCAGTAACCCTTCTAAATGGAAGGGGCCGCGAAACTCCGTTGAAATGCTCTCCTTTGCCGAGGCCCAGGATTTTTGTCATAAAACGACTCTCTTGATGAAACAAGCAAAATTGATCAAGGGAAATCAAATCATACGTTTACCGTCAGAATCCGAGTGGGAATATTTCGCTCGAGCGGGAACGGAAACAGTCTACAGTTTTGGTGATTCTGTTGACAAACTAAATGACTACGGCTGGCATACAGGAAATGCAGCTGGGAATGATCCCCCAGTCGGTGCAAAAAAACCAAACCCCTGGGGGCTCTATGACATCCATGGGTATTTATGGGAATGGTGTTTGGACACTGGGCACAATAACTACAATCAAGCGCCCTCGGATGGATCCGCATGGATTGCGGCGAAAAGTAAAACTCGCATCGCACGCGGCGGTAGCTGGAAAGACAAGCCGCTGAAGTTGACTAGTAGCTTTCGTTTTATCGTTCCCGCTGACCATAAAGACGATGCACTGGGTCTACGCTGCGTATTGACTGCTGAAAAATAGGTCTCGCAATAGGAAACATCACCATGAATTACAAAAACCGTCGACAATTTTTGGCCACGAGCGGTGCTCTTGCCACAACACCCTATTTTTTTTCCAATGTCGATTTATTCGCGCAGGAAAACAAATCTAAAAACGACAAACTTAACGTAGGCAACATTGGCGTCGGTGGGCGGGGCACGGCCATCGCTAGGCAATCACTCAAACTCGGCAATCCTATTGCTTGCTGTGATGTCGACAAAAACCGAGCGGCTGCATTTTCCAAAAACTCTGGTAATAATTGTGCTGTCTATAATGACTACCGTGAATTGCTTGACCGCGATGATATCGATGTGGTTACCATCGGAACACCTGATCATTGGCATGTGAAAATTGCTGTCGAAGCGATGCGGGCCGGTAAAGATGTTTACTGTGAAAAACCACTTACACTCACTATTGAAGAAGGTATCCTTGTTGGCAAAGTTGTTGAAGAAACTGGCAAGGTTTTTCAAGTCGGTACCCAGCAACGAAGTGAATACGGCGGACATTTTCTGAATGCCGTAGCCATCTGTCAACTCGGTTGGATTGGCGACAATCTCAAAGCACTTTCCTCCGTTGGCAACGCTCGAAAAGGCGGGCCGTTCACTCCCTCAAAATCTCCCGACCACCTCGATTGGAACATGTGGCTCGGACCCGCTCCAGAAACACCGTACATCGCTGAACGAACCCATTACCAATTCCGCTGGTGGCTCGAATACTCTGGAGGCCAAGTCACCGACTGGGGCGTGCATCACACGGATATCGCTATGTGGGCGCTCGGTCTGCAAAACACTGGGCCAACAACAATCGAGGGAGCGGGTGCATTCGATAATCGTGAAAACTGCTACAACGTGGCCCATACTTTTGATGCTCTGATGACATTTGATAATGGTAGTACTATTAATCTTACAAGCGGAAAAAATGAGCTTATTCTCACCGGCTCTAAAGGCAAAGTTCGTGTGAACCGTGGAGGAATCACGGGGCAAATAGTCGACCAAATCAAAAGTAATAAGCAGATGCAAGAAATCCTTGCCGCTAAGATCCAAGAAATCTATCGCGGCCCAGTAACACCACACATGGTCAACTTTTTCAATTGTGTAAAAAGTCGGAAATTGCCAATTTCGGACGTGTTCACGCATCATCGCAGTGTCAGTGTTTGTCACCTCGCAAACATCGCCATGCTGTTAAAAAGAAAATTGACTTGGAATCCCAATAAACAAGATTTTGTGGGCGACCAAGAAGCTAGCAAAATGATTTCACGAAAAAAACGTGCGGGATTTGAAATCTAAACCAAATCAATCCATAATAATTTTCGCTTGGCGTACTCGCTACGCCTCGCGGTGCTTACTCCCCTCTTCCCATCAAAAAACTATTAATATGCGCAACATCTACCGCTATTGCCATGTTCTGACACTGCTGGTAACGGTACTCTTCATCGCTGGCTGTGACTCCGACGAAGAAGTGCAGCCGCCACTACCGCCAATTGTCGAAGATACGGCCGCCGCAGATTCTACAAAAGGGGTAACAGACACTGCAGACACAACACCCGCAACGAACATCCATGGCAGTAACTCAGTAGATACTTCGGTTATCCTAGATGACTTCCAGTTCGCTGTTCTGGCACGGCCCACAAAGCTCATGACAGCCAAACTCGTCGCTCCCATCATGGACGCTTTGTCTATCTCTAGCTCTAGCAATCAAAATCCATTAAGCCAACTACAAGCCCAAACGGGGATTGCTATTACTCAAATCGATCGTGTGTTGGTGCTTGGTAGCATTCCAATTCCGGAACAAATTGACGCAGCTACTACTTATGAGCGGCAAGGGAACGCGTTTGAACCCATCGAAGCCGCATCGGCAGATGAAAATCAACCTGATCCTGAAACCACCATTGCGCCCGTGCCCGACGTAGCCGATGATAAGCAACCGCCCGCCATGAAGTATGGAGCTGTTATTACGTTACTCGACGACGCAAATACGGAATCACTCATCGCTAGGTTAAAAGAAGGTGGGTTTGAAGTAGCAACGGTTGACGGCGTGGACATCTGGCAAAACAATTTTATCGAAGAGTTTGCCGTTCACATCAAAGATAATTCAACGATCATGTTGGGGTCGAAACCTGAGCTATTACAAATGATCGCTGGCGAAGGTGGTGATAACGCGCTAGCTGAACTCGTCTCCACTCTGAGCGGAGATAATCTGCTTGTTGTCGCGACTGAAACAAAGTCGGTTTTTGAATCTGTCCCAGAATGGGCATTCGACGATCTTTTCGCCGAGACACCTCAAATTGCACCCGTGGTCGCTTTCATGAAGAAAGTTAGTTCATCGGCGATTGCCATCAACCCTGATTCTGACACTCCCATCTTCATTGAGCTCATGACACCCGATGAGGAAACGACCATCGACGTTTTTACACAGGTTAATTTCTTTGCGTCGCTTGGAAAGAGCATCTTGCCAAATCAAGTGCTGCAATTTGAATCCAACCCCAATGCCGAACCAGAAATGATTGAGGCATTAAAGATGGCTAACACACTTGTGCAAAACCTTAGTGTGATGAAAACGGACAACACCATTACGGTATCCTTAAAAACCAATAGCGAGTTACGTGCCCAATTAGTTAAGTTCATTAAAATGGGGATTGCAAATGCCAAGGAAAAGGCTGTCTTGGAAGTACCCGAAAGCATCCCACAATAATATTTTTGCAATTTCCACTCTTTCTATGTTTCGCTTTCCACGCGAACGATTGACTAAGATGAAAATATCTACCATCGCCGCTTATTTTTTGGCTACATTATGCTTGTCCACTTCGGCTGCTGACCTCACATATAACTGGTCTGCCACGCACTCACGAACTTGGGCCGGTTCCGACTTCTGGGCGAACCGTTTACAAGATTGGGCCGTGCGTGATGGTCGCTTAGAATGCATCGCGGACCAATCTCGACTCGGCGTTCGCACCCTGCATACACTGACGCATCGATTAAACGATCAAGCGGGGCGATTTCAACTAGATATAACTCTGGGCCTAGCAAATGGAAATCCAGCGTCCGTCAACCCGCATGGATTAGCTGGGTTTCTAATCGGGGTCGGCGGCGATTCCATGGACTACCGGGCGGCAGCAATCGTCCACCAGTACCGTGGTCTTGGAGCGGGGATACTCGCGGGTGTACGCCCCAACGGTTCCCTGATCATCCAAGATTTCGAACAGCTCGGGACTCTACAGTATGTCGCCGACGTTCCCAGCGGCACGTTAAACCGCGAGAAATGGAAGATCATCGATGTTGATAGTATTGAAACCGGATCACCAGCCGCGAATATCCTCGACGGCAATGACAATACAATCTGGCACACGCAATGGAAAACAGCCAAGCCGAAACACCCGCATCACGTCACGATCGATATGGGTCAAGCAAATGTGATTAATGGCTTTGCCTACCAGCCGCGGAAGAGCAACGCTAGCGGGCGTATCCTAAAATACGCGTTTTATATAAGTGCTGACGGTGAAACTTGGGGTGACCCCCTTGCCTCTGGTTCGCTGCCTGATGGTGGAGACCTCCAAAAAATATCGTTCGAACCCGTCAAAGGCCGCTTTCTGAAACTCGTCGCGCTTTCATCGCATTTGGATCGACCAAGTACCGTGATCGCCGAATTCTATGCTTTGGGACAACAGGGCGCTGTCGTCAAACCTGCTCCCCCTGTCGTTGATACGCTGGCTGGACACCGCTTGCGCTTATACGGTTTCGTACGTCCAGAGGAAAATCAGGCAACACTCACACTCGACTTGATCAATATTGCCAGTGGCGACGTCATACAGAGTCTCTCTTACAAAACGCAGCCGGCTCGCCTTATTGGAAACGTGGCACTTGTATCACACCCTGGTCAGGCATCCGATACACATCCGGGATGTCGATTTTGGTTTCAAGATTGGAAATTGCGGGGAAATAAAATATCCGCATTTTCGCAGCGCCGCTTAGGCCCCGTAATCGGCGCGCAGCATACCTTAAGTCGCCATCGATTGAAATTGACAGCACAAATGGCACCGATCGGTACAGATGACGTTCAAGAAGTACATTTAGAATTCCAGCGCGATGACCAGTGGGTTCGTGTTGCGACAACTAAGATCATTGTGCCTGGGTATACCGCACCATTTGCGATTGATAATTGGGAATCGAATAAGACAACACCCTATCGAGTTGTCTATGAAACCTTTGACCGCAGTGGCCAGTTACAAACCTCCACGTTTACCGGCACAATCAAGCGAGATCCGGTCGACAAACAACAAATCGTTGTCGCGGGCTTTACGGGCAACCACAATGTCTCGCACGGCATCGGACGTCAACCGTTCGACTGGCGAAACGGCATGTGGTTCCCTCATCAAGAAGTCTCCGACCACGTCACAGCACACAAGCCCGATGTATTATTTTTCTCGGGGGATCAACTTTACGAAGGTCGCAGCCCAACTTTTCCAGATACTCAAAATATCCTGTTAGATTATCTCTACAAATGGTATCTCTGGTCTTGGGCATACCGTGACCTCACTCGTGACATTCCCACCGTGACAATCCCTGATGACCACGATGTATTTCAGGGCAATGTGTGGGGTGAAGGTGGACGCAAGGCAGTCCGAGATCACTTTGGTGGCTATGTGCACCCAGCCGAGTTTGTGAAGATGGTCGACCGCACTCAAACTAGTCATTTACCGGATGCTTACGACCCCACCAAAATCGATCAGGGCATCGGCGTGTACTATACCAGTATGACCTATGGTCGTATTAGCTTCGCTATCCTTGAAGACCGCAAGTTCAAGTCTGGCTGTGCCGGTCGGCTACCTCCAACCGGAACGGCTCGACCAGACCATATTAACAATCCCGAGTTTGATGTCTTGAAAGCGGACGTCCCTGGATTAAAGCTACTGGGCGATCGACAGTTGACATTTTTGGACCACTGGAGCGGCGACTGGAAGGGAGCCGATATGAAAATGGCGCTGTCCCAGACCATCTTCGCGAACATGGCTACACATCATGGCGGCGGTTTGCAGTACTTGATCGCGGACCTCGATTCCAACGGCTGGCCACAGACAGGCCGCAATAAAGCGATAAGTGCATTGCGTAAAGGATTCGCATTTCACCTAGCCGGAGACCAGCATTTGGCAACCATCGTACACCACGGAGTGGAAGAACATAATAATTCCATTTGGTCCTTTTGCGTGCCCTCCATTGCAAATTTTTACCCGCGGATGTGGCAACCTAAAGTTGCTGGAGTAAATCGTCCGGCGGGGGCACCGCCGTGGCAAGGCGAGCATTTCGACGGATTTGGTAATCGAGTGACTGTTTATGCGGCAACCAACCCTGGACCAGATATGGGACGAGAGCCTAAGGCATTGCACAACGGTATGCCCGGTTATGGAATCGTCATCATGGATAAAGATAAACGAACAATAAAAATGGAATGCTGGCCCCGCTTCGCGGATCCAACTGACCCCACGGCCCGGCCCTATCCTGGATGGCCTAAGACCATTAACCAGACCGATAATTATCTGCGTAAAGCTGTCGCGTTCTTACCGACGATTGAAACGGATATCGATGACCCGGTCATCCAAGTCGTTAATGACAAAACAGCAGAAATCATTTACACAATTCGCATCAACGGTCGGCAATTCCGTCCCAAAGTCTTTGCCGAGGGAACATATACCATCGTTGTCAGTGAGCCTGACAAAGGCTGGACTCAATCGTTTAAAAATATCAAAGCGACCACGGATGCTAATGGAACAATTGAGGTGGGCCTCACCCCTTAATCTTTGATCTGAGGACCATTTACCGCAAATTCCATGATCCGTATTGCCCATCCCTGACTCCGCGCGTCGGTGGCCTTGCTAATCCGTACTGTCAAAACATGGGATCCCGCCTTCAGGTCTTCGGCAAAAACGACGGTTCGTGGATAATGCAGGCCTCGACTATGACGGTGGTAAAAATTAACGGATCGCCATGTACCGCCATCCACTTGTACTTCAACCCCTCCGGCATCGGGGCCTGCTAGAACAAAAGCTCCCATAAACGTGCCCTCAAATGTAAAACGAAATTCACTCCCTACTTTTTGGCTATGGAGTAATGGTGCGTCGCCAAATCGATTGCGAAAACTTCCTTTGATCTCTTTCCATGCCGGCTCCGAAAATTGCCAATCCGCTCCCCGTTGAGCGTTTTGAGGGCTGACAAAATGTCCGTATACATAGCTCTTGGCATCCAACAGGGACGTCGCCTGAAAATGAGGTGTGACCTTAGTCGCTGGCTTTTTCCACCCCTGCTGCAGTAGTTTGGCCAGCATCAATTGACAAATCGCATTCCCGTAAGGTTTCGGATGCACTCCGCCATACATCGCCCAAGTCGTTTTTTTTGTATCAATCAACTGAGTAATTTCGCTGCAAAGATCATTCGTAGAAATGCGGTGATGTTTACAAACTGCATTATGTGCCGCCATCGATACGGGCATCTCACCTTTTCTAAGTTGGTCCATCATGCCGGGATTGGCAAAATGCGTCACAATGATATCCGCATGCGGATTATGCCGACGCACATGAGCAATCATCCCTTCCATTCCACGTACGGCATGTGCGTAGTCAAATCCCGCATCTTGGTCATCATTCACAGCAAACTCGATAAACAGCAGGTCCACCGGACCCTTTGACAGGACGTCCCGTTGTATTCGATACGCGCCGGTCATTGAACATGTCGAGGCAATACCGGCATCGGTAAAAGTGAATTGTGTTGCAGAAAATTGCTGCTGTAAATAAGCGATCATTAACGGCCGATAACCGTTCATTTCGGTAATACTACCGCCGATAAAGGCGACATGCCCCCGCTTGGTGGACTCAAACACATGCTTGCTATTGGTCAACGATCCCCGCAGGTGATAATGATCATCGGAAACATCGGGCAAGTCCTCAGCGACAACACTGGTCGAGAGTGTCAGTAAGGCGACGCACATGATCTTAAGATATGACATCAGGCAATAATTTCTTTGACAATTCGAGCATCGGCCACGACCAATTTTTGTTCCTGACCGTTATGTAAAAAATAGAGTTCGTTATGATCGAGTCCAAAAAGATGTAACAGGGTCGCTTGATAGTCATTGGGTGTTACTATATTTTCCACAGCCCGATGTCCGACATCATCTGTGTTTCCGTAGGTCATGCCCCCTTGAATCCCGCCTCCAGCTAGCCATGTACTAAAGCCCTGACCGTTATGATCGCGTCCGCCCGTCATCGGATCCCCTTCCACAACAGGCAGTCTTCCAATTTCACCGCCCCAATGCACAAGTACCTCATCAAGCATCCCCCGCTGTTTAAGGTCTTTTACCAATCCTGACGAGGGAATATCAGTCTTGCGGCAAGCGCTGGGAAGCGTGGTATTTAAGTTCTTATGGTTATCCCAAGGTTGGCCTGAATGAAACAGTTGCACAAACCGTACACCACGTTCCACCATCCTTCTAGCGATCAGACAGCGCGTACCGTAATCTCGTGTGACCTCTTGATCAATACCATACAATTGTTGTGTCGCTTTGGTTTCCTGAGAAATATCGAGGGCCTCACGAGCCGAATCCTGCATCCGTGCCGCCAATTCATAACTGGCAATCCTCGCCTCCAAATCATGTTCACCTGGGTGTTTTTCTAAATGGCGGCGATTAATTCTATTGAGAAACGAGAGATTGGAAGCTTGGACGTTCCCTTGCAAATGTGCCGGTGCCGCCAGATTGAGAATTCGTGGTTCTTTCGGTCGCAGAACCGTTCCCTGAAATAAAGATGGCATCCAGCCATTGGACCAGTTATGTGTGCCGTCCACGGGCGTTCCAGCCGGGTCGGTAAGCACCATATAAGCCGGTAAATTTTGAGAGGCCGATCCCAGCCCATAGGTAATCCAACTGCCCAATGAGGGTCGCCCAGTAACCCCAGCGATACCGGCATTCATATAGCGAATCGAAACTTCATGGCCATTATGGCCCGTGTGCATCGACCGAATCACACAAACATCGTCCACGATCGAACTCAGGCCGGGCAACAGTTCGGAAATCTCAGTGCCACATTCGCCCTGTTTGCTGAATTTAAAATTGGAGCCCTTGAGCGTCTTTGTCGCGCGTTTAATAAAGCTAAAACCAACATCGCCCTCATAAGTTTTCCCATCTAGCCGCGTCAATTCCGTTTTGGGATCCATGAGGTCCATATGGGCCGGGCCACCATGCTGAAACAAGGAAATCATCGCCTTGGCTGTTGGCAGCCCATGCGGCTTTCGCGGTCGCATATCAAAAGTGACGGGCACCTGCTGAACATTTTTGGGCACAGCCAGTAGATTTTCTTCGCCCAACAACGTTGCCAGCGCGACCATGCCCACGCCCATCGCATTTTCCGACAGAAAATTGCGCCGATTTATTTCCACATTTTTTTCGGAGGGCAACATCTTTTACTCGATATATAAAAACTGGTTGGATCCCAATAAGGCCTGGCAATAGTTCGTCATCGCCTGGGAAAGGGGCGTCTTATGGCCTTGCATCCGTAACAAATTTAACTGTTCGCGAATAAAGTCGATCGATATCTGCAACTCCTCCGCGGTCGCTCGGCGTCCGTAGGCTAACAGCCATCCATAAGCCACCTGCTGACCGACCGTGGCCTTTTGTTGATTTTCATTCGCTTCCATGGGTCCTTGAAAATCCGTAGTTGAGTCCCATGAACGATTATCTTCGTCTGGACCGACAATTGAAATTTCATATCGATTGGAAAAGCTGTCGGAGGTATGTGATGCCTGTGCATCAACAACCGCGTCAATAATATCCCCGACTTCCACGTCCACCGTCAATTCGTACGCCTGTGTTGAATTATGAGCGACCCATCTACCCAAAAGTCCGCGACGACTGCTGATCATGGACAAGCGAACCCCGTCTCCATTATCAGTTCCATGGCTCAACGTCCCTTTGATTTGTAGTTGTCCTTGAACAGGTGACTCCCAGCGACGAATCGGGTGGAGCTTGGGCAAAGCTGCATGACCCCCGGTAGCGGTGACAAAGGAAAAGGACGTAACTTTGTCTGGCATCATTTCACTACCGCTCCACCGCCCTTTTCCAAAATAGGGGAATTCTGTAAAGGTAGCCTTTGCGATTTGATCTTGCTGGGCCTCATTAATCCCTCCGTATCCGTATCGCCAAGGATTCAAAGTCGCTATCTCGTTTTCCTCGACTCGATAGGTAACGGCGGCCACATCTTCTAACGGTATTTGCTGAGCGGCTTCTTCGTTCAATCGTTCGGCAAGCGCTTTTGAAAATCCTAGGATAAATTCACTATTCATCAGCATCAAAGATTGGGTTGCGACTGTCGAGTGTGAGCGATCAGTACAGTTGACTTCCATATCCGGTGCGTCAAAGGACTTCAGGATAGCGACTGGTTGTGTGCGTCGAACCTGTACATAGATACTACGCCGCTGCGAGTCCCCAGTAATCACGATCTGACCTGTGGCGTCCGCGCTAACTTCTACCGGGGGGCCAAATTGTGTTTTATCCAGTCGGCCACTAACGGCAAGAATTGAATCACGAATTGTCTCTGCTTCCAGTCGATGAACGGGAAAGTGAGAATACAATCGGTTGGAGCTATCAACACTATCGGCCTGGGGCGTACGCCGGGCTTGTTGCCGATAGACGGTCGACGTCATGATCTTGCGATGCAGATGTTTGAGGCTCCAACCCTTGGACATAAACTCATCCGCCAACCAATCTAGCAACTCGGGATTGCTCGGTTTCGTACCTAGTTTCCCAAATTCGCCTGTCGTCGAGACCAAGCCTTTGCCAAAATGTAACATCCAAAATCGATTGACAAGGACACGCGCAACCAATGGGTGGCGGCCACTCGTTAAGTACCGTGCATAGGCTAACCGCCGTCCCGACGAGGGCAAGCTCGGATCGTTATCCGTAATCTCCAACGGGCTGTCTGGTGCGGCCGCTACCGTCAAGCCACCCGGCTTAACTTCGTGTTGCGGTTGGCGATAATCGCCGCGATAAAACAACAATGTCGGATTTATTTTTTGTTGTTTTTCTGTGATGGCTCGAACATATTTATGCTCCGGCTTCGCCGCTCGAATCTTCGCGATGTCAGCGTCCATTTCCTTGAGCTTGTCGGCGTGGTCTTGATTGTATTGGTACAGTACCCCCGGACTTAACTTAGCAATATTTGGATTATCGGCTAATGCTTTCTTATGTTCTGCGGTGCGTTTATCAGCAGCTAAACCATGGGCTTCCTTTAATAGAGCACGCTTTGATTCTTCAACTTTGTCCAGTTCCAGCTTTAACACTTCCGCCATAAACTCGCTTTGCTTCTCACTGCGTTCCTTTACTTTCACGGCCGCCTGCTTTTCAATTTCGGCAGCTTTAGCATGATCCTCGTCGGTATACAACGATATAGCGCGTCCACTGGGCGCTTGCCACTGCTTCGGATCCAAGGCAGGTTCAAACACGGCGCGAATGCGATAGTAATCCTCTTGGGAAATCGGGTCATAACGATGGTCATGACACTGGGCACAACCGACCGACAAGCCCAATAGAGAAGTCGACACCATTTTGATTGTGTCGGTAACAACTTGATTGCGAACAACGTCTTTGTTCTCTTGTCCGGTACCATCTGCGACCATTCGCAGAAAACCGGTTGCTGTTAGGCGTGCGATTTCGTCGTTAGTCATATTCGAATAGGGCGGGGTAACCAGTTCATCGCCGGCCAACTGCCAAACAATAAATTGGTCAATCGCCATGTCATTGTTAAAAGCGTTGATTACCCAATCCCGATATTGGAATGCCCATGTGCGCGCTTGGTCACTGTTGGAGTATCCCTCCGAATCAGCATAGCCTGCGATATCCAGCCAATGTCGCCCCCACCGTTCTCCATAATGCTCTGACGCCAGCAGACGATCGATTGCTTTTTCCCAGGCATCACTATCTTTATCATCTAAAAACTGTTGAATCTGTTTGGGCGTAGGAGGCAAGCCTGTTAAATCTAACGTTGCCCGCCTGATCAATGTTTGACGATCAGCGTCCGCTGCAAAACGCAAATCATGTTGTTGCATCGCTGCTAGTAACAGTGCGTCAATTGGCGTGCGAACGCGATCCGGATTATTTATCGTTGGCACGGCGGGACGGACAATTGTTTGAAAGGCCCAATACGCTCGTTCTTCATCGCTGACACCCAAGCCTGGTCCTATTGATGCGGGTTCTGGGCGTACTGTTTTTGCGCCCTCTTGTATCCACTGCTGTAAGATAGCAATCTTATCTTCGGGCACGCGATGATCGCCGGGCGGCATCTCACCTTCTTTTACGCGCTGCAGCAAATAACTCCCAACAGCATCCCCTTTAACTATCGCTGGGCCTGAATCGCCGCCCTTCTCCATGAAATGCACGAGCCGTAAATCAAGCTGCCCTGATAGTTTCTCAGTCGCCCCATGACAATCAAAACAGTATGTGCGAAACAACGGCCGAATATCACCTTCAAAGGTAAGGCCCGCATCGTCGGCTGCGCAAACAACACTAATACAAGCAATGGCGGCGGTGCAAACGAGTTTTTGTAATATACGCATAGGAGAATGCTTGGTGGGTTCTCGGGAAGAGTTGTAAATCGACACGAGGCTACGCGTCTCACTTACCACTATCCTCTATAATAGCGAACAACCACGCCCATAACAAATAGCTCTTTTGCGATGTAAGCAATTCAATCATGTCTGTAGTGCTCGGTTTAGACATAGGAACAACCACCATTACCGCCTTAGCACTCGATGTTAAGAGCGGGCTAACCATCGCTCGTCATAGCGTTGCCAACAAAACAGAAATCATTAAGCCATCGGTAGACCCTCAAGGACGTAGTGAATGGGATGCGGCATTGATCTTACAGCGTGCTGTCGACTGTTTGCGTGAAGTTGCTCAAGAACTTGGAGCCCGCGTCTCTGACGTCTCTGGCATGGGAATCACTGGGCAACAACATGGTGTCGTATTAGTCGACCAAAATCTGCAATGCGTCACACCCTATATCAACTGGCAAGACCGCCGTGGGGAATTGTCTGCAAGCGACCTAGATGGTAACCATGACACATTTATCGATTTTGCCCACGGTCTTATCGGTACTAATGCACAACAGCGGAATGGCTGCCAACTAGCAACGGGCTATATGGGCTGCACGCTCGCTTGGTTGCATCACTATGATCGTTTGCCTAGTGGCGATAACACTGCCGCCTTTATTATGGACTATGTCGCTGCAACATTTGCTGCAAGCCAAATAGTCAGCAGTCCTAGTAGTGCAGCCAGCAGTGGTATTTTTGACATTCATCAACAAGCTTGGAACTTAAACGCCATCAACGCCTTGGGACTATCTTCGGATATCTTTCCTGCGATCGGCAAAGCTACTGACGTGCTTGGTGCCCTCAGCGAAGAATGGGCGACGACCATGCACTTGCCGGAGGGCATTCCAGTCTTCGTGCCCAGCGGCGATAATCAAGCGAGTTTTGTCGGCACCGTAACGGATTCCAGAACACAATTGCTTATCAACGTCGGAACGGGCGGACAAGTTGCTATGTACAGTGAGATCGCGGCATACCATCCGGATTTAGAAATACGACCATTTCCATTGGGTGGGTATTTGCTCGTAAATGCGGGGTTGTGTGGGGGCCGAAGTTTTGCAGAACTCGAAAGATTTTTCGCGACAACCATAGGGGAGTTCACCGGCAGTATCCCAAGTGAAAGTTTGTTTAATCAAATGTGTGAACTAGCTAGCGAGGTTCCCGCCGGATCCAACGGTTTGCGATGCTCACCGTTATTCACCGGCACACGCAGTCGCCCGGAACTACGAGCTTCTTGGGAGAACGTTGGACTAGATAATTTTACCGCAGGACATCTTATTCGGGCATTGCTGGAAGGTATGGCTCGAGTGTTTGGCGACGGATATGCAATGATGAAAGAGATTACAGGATGCGAAATGACTCACATTGTCTGTGCAGGAAACGGTTTGCGGGAAAATGCTCTACTCCGTGAATGCGTTGAGCTAGAACTTCAGTTGCCACTACAGATAGCCGCCGCCCAAGAAGAAGCTAGCATCGGTGCAGCTATGATCGCAGCAGCCGGACTGGAGTCCGAGGGCTGAAGGACGGATTCCTGAAAATCGATTATCCATCACCACCTCTAACGGTGATCCCAATGGCTATATAAAACGTCCGTCAACCGTTTCACAATCTCTGGGTTTGTTTCCGCTAAATTATCGAGCTCGTGCGGGTCTATCAACAAATTATATAATTGCGGACCTGCCCCTTTGTCGACGTGGGTTGCTTTATATCGATTCACGATGCCGTCATAACTCAACAACAACTTGTAGTCACCTTGGATAACCCAGCGATAAAGTAACGTCTTGTTGATGTCATCCAAATCGATAATGTCATGCGCATAGGATTCACCAAACAGCGCTTGATGGCCAATAATAGCATTTTGGGCGACCGCGACGAGATTCTTTCCAGCCATCGCCGACGTTGGCTGTGAGCCACAAATTTCTAAAATAGTTGGCACAACATCAATACTGCTCACAAGTTGTCCCCGCATTCCTGGCCTCACGTGGCCGGGCCACCGCACCATTATCGGCGTACGCGTGCCGCCTTCGTTAGCGGTCTGTTTCGAGCGGGGGGCATATTGAGTCCTCCAGCCTGCTGGCAGTTTCATGCCCGGCGTCCGTTGAATCCAGCCATTGTCGGTCACATAAATAATCACCGTATCCTTACGCAATCCCTGTTGATCAACAAAACCGAGGAGCTCACCACAGGTTTCATCGAACCAATCACACATGGCGTAGTACTTTGCTAGTTGCACCGACCGTTGTCCATCATTGTACTTATCTAAGATTCGTTTTGGGGGATTGTGTGGAGTGTGTGGCAGGAACGGCGCGTACCACACAAAAAACGGCTTCTCTTTTGACTGAGCTTCTTCAATAAATTCTTTAACTGGCGCCAAGCCTTCACGTCCAATTTTGAGCCCCAAGTCACCGTGCCGACCACCCCGCGTTGGATCGCCATGAGTCATTCCATGCGTAAAGCCACCGCGACTGTAGTGACCTTCCCACCACTTGCCGCTCTGATGGCTCAGATATCCTTGCTCGCTTAATAATTGCGGGACAGTTGCATATTTATCAATATTTGCAATCAGCTTATTTCGTAGTGCCTGATATTCGCCAGGCTTTGCACCAGGTCCTAGCGGAGCTGGATCATTGCCGACGATATGGTGTTGATGCGGGTACAGGCCCGTAATCAACGTTGCCAAGGAACTGCGGCATAATGCCTGCGGAACATAACCGCGTTTGAATGTGGCGCTTTCTCGAGCGAGCTGATCTAGATGCGGTGTTTGAATTACTGGATGCGCCATGAACCCGTAATCGGTAAACGCTTGGTCGTCTGAAATTAACAAAATCACATTTGGCTTAGAGGACTCTTTGGGTGGATTCGGTTTTCGAGGTGGTACAACCGGCGGTTTCTTCACTGGCGGTTTCTTCGCAGGTGGTTTTTTGGCCGCCCGCAAATCAGCCCGCGTGGGAATTAGCTCATGGCTGTATTCACCACCATAGGATTCTCTCAAGACCGCGTTTCGCTTCCGCATTTGCTGCAAACGATCTTGATGCTCTGGTTCCTTAGCTAGATTCCGCAGTTGATCAGGATCTGTTTGCAAGTCATGTAAAAACTCAAAATCATTCTCAAAATAACTCGCATAAACCCAGCGCTGCCCTCGAACACCTTCCCATTTTGGAATACGACCAGGCACGTGAAACAGATGTTCACAAAAGAAATCCTGACGCCAGGAATTTAATTGTCGCCCAGCAACTAGTGTATTCAACTCACGGCCTTGGTATTGTTCCGGTAAATCGATCCCTGCAGCCGCCACAAAGGTACTCGCCAGATCTATATTCAACACGACTTCGTCGCGAACCTGCGGTTTGAGATCACCACGCGGATCATGAATAATCAAGGGGACTCGCAGCGACTCTTCGTAATGAGACCATTTTCCAGCAAAGCCTCGCTGGCCCATGTAATAACCATTATCGCCGGTGTATATAACGATCGTATTTTCAGCCAAGCCTTCCTTTTCAAGCGCCGCCGCCACTCTGCCCACCACATGGTCAATTCCACTGAGCATGCGATAATACGAACGGATGTTTTTATCGTATTTTTCGGCTGTATCCCAACGCCAGAAATACCGTTCGCGATTTAGGCTCGTGCGAAGAAATTCCGGTTGGCTTGCAAATATGGCTGGGTCCGAAAGGCGTGGCGGAGGGATCTCACCTTCACGGTACATTCCATCAACAACTTTGGGCCAAGGAAAATGGTCAACTTTATCTCCATCTTCCGCATGAGTTGCATTGAAACTGATTGACAACATGAACGGCGAATCACCGCTGCTCTGAATAAACTCAATGGCCGCATCACCTGCTAGCTGAGTCGTATGGCGCAGCGTACCGTCGGGCTGGGGTTTAAAATAAGGCCCACGGTTTATTGGATGAAAGAAGTCAAAAGCCTGGTCAGTTCCACCCTCAAATCCAACTCCAAACTTACCCACAAAACCTGTACGGTAGCCGTTTGCCTTGAGAACCGCTGGGTAGCTATTCTTTACAAGGTCCTGAGCGATTGGGGGAGTGCCGAAGGTATAGTGATGAGTGCGTTCGACAAGCCCCGTAAAAATGGACGCTCGGCTCGCCGCACAAATCGAAGTCGTTACAAATGCATTTGTAAATCGAGTGCCGGCAGCGGCGAGTTTGTCGATATTGGGCGTTTTTGTTATCGGGTGTCCATAGCAACCGAGTTGGTCATTGCGCTGATCATCCGCTAGGAAGAATACAATATTGGGCTGCTTCGCAGCTAGCAGTGCATTACCACTGTTTGTGACAAACCCAAAAGCGCACAACGCATACAACAACCACTTATAGCAACTAGACATTTCGTTTGTACTAGCAATGAATGCCAGCCCCCGTTTGAATTAATTTAGAACACGGATGTATAGTCGTTCTCAGCCATCCGCAAATACACACAGATCACTCGCTGCTATAGCCGTTAGCCAATCGTAAGACGCTCTTCCCAGCCTTCGTGATATTCACGCTTCCAGAGTGCCGCAGCTTCTTTATCGCCAAGCACGCGTCCCGTTTTTACATCACAGTCGACCACTCGACCGACTCGGTGAGCAATGTTCCCCAAATGGCAGAGCAAAGTGCTGCGATGACCAATTTCGATTTCAGCATTTAGTTTGGACGAATCCCCAGATTGGATACTCTTAATGAGATTATCCACATGTTCCGGTTGCCCCTGTCCACTACTAGCAGTCTTAACCTCTTTGTTACTGCCGTCCTTAACCGTATATCCACCGGCACTGTGAAATTCGACCGAGCCTTTATTGCCGTAAACGGTAACAAATCCGTCGCCATTTCGATTGCAGCTGCTGCCAAGCCACGTCACATGCCCTTGGTCGCCAAATTCATAAGAAACCGTGTTGGTGTCTGGGGTTTGTTGGTCATCGTCAAAGTAGTAGCGATCGCCAGTCGACGTAACTCGAGTCGGGAATTCTGCTTGCAGCGCCCAACGTGCCATGTCCAAGGTGTGGATTCCATTATTACCAAGTTCGCCATTCCCATAATGCCAGAACCAGTGCCAATTGTAATGTACGCGATTGTCTACATAGGGCTGTCGCGGAGCGGGACCTTGCCAGCGTTCATAGTCAATATGTTCTGGAACTTCCGCTGGTTTACCTGTGCCAATACTGCCACGTTGGCTGAAGTAATAACAGTTCACCGCATGTACTTTGCCAATCCCACCGCTGTGAATGAAATCCATACCTTCGATAATCGCGGGGCTACTGCGACGTTGCGTGCCAATCTGAACACACACGTTATTTTTTCGCGCCGCGGCAATTTGTTGTTCACCTTCCCAAGGATTTTGACAACACGGTTTCTCAACATACACATGCTTGCCCGCTTCTGCGGCAACAATAGTAGCTGGTGCGTGCCAGTGGTTTGGAGCGGCGCACACTAATATATCAACATCGTCATCCGCGATGATATCTTCCCACTTAGTAATCGCCTGAGGTGTATATCCAACAGCTCCTTGGACTAGTTTCGCAGCGCTGGCAGCTCGCTGGCTATCCACATCACACACATACTTCACAACAACATCCGAATGTTTAGCAAACGTATCCACCAAACTCCGCCCGCGTTGCATCCCCATCACGCCAACGACTAGTTTGCCATCTGCTTGTTTGGCATTCACTGTGCTAGACGCGACCGCTGTTGTAGCCGCAGCACTCGCTGCTAAAAAATCGCGTCGCGGCATTTTTTGTTTGGACGTGTTATTCGATGTTTTCATTTTTTTGCCTCGAGTTAATCGCTCAAAATATTTTTTATGCCAACACAACCGCTAAATGGCTAGCATTAACCCATCAGTTCGCGGATTGGCGTCGGGTCACTAACAATATGTGTCGGTCTGCCCTGTGGAGTATACAACAGTTTGGCAGGATCTATACCAAGTTTAGCATAAACCGTAGACACAAAATTCTCTGGGCTCTTTACATTTTCAAAGGCGGAATAGCCCTTACGATCTGTGGCACCGACAACAACACCGCCAGGAGTGCCGCCACCGGCCATTAACACACTCATGGCATTCGCCCAGTGATCCCGGCCGGCCGTCGTTTGGCCTGATAAGGTTGACAACTTTGGAGTCCGTCCAAATTCGCCTAGGGCGAGCACTAATGTATCTTCCAACATACCGCGTTCATCTAGATCTTCGATCAGCGTTGCAACCGTTTGGTCCCATGTCGGCAACCGCGTACCGAGGGCACCAAACAAATTAGAGTGGCTATCCCAACCACCATCATAAACGGTGACGAACGGTACGCCTGCTTCGACCAACCGCCGCGCAAGCAAGCAGCGTTGACCAAATGAATTGCGATAATATCGATCCCGCATTTCATCCGGTTCTAACGATATATCAAAGGCCCGCTGCGCCTCCGGCGATGTAACTACATTGAACCCTTGTTCATAATAATCATCTAAGGCTGCTGCCGGATCGCCGGACGCTGTATTATTTAAACGCTGCATCTTATCGAGCAGCACTCGAACATTTCGCCGCGATTGAAAATCACCTTCCGTCAAACCTTTAGGAACGGCAACGTCGCGCACTCGAAAATTCGCTTGATGTGGATCATCCGCAACAACAAACGGTGCATGATTGGCACCTAGGAAGTTAGGCCCACCACTGCGCGACATACGGGGCATCGAGAAGTAATTAGGCAGGTGGTTTTGACCACCTAATTCGTGACTAACCACTGATCCCATACTCGGGTGAAAACTAACAAATGCTCCACATCCCACGGGGATACGCGGCGGAGCACCGGTTGTCATATAGTGATTGCCGGCCCCGTGATTGCCTTGGTTGTGACGAATGGAACGAATCATCGCATATTTATCACTAATCGCGGCCAAGCGTTTCATATGTTCCGAGTAATGGATGCTTGTGTTACAAGTTGCGACCGTACCAAAATCACCGCGGATTTCGGCCGGAGCATCGGGTTTGGGGTCAAACGTTTCAAAATGTGTGGGGCCACCATCCATCCAAATCAAAATACAACGTTTAGCCGATTGGCGACGCGGACCATCGACTGCCGCAACAGCTTGATTCCGCAATGCGTTTACTAAGCCACCGCCAAACAGGCCGCCCAAGCCTAATTTTAGGGAATGGCGGCGAGTGATTCCGGTGCAGTTCGAATATTTTGTCATGATATGGTTTGCAAATAGTGTGTGAGGACGTTTGAATCTATATCTATATAATATCGGATAACGCTATGACGGGCGAAGGTTAATTATAACCGTATTGCCGAAATTCACTCCCCATTAGGGCTATTTGGGCGTTTATCGACCAAACCTTACTACTCGGCTTTAGGCCACAAGGCATACCCTGCAACCTTGGTTCGCACTTGCCACAGTGTTTTTCCGGCGGTGATATATAGAGTTTTCATATCCGAGCCCCCAAAACAACAGTTGGTGATCATATCCTCGGGAACTTTGATTACTTCCAGCAGCTTACCAGCTGGTGAAAACACATAGACACCAGCAGTATTGTCGAGGTTTTGTAATGGGTATTTTCGGTTCGCTCCGGCGGTCACATATAAGTTGCCGACACTATCCATGCACATACCATCGCCGCCACGGCCTGCACCAAAATCATGCAATTCACGTGGTTTGCCGGTTACGAGTCCTGTGTCATCTAGAGCAAACGCCCACAGCTTTCGTTGCGGCACGGTTGGGTTGTTGTCGACGACATAGAGCGTTTTTTCGTCTTGAGTGATTGAGATGCCATTAGGGCGAGAGACTGTTTTATTATCCAGAATGCGCACCAAGCCGGTACCATCTGAATTCACTCGATAAACACCTTCCACCTTCAGCTCTAGCATGCTGCGATCGGGGGAATAGTATGGATCGGTAAAGTAGATTCGACCCGCTTTATCAATACATAGGTCGTTGAGACTGTTGAAGCGATTGCCTTCATAGTTATCCACTATGACTGTCTGTTTTTTACTGACTGGATCAATACGAACCAATCGCCGCCCGCCGAGGCCACCTTTTTCATTCCCTTGGCAGGCAATCAAAGAACCATGGGCATCAAACATCAATCCGTTTGCACGACCACTGGGGTTTAAAAAGGTATCCGCCACGGCGGCACCTGGTGCTAAACGCAGAATGCGATTGTTTTGGATGTCGGTATAGAATACTGAGCCATCGCGATGATAGGCGGGTCCTTCTGTAAATACCAATTCGTTTACCGAAGTTACTTCCGATTCGACGATGCTCGATACCTGGGCACCTAGTGAATGCCAAGAACACACACTCAACAACACCGCCAACACACTTGTTTGTCTAATCATCATCGAAAATCCTCTACTTTAATTAGGCCTAGTTACATCACGTTTATTTTACAACGGATGGAACGCCAGTATTAGTAGTGCGGCAAAGCAGATTAACGAGAATGATCAACTCGAATTACGCTCATATCAAACGTGCCGTCATCGTGTAGATCTAAGATGCGAAACCCAGGTGGCAAGTCTTCCGTTGCGAACTCCTCCGAGTTCATTTTGAATTGGACCGATGTACTAGGGGTCGTAACAACCGTCGCTTGAAATAGCTCGGTTTGATAGTCCTGATGCACATGTCCACACACCACCAATTTGATCTGCTCAAATCGCTCGACCAGATTAGCAAAGGGAATAAAAGAAAGCAGGCCCAATTTATCTACCCACTCACTACCTACAAGCACGGGTGGATGGTGCATAAACAGTACGGTCGGTTGGTTCGAAGATTCTAAACGACTCTCTAACCATTCCCATTGTGGTCCAGTCAAATCGCCTTCGACAGCACCATCTAAAAGCGTGTCGAGCCCTAGCAATTGCCACGCACCCACTTCATCTACAAATGTTACCGCTGAGGGGCAGCCATTAATCCGATCCCCGAATGCCTCCCGCATTCCGTCTCGCATGTCATGGTTACCAGGAATCACACGCAGTATATCTTCCCACGGTGTCAATATTTCACGAACCATGTGGTAGGCATCAGGCCCTTCTTCGTGGACCAAATCACCCGTAACAATCATGCGGTCGCAATCCATATAGCTATCTTGGATTCGCCGCAAGACTCGCTTTAGTGAATCTTGGGTCCGACATCCGAGCAATTCCTCTGACGGGTTTGTCGAAAGATGCGTGTCGGTGATTTGTACGATTCTCGCCACAGTCGGATTTCCTAGATTCCTATTTTTCCGGCTCAACCTCTTTGGGAACCGTTGTTATAAATAATGGCAAACTACTATACGTCGCTTTCATAACAAAATTTAGAGATATATTTGCCATCACGCTTACTTGTTGTCTTTCGACCATTTCTATTTTATCATCGGCAATCAACGTAATATGACCTTTGGTTTCTTTGCCCGTAATCAAAATTTTGCTTTTGCTGCCATCCAGCTTGACTCCTTTTGGCAATGTGTCTCCCCATACTGAACTGAGATGTTTGAAGAGTACATCTAAAGAAACATTTTTATCAAATCCTTCTGCACGAGTCATTTCAACATCAATCCGCACTG
Source organism: Planctomycetota bacterium (assembly GCA_036338835.1). Taxonomy (GTDB): domain Bacteria; phylum Planctomycetota; class Planctomycetia; order Pirellulales; family Pirellulaceae; genus UBA721. Next base: position 25,551 of record JAYZBF010000128.1, read on the forward strand.
CCTCGCCTGGCCTCAGCGTAATTTCTTGGGTACTCAATTTCAAAGATTGAATATCACTGGGCGTCTGCACCGAAACCGTATGTGCCTTTACCGGAAAGTGATTGCGGCCACCGCCGGGCATATACGTTTCTTGATGCGCAAGGGCGTCCACTTCAACCACATCTTTATCGTCGTCCATAGCAGTACCATAGATCCGCACGTTGGCCGCTCCCAACGGAGCATCCTTCGCAGCTTGGAAAATAATACATCCGTCCACAGCATCCGTAAGTATCCGGCCTGAATAAGAAGTCACGCCTGTAGGCATCCCCGAAACATGAAGCTGCACTTCGCCCGTAAAACCGTTAAGTCGCTTTACGCGGCAAAACACAACACCTCCCGTACCGGGGGACGTCAGCGTTTTGGCAGTATCCAATAACAGTTCAAACGACGGTTGGCTATGGGTAATCTCCAACGCATAAACAAATTCAGCACCACCGCGCAAGTGGCGATCATAGACGGATATATAGTAGGTACCGTCGGCGGGTACAACATAGTTCTCAATCCGCGAGTCCCAATAAGTACGGCGTCCAAACTGAAAATCATCCGCCGTTTTAAGCTGCCCGCCTGCTGAATTTTCTAGCACAATGTAACTATCAAGCATCGATTGCCGACGTCGAGCGATTATTTCAAACGATATCTTGTCACCCTTTTTGGCTTCGAACTGATAATAGTCGATATCCGCATCACTAATTACGCGCCCATTAATGACGGCTGGTATTTGAATCTCCTGGGCATGTTCTTTGTCATTGTTGTCAGCCGTGGACTCAAACAATATGGATTCGTTGGAAACATAAACGGCCACAGGATCAAACACTTGTTGTCCATCCACCAACGACAACATTTGTGGCCCCAAAGGCAGTTCCGTAGTTGCAGGATCGTATACAATCGTCGTCTCCGAGGGGACACTCTCGCCAATCAATTCAAACGTCGTGGGCTTCGTTGCAGAAATTGCCAGTGGAAAAACATTGGTGGCAAAAGGTCGATTCAATACGTCGATGGCATAGTTCCAATATTTGTTGCCCGTAAAACGCACATCTCGAACTTCGAGGTAATATTCTCCCGCTTGCTGAAATTCAACCACCATAAACGGATCCGCCGCAAAATAATTATCATTGGCGGCGATGGTCGAGCCTTGACTGTTTTTGACCGTAATCATTGGGTCTGCGTGTTTCTGAAGATCATGTATGCGATCTTGCAGTCGCATACAGCGGCAATGAAAAACTAGTTGCGTCGGAGCGTCAATTGAAAATTTAAAATAATCGCGGTCTTCGCCTTTTTCAATCACTCCGGTAAGCGTTGCCGGAATTTCAAACATCACCGCGTTTTCTGACGAATCTGATTTGATGTCCTCAAAAACGACTGTGTCCCGTGTCACGACAATTTGTCCAACTGTACTCACTCCGCGTGGAGTCAACAACTTGAATTCTCTGACTCCCGGAGCGGCGTCCGCCGTTGCGGTAAATTTTATTTTGAGTGTGGTGAGCGACGGTTCCGCCGGTTTTTCGCCTTCTTTTGCCACGGGTATCTCCGGGTGAACAACTTCACCAGACAATCCTTCTCCGGAAATGATAACTCGAGTCGCTCCCCACATGCTGTAACGTGATTGAACTTCAAGTTCGCCAGTTGTGCCTATCTGGATCGCGATTGGCTGCAATGTCATCAACATTGGATACGATGTTTGCGCTTGTACCCCAATGGCAAATAACAGGCCAAATAACGTCCCAGCGAATCGCTTCACGATCACCACTCCTCAAAGAAAACAATCTTCTGTTATTGAATATAAATAAATTGCTTGGAATTAATTAATGCCCATAGTATATCTTCGCAACCTTCTTTAATTGTCGGCGCTTCGGACACGATCTGTTTACACAACACCTGTTCATCCGGCGTCGCCGCCCGTGACAGCGTCGCCATAAAAATGTGAGCAATAACCTCCTCAATAGGAGCTTCCGCTGTTAGCAATTTCCCTAAATGACTCTGCGGGTCACTAATTTTCTTGGCAATCGTATCTCCGTTAAGTGTATGCAACGCCTGTGCCAAATTCTCATCCGGTGCTCGCTCGCACTCACAAACACTCACTCGTAGCGGTTTTCCGAATGTCTTCAAAAAATAGTTCGGGTAATTCGTATCCGGTAATTCAATCGCCAGTGTTCCTGGGGGTAAATCCTTAAACTTTGTCGCCGTTCCCGTCGCGGTGTTGATCGCATCGAGCATTGATTCGGCTGGCATTCGTTTTGCCTGATAAAATGCATAGTATTTACCGGCCGAGGCATTCATTTCCGTTGGCTCGGACCCTAGTTGGTATGTTCGGGACGTCATAATGAGCCGTATCAGTTGTTTTAAATCGTAACCGCTTTCTTCAAACGAAGTTGCCAGCGCTGTGAGCATCGCTTCATTACTCGCTGGATTCGTAGATCGCATATCATCAACAGGTTCTACAAGCCCTCGTCCCATCAAATAGCGGACATAGCGATTCACCACACTTTTCGCAAACCATTTGTTCTGAGTAGACGTGAGCCAGGACGCCAATGGAATTCGGCGGTCCAGTGAATGCTCGATAACATCGCCATGTAAAACCGTTGGTTTCATGGTTTCACCCGTGCGTGGATGTCGTACGTCACCTGTTGGATTGACGACAACGACCCGCTCCCGACCAAACAGCCCAAACTCCTCGCTATTCTTGGTACCTACTCGTGAGAAAAAAGCTGCCATACCATAGTAATCCGCTTGGCTGTAGCTTTCGAATGGATGATGATGACACTTGGCACACTCAAGTCGAATACCCATAAATAACTGCGTTGTCGCCTCAGTTAAGTCAGATGAATTCTTATTAATTTGATAGTAATTCGCCGGACCATTCATATACAGAGATCCGCGAGCCTGAATGAGGTCTTTCACAAATTCATCAAACCCTCGATTAACTCGAAACGATTCGCGGATCCAATTGTGTAATGACCACATACCTTGTTCCCCGAGCGTCGCGGAACTGTTGCGAATCAGGTCCGACCATTTGAGAGTCCAATAGGCGGCAAAGCGATCATTAAAAACATCTTGCCCCGGATCACCCGTAAGGCCTAATAGTTGATCTATCAACTTGGTCCGCTTATCAGGGTCGTCCAAATCTAAAAATCGTTGTGTTTCTACCGGTGTCGGCAAGCCGCCGATGGCGTCGAGATAAGCGCGGCGGATAAATGTTGAATCATCACAAAGCAGAGAGGGCTGGATTCCCAATTCTCGGAATTTATCTCCCGCAAATTTATCCACCATGTTGTCTTGCGACCACTCATGCAAATCTACCTCTGCACTATAAGGAATCGTCACCATCACCGTCGTGGCTTGGCCCTCAAACCGAACCATTACACCAGCTTGGCCTCGGCCCAATGTTTCAATTAAGCCGGCAGTTGAAACCTTCAAGAGTCCATCATCCAAGGAATCATATCGAGCCAGCGCGGTTACATCTCGCGTTGCTCCATCGGAATAAGTCACCGTTATTTGAAGCTGTTGCGTGCTACCAACTTCCGCAACACGTCGCCCTGGCGTTGCTACTAGGTCAACCACTTCCGGTGAGTCCTGCGCGGGGCCTTGAGCACCACCGCTGACCCATTGAACCAATGTGTCATGCATCACGGAACCGACCTGGATCCGCTTGCCACCACCGTGAGGCAGTTGCGCCGTGGGTTTTAAAACAAACAAGCTATTCTCAGGACGAATATAGTCCACGCGTCGCTGGAGTTGATCTTTTACAATCGATGAAAAATCTTTGTTCGGATCATAGCCAAAGACTGACAGCATAAATCCTCCCTTGCCATGCTGACTCGCGTGACAAGCTCCCATATTGCAACCCGCTTTGGAAAGAACTGGCTGGACGCTATAGTGGAAATCTAACTCTGGGCTTTGGATAATGTCCGCAACCGTTACAGTGACAATCCGCTTGCTGCGGCCTACTCGGATTTGAATTTCTGCCGTGCCATTAGCAACTGCTAATAACAAACCCGTTTGATCTACTGAAACAACATCTACATTCGAGGACGTATATTTAGCCGCGTGGGTTAAGTCAGCGCTATCTATCTGAATCTCACCCGACTTCGTCGCCGTGACAATTAACTGAGCCTGAGCAAAGTTGCCTTCGAGTAATACTTCGCTCGGCAACACGGTAAATTTCGCTGCCGCCATTACCTCGCCAGCAAACATCGCCAGCGAGAAAACGATCAGAGCTATGATCTTCATGCGGAATTTATTTTTCATTGTTTCGTACGCTTACAATGGTTTATCGTGTGCTGGTCGTTAATTTAACGCCCAAGCAATCGCATTCTTCAACAACACATTCATAGATTTTGTGTCAAAATCTTTGATATGTCCGAGGGACGTATAAAACGCTCGCCCTCCAAAAATCGTCTTATTTGTCCAGGCGATTGGTTCCATCGGTTTGTCAGGAATTGTGCCTGACAATATCGCTTGTGTAGAACTTGACAACGGGTTCACTTGATACAACGACCCTATCGTGGTGAAATTTTGCAAGTCGACACCATTAAGAATTTCGTGTTCGCAAAGCGCCGCAACGGTGGTCGTTTTGCCGTTACCGTGGTGATTTGCATAATTGCCTCCCCAAATTTCTTGGTCAAATTTCTCCCAAGCCACGAGTCCTTCCGGCGGCGATTCGCCGCGCAACGAGAACGCATGGTTCGCTGTTCGAATACCAACCACTGGTTTGCCATTTTCAATATGCTGTCGGACTGCCTGAAGTTGATCCTGTGGAAGCACACGCCGGCGAATACTAATTAGGAGTAAATCCGCCTGTGTGATTGCAGGGACCGAATTAGGTAAAGCATTGCGTTCGCCTTGGCCATCCTCGTCACAATGAACAATTGTCACTTTGTAATCTTGCCCCAGATGCTCTAAAGCAAACCGTGGTAATGATTCATTGGTTCGATATTCGCGTTCGGCAATCAAGATAACAACATGTTTTCTGGTATCTGTTGCATACACAAACGGTTTTCCGCCAAGAATTTGATCGCTCGTTATCGTCGGACAAACCCATTTTTCAATATGCTCAACTATTAAGTCGGTTCCCGTGAAATGGCTCACAAACGGTTTCATTTTGGGGTTGTACATGGTGTCAGTCAAATCCCGACAGAGCACTACGTTCATCCCATTTTGAGCCATTTGGCGCAATCCAAAAGGTCGACCCAACACACACATATTTGTATGGACACCAACAAGCACTACATTCTTGATTCCTGCTTGTTGCAATACATTCCAAATTTCCTCGCCATTATCACTAATCACATCTTTATCAAGAATGTCGATCAAGTCTGTTTGTTTTGTCCACGGACTACGAGGGTTAAGTCCCATACCCGTTAGTTTCTTAGCCCAAGCAGCGTGCTCCTCTAAGTCGTCATCCTCGCCACCATCCGATTGGTCTATTGGATAAGTACCTTTTTCTTCTGACGGAATGCTATAACACCATTTTCCGATTTCGGCGGGTAAATTACTGGCCGCTGGAGCGTTCAATGCCTTGGCTCGGGCTGGATGGTCCTTATAGGGCGCCATGCAGGAACTTGGTGCGTGGATAATGAGCGCGCCCTGTCGACGAGACTGTATCAGCAGTTGGTTCAAGCGGGGAGCCATTTCTGAGCCACGGCGAGTTGCATTCAGGCAGTGGTGAAGGTTCCACATATCGCAAACGATCACTGCGGTTTCGCTTGCTTTCCATTGCTGCTGATCATAGCGAGCCTGAAAGCGTATGTTTTCGGCCGACGTCGCCACCTGCGAACGTAATGTTAACCCAAAGTCAGATCGTTCAGCCGCGGATGCCGAAAAGTTCACTACCACACCCAAAAGCAAAAAATAACACCAACGCATGACTATTTTCCCCTCAAAAATATATCTAATTTGCAAACCCCAGCGCCTTAATAATGCTACATACCCGTTAAACTAATTCGCCAATCAATGAGCCTTGGTCTAATAGGTACATTGGGCGCCCCGTTGGATCTTCAACCGTCACTCGATCCGCGGTTATCCCAAGATTGTGGTAAAGCGTGTACATAACATCTTGATATTTCACTGGCCGACTTGTGGCTTCTCCAGCCGTGCGATCCGTCGCACCAATTACTTGTCCACCTCGCATTTTGCCACCGACCATGATCGCCGGGCTAACTCGAGGCCAATGATCACGACCTCCATTTTCATTGATTTTCGGCGTTCGTCCAAATTCGCCCCATAAGACAATCGATACATCATCGAACATGCCACGATCTTTCAGATCATTTATAAATGTCACAATTGCATGGTCAACGATTGGCAATGTATATCGCATGCGACTAAAGTTTTTGCTGTGGGTATCAAAATCACTAAACGTAACACTAACACACCGCACCCCAGCTTCGATCAATCGTCGAGCGATCAACAGCTTCAACGCGGCTTTCGGTTCATCAGCCGTGGCATTTCGATAACCCGATCCGGAGTGAACTGGGGTGTAGCGTGACAACATCTTAGGGTCTTCTTTGGACAAGTCTAATGCGTCGGCAAATGTGCCTGACATTAGAATGCCCGTTGCTTGTTGTGAAAACCGGTCCATTGCCTCCATCATGCCACTACTATCTGCCTCGCGGCGGATCGAATCCAAACTGTTAAGCAACGAATTGCGGTCATGCAGCCTATCCGCATTGAGCTCGGTATTGAGTGACAAGCTAGTGGTGTGATTGGCGCCTAGTTTCGCTAATTCGCCTTTCATCCCGGTTTCTAAAGGACGATCAAACATACTCGACAGGTCTGGTCGAAACGGTTTGTAGGCGGGTCCTAAAAACCCTGGCCGAGCGCTGTTGCGAACCAATGGACGTCCTTGCATTAGATCAACAAAGGTTGGTGCTGGATCGGAGACGCGGCCAAGTATCTTGCTCAGTACACAACCCACGGCTGGATGTCCGCCCACGCTAGATTTTTCCTTAGCATCAAATCCAGATTGGCATTGAAATGCATCGTGTCGGCCTGCCGAACCAATCAGACTACGAATGAAAGCAAAATCCTCTGCTTGAGCAGCCATGTTCGGTAACAGTTCACTAATTTGAATGCCCGCTACAGAGGTTGAAATTGGCTGAAACTCACCCCGTGTCTCTCGCGGGCCGTCTGGCTTCATATCAATCGTATCCATCTGAGGAGCACCGCCATCCAGATGAATATTGACGATGGCTTTGTTAGACGACCCAATGCCGGCAGCTGCCTCAGCCCGCAGCAAATCTGCCAAACTCAGCCCGACAACACCCGCGGAACCGGCAGTCAAAAATTCGCGCCGTGTGACTCCATCGCAATGAGTTGTTGAGTTTCCAATGAGTTTAAACATGATATCGAATACCTATTAAATCTGCTCTGGGCACTATGCCCACTCCCTAATTGGGCGACCTTCAATAAGACGTACCGGGCGACCATCGGGTGCATTAGCAATTAAGTCTGTTGGCAAGCCTAATTTGCTATACACGGTCGCAGCAATATCCTCCGTAAAATATTCATCTTTCGAGACATGTCCGCCTTCGGCATCTGTCGCGCCAAGTATCGTACCTGCTGGTATGCCGGCGCCAGCCATAACAGCAAATCCCGCTGTCGACCAATGATCTCGCCCGCTCGCGGAATTGATTTGCGGGGTACGTCCGAAATCGGTGAACCAACAAACTAATGTCGTGTCGAGCATCCCGCGGTCTTCGAGGTCAATCAGCAATTGTGGCAAACCTTGATCGACAGGTGGAATACGTGTTTTTAGGCCTGTAAAATTGTTGGCGTGCGTGTCCCAACCACCATCGGTAACCGTGACGAATCGAACACCAGCTTCGATTAGTCGCCGCGATAACAAACAGCTTTGACCAAAGCGGTTTTTGCCGTAGGCTTCCCGTAACTTGGCATCTTCTTTTTCTAAATCAAATGCTTGTTTGGTTTCCGGCGCGGTGATCATGTTGATGGCCGCTTCATAATGTTCGTCGAGAGCCGCAAATGCCGTCTGTTGGATGTCCGTGTTGCGCTGCAACGCGTCAAGCCGCGCCAAGGCACTCTTGCGACGATCAATGCGGGCAAAGGAAACGCCGGTCGGAGGAGTGATATCCCGCACACTAAATTTGTCAGCATTGGGATCCGCATCGATTTCAAATGGCATGTGCTCCAATCCCAAGATGCCAGAACTGCCGCCACCAAATCGACGATCCACATTCGTGCCTAGTTGAATAAATGGCGGCATCGCTGTGTGAAATCCGTGATAGTGACTCATCACACTGCCAAAGGTTGGATAGGCCACCGCCTGATTGAATTTGCGGCCACTCATCACATATTGGTCTGCAGTTCCGTGGCTTCCGTTACGTGGATTCCAACCACGTAAAACCGAAAACTTGTCGGCATGTTTGGCGAGGTTAGGACAAATCTCTGTAAATTTGACTCCGGGAATTGCCGTGTCTATGACGTCATACTCGCCGCGGACACTTGTGGGGGCATCTGGCTTGGGGTCGAGCGTGTCATGGTGACTTGTTCCGCCTCGAGTCCAAATCAAGATGCAATTTGTGGATGGCTTATTGGTTGTCGCGGCGGCCTGCTGCAAATAAGTCGACAGGGACAACCCGAGGCCTCCGAGGGCACCGATCTGCAAAAAACTGCGGCGATTTACACCGTCACAATAGTGATCTATTTGATGTTCTACGGCCATTGGTTAGCTACCCTTAATTGGTTTTTAATCGTTGTCCAACGCTCTGTTGTTCGCCCACTCCATTATTTGTCCGCTCAACTACAACTTAAACTCTTGTCCTTCATATCGTACATTTTATCAAAGGACTAAATTGCCAACTAGAAGAATCCTACTCCAGTACCGACCAAATATAAATACAAACCGCTAAAACAACCCTAACATGGGGGGTTTTAGTGTTTTTTGACTTTCCCCCTAATTATTTTCATCCGATATTTTTTACCCTCAAATCAAGCAATTAACTCCGTTACAAGCTGGCTTTTATCTGTTTCAATTAGCTTTCGACTACGACCATTATGCTCAAACGTCAGTCGCTGGTGATCTAAACCAAATAGATGCATCAATGTATGGTGATAATCATAGTGGTTTACGATTTGCTCAACCGCTTGATGACTAAACTCATCGGTCATCCCATGTGCATGGCCAGCTTTGAATCCACCGCCGGCAACCCACATGCTAAACCCGTTCGTGTTGTGGTCACGGCCAACATTGGTCGCTCCGGTATCGTTTTGAATGACAGGCAATCTACCCATTTCCCCACCCCAATGTACAATCGTTTCGTCGAGCATCCCTCGACGCTTGAGATCACTAACAAGTGCTGCCGATGGTTTGTCTACTTTTTTACAAGCCGCTGGCAAGCTAGTCCTAATGCGGCCGTGGTGATCCCAAAACTGGTTCTGAGTAAACACTTGCACAAAGCGAACTCCTCGCTCAATTAGTCGCCGCGCGATCAAACATCGTGCTCCAAAATCTTTGGTGACTGGGTCGTCCATGCCGTAATGTTTTTTCGTTTCCGCAGTTTCTTGACTTAGGTCCATGGCCTCCACGGCCGACGTCTGCATCCTCGACGCTAGTTGGTACATATTAATACGTGCTTGATAATCTCGTTCACCTGGTTTTTTTGAGAGGTGTTGTAGGTTAAGTCGTTCTAGATAACTCAGCAGTTGCTGTTGCGGTTTTCCCACAAGGCGTTTGGGTGGTGTGAGATTCAAAATCCGTGGTTCTGTCGGTCGTATCACCGTGCCCTGAAAGACAGAAGGTAGATAGCCATTATTCCAATTGGCGATTCCGTCAACTGGCAGTTGACCTGGATCTATGAGTGCTAAATAGGATGGCAAACTGTTAGTAGCAGAGCCGAGGCCATAGGAAAACCAGCTTCCTAATGCCGGTTGCATCGCTATCGTCGTTCCAGTATTCATCGCACGAATACTTTGGCCATGATTATTGACGCCCGTACGCATCGAGCGGATCAGCGTGATATCATCCGCAATCGAACCCATATGTGGAATCAACTCGGAAAGCTCCATTCCCGATTCACCATATCGCCGCCACTTCCAGGGGCTTGCCAATATTTTCGAACTGGCCTGAGCCGCGTTATCGTATTTTACTTCCCCCGGAAACGTCTCGCCATCAAGTCGCTCCAGTTCCGGTTTGCGATCAAATAAATCAACTTGACTTGGACCACCCTGCATCCACAACGAAATCATCGCCTTAGCTTGGCCAAAACGATGCGGTGCTTTAGGCACGGTGTCAAATGTTGGTTGTACTAAATCAGGTTTTTTAGGGTTAGCTTGCGCGGCTTGCTGTTGAGCCCATAATGCCAACGCTAATCCACTAAGACCGGTCGCATTAGTAGACAAAAAATGCCGTCTATTTATTGTGCTAAGGTCACTCATAGTATTACTCGATATAAATGAATTGATTGCTTGATATTAGTGCCTGACACAGCAACGCCAATGCATCCCGTGCAGCGTCGTCCTTAATACCTTTGTCTTGATAATCTGCGATAAGTGTTTTTTCGTTTGTCCCGATAAACTCTATTGCCTCGTCAAACTGCTCTGCGGCTATCTCTTTTGAATAAACAAGCCGCCAAGCTGCACGAATTCGGTCTTCGGTGGAGTCCGAAAGGCGCATGAGACGATCGGCAAAATGACGAGACTGTTGAGTAATAAACTCACTGTTGAGCATCTGCAATGATTGCGGTGCCACGGTAGATGATGCGCGACGATTACAATTCGGCGATAGTGTTGGCAAGTCAAATGGCTCTAATACCGCCAAAGGCCGGCTGCGGCGAACTTCAATGTACACACTACGGCGATATTGTTGTCCAAGCATATCAATCACGGGGCCAGGCCGGCCCGCATTTAAATTTTCTTTACCTACAACCCATTGACCCGTGCGATCTGCCATTACAGGAACAGCCGCACCTGCTGCTTGCGTATTAAGCATCCCAGAAATCGCTAAAATCGTATCTCGAATGCTCTCTGTTTCTAACCTCCGCACAGGCATAGACCATAGCAAGCGTTTTTGGCGATCGATATTGTTACCCAGCTCATGCCGAGTAGATGACTGTTGATAGGTTGCAGACGTCATGATCAAGCGATGAATATGCTTGATGCTCCAATCATTTTGCATCAATTCTGCAGCCAGCCAATCTAACAATTGCGGATGCGAAGGTCGGCCACCAAGAGCACCAAAATCGCCCGGCGTATCGACGATACCTCGGCCAAAGTGATGCGCCCAAATGCGATTAACAATAACGCGAGCGAGCAAAGGATGCTCGGCGGAAGTCAGCCATTGGGCATATTGATAGCGGCGGCCGGTTGTGGGAATGTTTTCTATCCGATCGACATAGGTCGCTGTGCCTTGAGGATCTAACACCGCCAGTTCACGCGGTTCAACTTCTGCTAAGGGAGAACCAAAATTGCCTCGGGAGAATACGAACGTTGTCGGTGGATCTTGTTGATGGGGCTCGGTTAAACATCTAACATATTCTTCGACTGGAATCGCCTTGCGTAAGGTGGCTTGTTTCGCCACAAACGTCGCTAAGTCATCGGCGGCCTTTTTATCAAACAGGTACAGATTACCCGCAGTAACAACCGTGCTGGGGTATTTTTTGATGAGCTTATTTTGGGCATCGCTGCGATCTTTTGCCGCGGTGTCGTGGGCCGTACGGACGTCCGTTTGAACTTCACTCGGCAGTTTCGCTATCTCTTTCTCAAAAGTTGTGGCGATATATGCCTCCTGTTTTTCGGTCCGCTGGGCAGCGACCACTTTCACTTCCGCTTCGACTTCGGCTTTCCGCTGCCGATCGGCTTCCGTATATAGCGAAACTTTGCGCTGAGCCGGTGTTTTCCAAGCTTTCCAGTTCAGTGCTGGTTCAAAAACCGCTCGCAGTCGATAATAATCCGCTTGCGAAATTGGGTCGTAGCGGTGGTTATGACATTGTGCACAACCAACCGTCAGGCCAACCAATGACGAAGTAACCAGTTTAATCGTCTCACTAACAACTGAGTTGCGAGCGGCTTCCGTGGCTGCTCCCGAACCCGTTCCATCTGGAGCATTCCGTAAAAAACCAGTCGCAACAATCAATTCCTGTTGCTGCTGCGTCAAATTTTCCAAAGGCTTACCAATCAACTCATCACCCGCAAGTTGCTCAACAATAAACTGATTATACGGTTTGTCTTTATTGAAGCTGTCTATTACATAATCGCGATATTTGAATGCCCAAGGGCGCGGGGCGTCGGAATCTGTGTAGCCTTCTGAATCAGCATAGCCAGCAGCGTCGAGCCAATGACGACCCCAGCGCTCGCCATACGATGCCGATCCTAGAAGTTGATCAACCAATTCCTCATACGCCGCCGGGTTTGTTGAATTTTTGAATTCTCGTAGGGATTCTTGTGTTGGAGGTAACCCGGTTAAATCCAAAGTCGCTCGACGCAGTAAGGTTGCGTTGGCTGCCCGCGGCGAAAATGCCAAATCGTTTGCCTCAAGCTTCGCTCCAATAAAATGATCGATCCCGTTTTCTGCTTGAATCACTCGCGATAGCTGTGGTAATTCCGGTCGTTGAATTTGTTGAAATGCCCAAAACCCTTGCTCCTCTGCCGTTATATAAAATCCGTCGCCCAAGCTTTCTGGTTCTTCATGAGCAGTTAGTGCGCCGCCGGCAATCCATTTCCGAATCATCGTTATTTCGGCATCCGACGGGCGATGGGTTACATCCGCGGGCGGCATCGTGCCGTCACGAAGATATTCCAGCAGCAAGCTTTCTCCCGGCTGGCCTTTGACGATCGCCGGACCAGATTCGCCACCAGTGAGTATGAGTCTAGCCAATCGCAAATCAAGTTTGCCCTTATGTTCTGCCAGTTCTCCATGACAATGAAAACAGTGGGCTTTTAGGATAGGCCGTATATCTCTCTCAAAAGTAAGCTCGGTTGGCGCAGCAGTGCAAACACTGATAGAACTTGCCAAGAGTGTGGCAAGCCATGTGACAGGAAGGAAGGTAGGAAGGCGGGGGAACATAGTGTTTTTATTATAACTGCGCCCACGCCACTGAGCCAATCGCACTATATAAAACCGGCCTCCTCGACGATAAAATCCTCAAAAACGTCGAAGTACTACCTTATACGTCGCACCAACGTACCGCTTCAATTAAGCCCTTGAGCGGATCACCAGTCGGAATGAATTCGTGTCCGACGTATCCCTTATATCCAATTTCAACGAGTGCTTGCATACAAGCCGGATATTGGATTTCTTGTTGGCCATTGAGCTCCCCGCGGCCCGGGTTGCCTGCGGTATGGATATGACCAATATATTCTGCGTGTTGATGAATACGCCGTACAATATCGCCGTTCATAATGGATACATGATAGATATCAAACAACAGCTTTAAATGTTCAGAGCCAACCGCCTTAATAATGTCCACACAATAATCGACATCATCACCCTGATAGCCTGGATGGCCTTTCATCGGGTGCGTATCATCCCGAGTGTTTAAGTGTTCGAGGCAAATCGTCACTCCACGTTTTTCCGCATAGCCGATCACTTCCTTGAAGCCCTTCACGCAATTCGCCGCGCCTTCTTCTTTGCTCAGTTCCTCTGCGAAGCCCGTGAATGCGATCACTTTTTTGAATCCAAACTCGTGGCAAGCATCAATAGATTTTTTAGTCGCGGCGATCACCAACTCATGGTACTTAGGATTGTTATATCCTTTTACAAACGGCGGGCCACCAATATTGACTGAGGCTATTGCACATTCGAGTCCTTGTTTTTTGATCTCTGGAAAATGTTGCGGGGATATTAATTCGACACTCGCCAAGCCAAGTTGCTTGGCAATCGAAATCAGCTCGTTGGCTTTCCAGTATTTGCTAAAACACCAATTCACAACCGAATGCTTGATGTTGCCCTTTTTCGCTACTCGCGGAATGGACTTGGTCACATCCTGGCTTTCTTGACCATTTGTCGTTGAGGAAATTGCCATTGCGCCTCCAATCGATGCGGCTGCTCCGAGGAGTTGTCTCCTATTGAAATCTTCCATTGTACAACTCTCCCATATTAATCTAACCAAATTTATTTCAACTGTAATGCCGACAACACGGAGTCCGCTAAGCGAACCTGTTTGCCCATGCGACTATAAAGAAACCCTGTTTTACCTGGCACGGTTTCCTCACCAATCAAAACGAGCGGTCGAGGAACATTCAACGCCAATATCGCGGGCAAATCACCATACTTGATAGCGCCCGGGAAAAAGTTGGGATCCAAGTATGAAGTTATTGAAGCAAAGCGAAATCCTTGTGTATCGATAATCGCCTGTTGCACAGCATCTCCGGCAATCGCCCCTGCAGTCGCGGCAATCGGACCTGCACCACCGGCACCCACGAGTATCAATTTATCTGGTCCGTGGTCATCATTGGCCACAAACGAAATCAGCGACAAAACATCATGTACTCGGTGAGAAAATAATGTGTGGTTATAGGCAAACGTAAATGCCGGAACCTGACGATTAGTCGTCGGTGCGCTGCGTTGGTTGCCGATTTTTTCACCCTCTGCCAAGAACTCTCCCTGATACAGCATATCAATACCAATGACAGCAATTCCTTTCGCTAGCGCGGCGGTGATCGCCTTGTTGGGCTTGCCATTTTCACCAACCATGCCCGCCTTACCCTGGCCATCAATCCACATGATCACGGTCCCATTCCAGTCAACTGCGGTCGGATAAAACGAAATTGTGGGTAACTCTTCACCGACATGTTGATGCCGCAATATCTGTGTGAACTCCATATAATTATCGTGTTCCGTTTCACCAATTTTTTCACCTTCCACTTGTCCCGCTGCGGGTAGATCTCGCATCACAATTGACTGAATCGCTGTGCCAACAATCTCTCGAACCTTCGCAACTGGGTCCTCGGCCGTGTTCACCAACTTCGAAATCTGTCGCTGTGATGACTGAGCAATGCTGCGCAACAACTTCACTTCATGCTCCACGCCCGACTCAGGCTGCGGATGCTCATCGTCCCAAACGGTGATTTCTGCGGTGGTCAACAGTTCATAATCGTCTTCAACAATCGGCTCTTTTAGTCCCAGCTCCATGTGTTTATTAAACCAGTGATACATAACTTGCCGAGTCACATAGTTATAGTTGTGAGCAAAGTGCAGAAACGAAACACAAAACACGTCTTCTTGTTTTCCATAGAGCCCATAAAGCTGTTGTAATTCTGGATAACCTTTGCTTTGAATCTCTTTGGTCCAGTCGTTGGCGCCGGTCATGGCCAATGGTCGCGGAGCAAACAAACCCGCTAATTCGACATTTCCCGTATCCACTCGCAACAAGCTACAGTTTTCACAAGTACATCCGCCCTGCATTGCCGTGGAAACCATGCCTTGCGGGAATGAAACGATAGGGCGAGAGTCGATAGCGCCAAGCAGGATGGTTTGTGTTCCGCCACCGCTGCCTCCAGTGATTCCAATTCGTTTGGCGTCCACATCATCTAGCGTTTCTAGAAAATCTAACGCGCGAATGGAATTCCACGTTTGAATGCCCATGATACTTTGCAGCCGCATTTCGGCTTGTGCGGAAAAGAACCCCCATCGCTCTGGACTTTCTAAATCAGGGCGACGATTTGTCAAACGATGCGAAACCTCCATCGGTATTTGCACTGCATCAACATAACCTTCCATATCAAAAATGAATGTGACGCATCCCATTCTCGCAAGCTGGGCGCAGCGTGCCAATTTTGGAAACCTTCCCGATCCAGCATGCTTCTCATCGCCACTTTTAATCAACGCCGCAATGTTATCTCCATGGTCCTGCATCCGTCCGCCATGTCCATGGGGTGTTAATACAGCCGGATGCTTCCCTTTCGTGGTCGGGCGAAACAACAATCCTGAAACAAAGTGCCCCGGATAACTTTCAAAATGAACCTTCTCGACGGTAAAGCCTTTGCGTTCGACCCGCCCATAAATCTTTACATTTAAAGGCGTGCGCTGCGGAAGCGGCCAGATCCCATTAGCCACGAGAATCCGTGTGCGGAGCTGATCTTGTCGAGCCTTCCAACCGTCGAGTGAGTCGGGGACATCAAACGGAAAATAGTTGTTCAAGTGCCGCAGTTCACCCAAGCGACTGTCCGCGGGTTTTTCACCGTCCGCATAAACTCGTTGTTGAGCAAGGGCGGGCGAAGTGACTGCTAAAACAAAAAACGCCTGTAATATCACCGCGCACACGGCACCTACATAAGATTTCATCATCAAATCCCCATTTTAAGCACGTCTCTTGAACGAAAGGCTTATTATTTTAGCTCTTTGATTTCGATGTTACGGAACTGAACCGCATCATTGTGTCCGGCAAATCCAAAGTGACCTTCGGGTCGCATTAAACCTGGATGCCGTTTCAGTTTTCCTTCATCTTTAATATCCGCCACATCCGCATCAAGAATCACTGAGCCATTCAGCTCAACCTTAATGGTTGATCCTTTGACCGTCACGACTTGATAATTCCATTGACCTGCGGGATGCAAATATCCTTGGGCGGCGGGAATCAAACCATAAACCGATCCGTGGTATTGGTAGGGAGCAAGCTTGCCTGGATACCCAACATCCAAGACTTGAAGTTCCGTCATACCCACATAAGCAGGATTACCAGACCCTGGATAACGAATGGCAAGGCCATTATTACCCGCTGGAGGTGTTTTGATTTCGAGGCGGACAATAAAATCCTTGTACACTTTTTTAGTGTACAAGTTTCCGCCTTTACCTTTTAGACATTGGATTGCACCATCAACAACTTGGTAGTTATCGACAGCTCCGGCCCAGCCATCAAAGCTATTGCCATCAAAGATCGATTGAAATCCTTTGCTGCCTTCTGCTTCCCGAAGAACTTTAGCCGCTTCATCAGCGCCAATTTCACGGACAAAAATATTTCGCCAGCGAATTTCACCGCCATGCGTTTGTAGTTGAATCGGTCCATGATGAAACAGCGGACGCGAACGGTCAAAGTAGTTTTCCATAACTGCATCATCGACAATCAATTTGCCATTGAGCCACACAGAAGTACGGGCGCCAATTTGACGAATCTTAAAACTATTCCACTGTCCAAAGGGTTTGTCGGCCAAGACCAAAGGATCCTTGCCTTTTGCGCCCTTGCTATTGTTCCAAAGTCCGCCGGAACCTTTATCGCCACCAATTCCAAATTTTGCTTCATCGGTATAATCCCAAATTTGAACTTGGGGAACGCCTTTAAGATAAATGCCGCTGTCAGCCTTGGCGACCGTCTTGTAATCAATCATCAATTCATAGGCACTAAACTCTTGCTCGGATGTTAAATACAGCCCATGACCGTCGTTGATCAACTCGCCATCCTCGACAGTCCAATGTTGGTCGATGTCTTTACGGCTTTCCTTTTTATAGGCCGCTTGATCCTCCGCTGATTGGTTCCATAGATCCTCTGGATTTTTCGTTTTCCAGCCATACCAGCCAGACGTATCTTTCCCATTAAACAGTGCTTGGAATCCGTCCGGCGGAACATTAAGTTCAGCAGCAATGGTGGGAACGGCAAAAATCGCAACTAACACTAACGACAATAAGGTCTTGTAAAAACTCAACGTTCTAACTCCGAAAGAAGATCTAATAGGATACTACGGTTTACTCAATATCATCCTAATGTCGTGACGAACCGATTTCCATCACCGAATGTAATATTTTAGAACCTATTCGTGATCGATTCGTTTTCCAATGGCCAAAGAATGTGCGGCCCTATTTATTAACGCTAGTGTTTTTAGGCCAACAATCCTTGGATCACTTTGCCATGAACGTCCGTAAGCCGGCGATCGATTCCATTGTTTCGCACTGTCAGTCGCTCATGGTCGATGCCTAACAGATGTAACATGGTAGCGTGGATGTCATAGACTTGAGTCGGATTATCTCGATCTAATGGCTTAAACCCCCATTGATCAGATTCACCGACTGTCACCCCTCCACGAATTCCACCGCCACATAACCAATTCGTAAATGTAAAGGGATTATGGTCCCGCCCCGTACTGCCTTGGCTACTGGGCATGCGGCCAAACTCGGTCGTCCACAATATAATAGTGTCCTCGAGCAGCCCCCGTTGTTTCAAGTCTTTAATCAACGCAGCGGTACCGATCGCCATTCCATTTGCCAGCGGGCCATGATCGCGTTGTATGTCTTCATGACTATCCCAATTACGCCGAGGGAAGCCATTGTCGTTGCCGGACCAAATTTGCACAAACCGCACGCCACGTTCAATGAGCCGCCGAGCAATCAAGCATTTACGGCCAAAATATTCAGCTTCTTCTGGAACATTTATATCCGGCCCATAGCTAGCACCTTGCCGATCAAGGCCGTACGCCTTCAACGTAGCCGCCGTCTCTTTCGACAAATCCATGGCTTCAGGGGCACTGAGCTGCATCTTCGCAGCGAGTTCATAGCTACGAATGCGTGCGTCCAACCGCGAGTCACCTGGCCGCGCGGCATTATATTTGGAATTCAGCCGCCGTAATAAATCGGCTCCATCTCGTTCACTCCCTGACGTAATATATTCAGCCTGTGGTAATAAGTTTTCAATTGGATTCTCTCGTTGAGGAAATACCGTGGTCCCTTGAGAATATGCC
>JAYZBF010000129.1:0-8196 GCA_036338835.1 Planctomycetota bacterium
GGCAGGCCTGTAGTATGGATTTCGCATTATTAACAAGGAGGTCGACGCCTTTTTGTAATTGCAATCGTCCTACGAAAGTTAATAGAGGGGGTATAGTGTCCAAGTGGAGATCCCTAGCGGTAGATGGCGCGATATCCGAAAAGGAATCAAGGTCGATTCCATTTGGTATTACGTTAAGCGTCTCGAGCAGAAACCCTAATTTCCGCTGTGCGTAGGAACTAACGTCATCTGATACGCATACTGATCTTTGGAACATTGAGCGTTGAAAACGCATCATCCATTGACGTAGCCGCCGCGGCTCAGATACACGTAAGCCCGCAACTAATTTGAAATCGAAGCGTTTGCTAACCTTGCCGCACAGGATGTTTGCATGGAACAGAAATGACTGCACGATGTCCGGCGATATTTCGTTGAGAACTGCGCTCAGTGTACGTTTGGCGCGGAAAAAATCCCGGTAATTGTTGACGTTTAGGAAAGTGGGCTCAACGCCACCCGCTCGAAGCTTAAGCACAAGTTCTTCGCGGCCATTATACGGTTCTGGTGCGATGCTAATGACGCTTACGCAATGTCCGCGTTGAGTTAGTCCGAGCGCAAGATTAACTAAACAACGCTCAGCTCCCCCCGGTTCAAGTTCGGTTATGACGAATGCTACGTCCAAAAGTGCGTTTCCTAAAAACTAATTGTGGAATTGGAATCTTCTATTGCGTAAATCGAAAGACTTGTTGAGTGATATGCAATAGACGGTAGGGTTCATGTTAAGTACGTAGGGAACGATGCAAAAGTCCAAACCAAGAAAAGGTGGGTGTATTCTAGGAGCGGATGGGTGGGGTTTACGAAGTTAAAAGCAAGGAGCAGAATGGGAAAGTACTTGAGATTGCCACCGAGGACGCCAAATTGAATTTATCCGACTACGATTACACTCTGCCTAATGAACTGATTGCTCAACACCCTCTATCGGATCGTAGCTCAGCGCGGTTGTTGGTTGTGGATCGTGGTTCACAGCAAATAACGCACCGGACGATCGCTGAATTACCGCAGATAATCACACCACGAGATGTTTTGGTGACTAATAACACTAAAGTTGTTAATGCTAGGTTGTTTGGCGTGCGTGCAAAAACGGGGGGGCAATGGGAAGGGTTATTCTTAGAAGCCTGTGCGGGTGGATGGTTGATCATTTCTAAAACAAGAGGAAAAATCCGTGCAGGGGAATCGGTTCTTTTATCTGCGGGAGTTCCGACGAAAAACCTTGCGGGGGACAAAGATATTAAATTACGGTTTGATGAAAAACTGGATGGTGGAGTTTGGCGAGTCATACCGGACTGCCAAGTTCCTTGGACTGAGATCCTTGAGAGTCGCGGGAACGTCCCTATTCCACCGTACATCCGCGGAGGGAAAACTGAGGAATCGGATCAGCTGAATTACCAGACGGTGTTTGCAGAAAAACCGGGTGCCGTAGCCGCCCCTACGGCCGGGTTGCATTTTACCGATAAACTGAATGCAGAGATCTTGAAGCAGGGTATCCAAATGTGCAGCGTGACGCTGCACGTGGGACTGGGGACGTTTCGCCCCATAAACCTTTCTAAGATTGAGGATCATGTGATGCACAGCGAAAGAGGCGAAATCACCGCTACCGTGGCACAGCAGTTGCAATCCACCAAAGAGACGGGTGGCCGAATAGTGTGCATTGGAACAACGGCGGTCCGCGTGCTCGAGACGGCAGCGGTTAGAGACCGTATCGTAGCCTGGCGCGGTAGTACAAATCTATTTATCAGGCCGCCCTATCAATTTAAAGCGGTGGACGCATTGTTAACCAATTTTCATTTACCGATGTCAACCCTTTTAATACTCGTTCGCCAGTTTGGAGGTGACGAGCTGATACAGAGAGCGTATCAAGAAGCGATCGACCGCGAGTACCGGTTTTTTAGTTACGGCGATGCGATGTTGATTTTATGATGGCGAACAAAAATAAAACCCGTAGCACCTACCAATATTCGTAGCCAAATAAATGATGTGTTTCAACGCGGTCGGCAAGCGTTAAGCCTTTTGGCTATCGAGTGAGAACAGTAAGTTCCTCTAACGCAGCGATCTGAGTCGCTGAATGCTGTTTGTGAGCAGTTGTGCTGCGGCGTCAACGTCAGCAGGCGTAGTGAAACGGCCGAGTCCAAAGCGTAAACTGGCTCGGGTTTCATCATCACTGCGACCGATCGCCAGCAAAACATGACTAGGTTCAGGATTGGTTGAACTACAAGCACTGCCGCTTGAAATCGCGAGGTCGGGAGTGCTCATCATGAGGGCCTCGCCGTCGACATCACCGAAACAAATATTTAGGTTATTAGAGAGACGGTGGCGAACGTTATCCAACGCGGGTCCGTTTAATAACAAATTGGGAATGTTGCTAGTAAGTTGAGCGTAGAGTTCATTTCGAAGTTCGCTTAAACGCAAAGCCTCTGTTTCCTGTTCACTTGTGGAAAGTTCTAAGGCACAACGCATAGCAACAATACCAGCTGTGTTTAGGGTCCCAGCCCGCAGACCATTTTCCTGCCCTCCTCCATCGACGAGCGGCAGCAGTTTTGGACGCGGACCATCTCTTCGAACATAAAGTCCCCCCACGCCTTTAGGACCGTAAAACTTGTGAGCTGAGAAACTCATGAGATCAATATGCATCGCGTCGACATCGATCGGAATTCGACCAACCGCCTGCGTTGCGTCGGTGTGAAACAGTATATTGTGTTCTCGACAAATAGACCCAATTTCCGTAATTGGTTGAATCGTTCCAATTTCGTTGTTCGCAAACATTACGGAAACCAATATGGTATCCGGACGGATTGCATCGCGAAGTTGATCGAGATCAATGGTGCCAATTGTGGCGTTGTCGTGATTGGCGACGGGCAATAGCGTAACATCAAACTCGTCGCGTCGCATAAGTCGGTCGAGTGGGTCAAGAATAGCGTGGTGTTCAGTCAGCACGCTGATGACATGTTTACCCTTTTTTCGATTTCGCAGGCACACACCACGTAGCGCTAAGTTGTTACTTTCCGTCGCGCCGCCCGTAAACAAGATGTCTTTAGGTTGCGCGTTAATACTCGCAGCTATGGATTGGCGACACTCGTGCACCGCCTGTTGTGCGTCCCATCCGAAACTATGATTGACACTGCTTGGGTTACCGAACGTTGCGCTTAGGTAAGGGAGCATTGCGTCCACAACGCGCGGATCCACCCGCGTCGTGGAGTGGTCGTCCATGTAGATTGGAAGATTTGTCATGAACTTCTATTCACTTTCCGAATTGTTAACACGGTACTTGTAGGTTTCGGAATAACCCTATGCTAATAACGCCTCTATACAGATAGCCGACCACGTTTCGAAGCCTGACAGATCGGAAAGCATTTCCGCAATTGGTACAAAACCGTTACCTTCGATCTCTACTTCATTGGGTATCACATCAGGCGTTACGACGTCGCATATATGGACAATGCCAAGATGGACTTTTCCCACTTCTGTTTCGTCATCGTTAATTAGACCTACAAGTGAAAACGTATGGCGAGTGTTAATACAAACTTCTTCCTCGAGTTCCCGTTTCATTCCTTCGAGATAGGGGTCGGCGTCGACGTCGCTAGCGTCTTCTTGAGATATGTGGCCACCGATACCAACAGATTTCTTTTGGTGTAAACGTTTTTCCCCGGAACCTTTGCCCCGTCGGTATTGAAAAACTGATACGTCACCATTCGCATCCGTATGACGAAAAATTACATATGGGATGAGTTGTTTGAACGACGCGTCTTCTTCCATTTCTGGACGGGGTCGGTAAGAGATGTTTTCAGGTCGCAACAATTCACTTAGGTACTTGTCAACATCGGCGCTGAATCCCTGAACATGACCAAGTTCATGAAATACGCGTGTGGGGACAACTAGAATCTGTTCAACTTCGGTGGTGGTCATTCGTGGTTCCTTAAAGCTAAATAATTAGCACTGCTATGGTTGAATATCGTCTACGACGCGATTTGAAGGGTATATATAACGAAGTCCGTCTGTAGGAGTTTATATCTTTTCTTAGCTTTAGGGAAACGTCTCGCGCTGAATTATTGGTATAACTTTTCATAATCAAGTGCGAACGGCATTTAGATGTTTTCAATTCTTGTATGTTCGTGTACTATATATACAGTTGATTAAGAACGCGCTGGTTTGTAATTAATCAATGATGGCATGAAAAATACAGAGCGTTTTATTGGAAAACGGAGAACGAGTTATGGCGGTTTCGATAACGGAAAAGGCAGCGGCGGAAGTCGCAAAGGTTAAAACTACAGAAAAACTCGACGCAACAACGTTTTTGCGAGTAGGTGTAGTTGGTGGAGGCTGTAGTGGTTTCAGTTATTCACTTAAATTTGAAAAAGAATTTGATGAAGCTGCCGACAATCGGTACACCCAACATGGTGTTGATGTCGTTGTCGATAAGAAAAGTGCACTGTATCTAGACGGCACGGTCATTGACTGGTACGACGGTCTGGATCGTCGTGGGTTTACTTTTGAAAATCCAAATGCCGTTAAATCATGTGGTTGTGGCAGTTCGTTCCAAGCCTAAGTGTTGCTGGAAAACCTATTTAATATCTGAACATCGTTATATGTTCGCGATAAGCACCCGTTTTGCGATGGGTGTTTTTTTGCAACTAGACTAAACGGCTTGTTTCAGGGGAAATGTTTTGATTGACAGCGAATCCATAAGCATTGTTGGAATTGGAGATGACGGCATCGAAGGTTTGACTGCATCTACGGTTGCCATCATTCGGCAAGCTGATTTGCTCGTTGGCCCAAACGAGATAACAAAAAAGTTTCAAACCGATGTGGGAGACGTCTGGGACCCAGGTTCGGACTACGAGGCACTGTCGGTTCGCATCGACGGTAGTCGCGACCAAAAAGTGGTCGTTTTGGCCGCCGGCGACCCGCTGTTTTACGGTACAGCACGTTTTCTGTGCGATAGAATTGGAAAAGATAGAATCCGCGTCATTCCCAATGTGAGCACGATGCAATTGGCGTTCGCTCGAGTAAAAGAAAATTGGGATGAGGCCTATCTTACAGATTTAGGTAACCAGAGCGTCGACCATGTCGTTCAAAAAATTCGCAGTGCGGAACGTGTCGGGTTATTTACAACAAGTGAGAACACTCCACAGTTGTTAGCAACAGCTCTGCTAGCTGCCCGTGTAGATTATTTTACTGCATTCGTCTGCGAGAACTTAGGTTCGCCCGACGAGCGAGTAACTTCCGGCACGCTGATGGAAATTGCAGATCAGGTATTTGATTCGTTAAACGTTATGATTCTCGTACGCCATGCTGCCGCTCCGGATCGACCGACGGAAATGATCGGTAAACGGTTGTTTGGCAATCCGGACGAAATGTTTTTGCAGACGAAGCCCAAACGGGGCTTGCTGACATCGAGTGAGATTCGGTGTTTAGCATTGGCGGAGCTCAACCTAGGTCCCACAAGTGTTGTTTGGGATATCGGCGCTGGTAGTGGTAGCGTCGCTATTGAGGCTGGTCAGATATCCCCGGGAGGCCAAATATATGCGATCGAAATGGACGTGGATGATTTCGCATTGATTGGACAAAATGCCGAACGCTTTGGAGTGCATAATGTTTTTCCGATTCACGGGGCAGCCCCGAACGCATGGGAAGACTTACCAGATCCCGACGCAATATTTATAGGCGGGACCGGTCGCCAGTTGGCCACCATCGTGACCGATGCGCTCGCCCGACTCAAACCTGGTGGTCGTATCGTTGCGGATATGGCAAGCATCGATAATGTGTCGGAAGTTCAGACGTTTTTGCGAGATGAAACTGGAGACGTCAAAGTATGGATGTTTAGCGTAGCGAAAGGTAACTATCAGCTAGAACGAATTCGTTTTGACGCGCAAAATCCAATATTCGTAGTGTCGGCAATTAAACCGGATATTAAATGACGCCGCCTCAACTTGTTATGCGTCGTAAAGTATCGTAATTAAGATGTCAGAGGAAGAAAAACTTCCCATTCCGGGGCCCGCTTCGGTTTGCGGTGCAATATTACCGCTGATTTGAAGGTTCTTGGCTCCCGCTTCCTTTATCCACGCATTGATTTCATTTTCCAGCGTGGTGATTTCACTTTCAATACTCTTAAATATTTTAACTTGTTGCATGCTAAAGATCCTAAGTAAGGCAGATATGAGAGGCGAATGGACTATTCGGGCTCAAAGTCGTCTTCACGCGAACCCCAGTTCTTTGGTACGCTTCAGTATATATCGGATTGACCATTAAGTCTTCCCTAAAAGGTAGCCCCTATCCAGAGGAATTTGTCATTATGCGTAATAGCCTCTTTTCTAAACTTGCAGTTACAATATTGTCGATTTGCGTGCTCGCTGTGGTGGTTTTGTTGCCAACTCAGTTGCAAGCCGAAGAGAAGCTTGACCTGAGTGGCAAATGGAACGGGACTTGGCGAAGCGAAATAAGTGATCATGCCGGGCCGCTTAAGGCAAAATTTACGGTTCTAGAAGACTCCAAAGTACAGGCGCGATTCAACGGGAGGTTTTTCAAGCTCATCCCATTTCATTTTAATGTCACGTTGGAAATCGTAAAAAATGAAGGCGGCGTAGTGACCTTGAAAGGCAAGGAAAACCTTGGACGGACTCTCGGTACATATACGTATAACGCGACATACAGTAAAGGCAAATTTGTTGCGAAATATTCTACCGAAAAAGATAAGGGTGTTTTTGAAGTAAGTCGCTAGCACACCGGTGTGTTGCTTCATAACAAGGCGTCTAGCGCTGATATTCCAATCGGCTCGCGACAGGAAAAGGGTTCACCAAAGCGACATCCGATTAAATCACCCCAATGTTCGGCATCGGTTTTTAATTTGTCATAGAATGATCGACCTTGTGACGATTCGACTGCGCCAAATTGGCTCGCATAGGCTTGTACCGCTTCGAGCTTGGTTTCCCAATAGTCTGAGATGTCCAGAATAAATGCAGGCACAATCGCGAGCTTCAGATGCACACTATGATAGTTGTAAACCCGACTTGGATGAAACGGTTCGCCAGCCATTTCGGTTTTCGATAGTTTCGCCCAGAAACGGGATGCATCAGTAAGTTCCGTGGCGGCGAGATGATCTGGGTGAGCGTCTTCCCAATAAGGCGCGAATATCCTCGCAGCACGGCAGAGACGCATAACAGTGGCAAGTTGTTCTCGAGCTTCAAGGGTGTGTTGAAGTGAACGATTGGGCAAACCGAGATTACCTCGCCACGTAATGTCCAGAATGGTCGAGGCTTGTATTGTCTCCTGCTCGCGGATCTCTACTGAACCGCGCGGGGTTGGCTCGCCGTTTGTTAGATCCAAGATACCGACACGCTGACCCTGTTCAAGCATATGCAGGATGCTACCCGCCATGGATATTTCAGCGTCGTCAGGATGAGGCGCTACCACGAGTACATCTAATTGCGGCGGTTGAGGTAGTTCCAAGGGAATTGTCATCTGATGGTGAATGCGGTGAGCGGATGTGGGTTCTATATTAGTTACTTAAGTGTAACTTGATTTTCTGATTTGGGTTAGCAGTAAAAGGAACTGGGATTTTGTTGGGTCGTGGCTGGGAGCACGAGCCATGTTTATCCAAAAAAGATTCTCAAAAGGAGGTAAAGTGTTTACGGAGGTGGTATATTGTGATATTAGCGTACAAAAAGCAGCCCCTCCCCCAAAAATATGACGTCTCGGCATAGCATAATCTATCGCAGGCGTTCCCTCCCCACATCCAACGATTGCTGATCTTACGACATAAGCTTATTGCCTCTTCGGGAGATTAGACGGAATTTAAAAATGGCGATTACGATAGTTATTGCTGACGACCATGACCTCGCGCATGACGGGCTTGCGCAGATGTTCGCTGAAATGAATATGACGGTAGTCGGGGTCGCGAAAAACGGTGAAGAAGCCGTGACGTTGGTGAATACCTTGCAACCCGATCTCTGTCTCCTGGACGTGAAAATGCCAGTTTGCGATGGGCTTGAGGCCCTAATGCAAATACGCGAAAGTCAACCTGACACCCGAGTGATTATGATTTCCGCTTTTAACAATCCTACATATATTGCGAAAGCGACTTTGCTTGGCGCGTACGATTATCTGTCAAAAGGGGCTAGCCGCGCGGACATTTTGTCAGTCTTATCGCGTGCTTACCAGCAACAGGAT
>JAYZBF010000130.1:0-6752 GCA_036338835.1 Planctomycetota bacterium
TGATGTTTAACTGCCCACGGATTTCTTCTCGTATTGGCTGTATGCTTTGCCGTGTTGCTTCATCAGCGAGTTCTCCTAGCAGGCGGTCAAACGCAAGCAGGATATTGTTACGCATCGCCGCCTGATCGTCATAGTCCTTTAGCAGATCCCGAGCTCGTAATAGTGTCTCGACTGCCACGCCCTCGGTGGGAAAGTTCGACAACCATTTGTAGACGCGTGCATGCTGTCCAGCGGTTTGTCGACTTTCAATTTCGGAGATCAATCGTTCTGCAAGTGCTTGGCGTAATTGCACTATTTGCTGTTTGAGATTGGCGAGTTCTGGAAATTGTTCAATAGCGGATTGCAACTCGAACATAGCGTCTTGGTAGCGTTCACATTGCATATAAAGGCGGACGATCATTAAACGGTCGTCCGGGTTTTTCATGTCGAGGTGGTTTTTCAAAATGCGGCTGAGAACGGATGTTGGAATTGAGCTCGTGGCAATTCGAGTTTTCCAGATTATGGAATTGTTGGTGACGACACTTTCTAATGTTGCATATCGCGGATTAACTTCGGTCAAACCTTGGACGATGTGCAGCGGCCCCCGCGATGATTGCATGCTGACCAGTCGTCTACCGAATTCATCAAGAGGTGTAATGTTGAGAATGGGGCCGACAGCGGCTAAGCGTTTACCGATGGTAGCAACCCGTTGGTTGAGCGAGATGCGTTCAAGATTTTCTGGTGGGGAGTTTACAAAATTGAGGACTTGATATTCTGAAAAGAATGTGCGGCGAATACCGTCATCAGCAAAATGAACAAGCTTCGTTCCAACTTCTCCCGTTTGGTTCGCTGCTAAGGGTGTTTCACCAATTCCCCCAATCTTCCCAGGAGAACCTTCAACTTGGACATTGTTCTTAAGCGTGTAGATCGCCGCTGGTAATGTGCTGATCATCGCCAAGGCAAGACATGCCACAACGACCACTCTACGGTGCGAGCGAAAAATGCAGGTTTGTGTTAGCGTAGTTTGTTTCTTCATTAATACCCATACTTGGTGAGCAGTTGCATGACGCATTAATTTACATCGGATGTTATTATTTCAAAGTGATGATATTATTATTGAGAACTTGGTATAGTTTGACCACCTAGAATGGCAATAATGATCATAACTCGAAAAGGATTTTGAACAAAATTCGTAGCTGCCGTGAATCGCCAGTAAGCTTGACATCGCTGTTGGTTTGCTTAAAATGCCTAAGTTACGCAAATTAGGATTTGGTTAAATGTTACGTCGAATCATACTAGTATTAACTCTGATATTAATTTCCGCTGCTGCGATGAGTTTGGTTGCTTTGGGAGCAATATTTCTTGCTGGCGGGTTAAATGATAGCGGTGCAGCCGGGTATTTTAAGGCCATCGCGATTGCTGGTTTATTCGTCTCTGCAGTGGATTTGTGTTTATTAGTTCTTACAATGGCTATTAGTCACGTTGATCGTACCGATGAAGGTTCTGCGGAACGCCAGCGGGACGTGGAGTAAGATCATCACTCGTGGTGTGATTACCTAATATTCAATGGTCTCGACGTTCTCGAGTAGTGTGACTCAAGCAACACAAGCATTTGGCACGTTTGATCCAATTAAAGCAATTGAATCAACGCATCCCACGTATAGACTCCATGATTCAATTCGAATGTCCACATTGTCGCGAATCGTTGAATGTTCCGGAGGCGCGCGCAGACACAGAGGCAGTCTGCCATGGATGCCGTAAACCAGTACGAATTCCACCCATCGTGAGCAACACTAATGGTGCGGCAGACATACCATCGGCGCCACCAGTCATTCAGCAGCCTGAATCTGATATCGCAGAAGCCCCTGTCGTTAACGATAATATGGAGCCCAGTGTTGGCGATATGGAAGTCCCCAATGAATCCTCAGATACGCAAGGCCATGAAGGTGGTGAAGTATCCCCGCAGGAAACCAACGAAGATTTGATCGATCGTGGCGGCAAGCGAGTGGAGGTATCGAACAAGCACTTTGATGACCTTGAGGAACAAGTGAATCGAGTTCAACAAGGCAATAGCCATGCAGAAAAAATTCACCGGCACACGCGTGATCACGCCTTGGTGGGCGTGAGTCGTGCGACGATTTATGGTTTTGTAGCGCTCATTGGTTTTGTGGCGCTGACCAGTTTTTGGATCGGAACGATGATCGTCCCCGCTGAGGAATCAACGCTAGATTTTCAAGGTTTGGGCATGGGATTGGTGCCTTGTGAAGGACGGGTAACGTATCGCACTTCGGATGACCCAGAGGCGGTGGATGCTCAAGCCTTGGTTTTCTTTTTACCGGAAGGATCATTGCCGAGCGAAAAATTTTCAATTACTGATCTTGTACCTGGCGATGATGTGCCGGACACTTTAGCAACGATCGAAGAAATTCGGCGACTCGGGGGTCAGTTTGCCGTGACAGACGATAAAGGCAAATTCACCACGGAGATCAACTTAGGGCGGTATTACATGCTCGTTATTTCCGCTAATCAAGCGGCTGTCGAAAACCCACAGCCTGAAGAGATCGCGACTCAAAAGCAACACTTAGATGAACTAGGCATCTATTTTGAACTACCGGCTAAACTGCTTAGCGATCACCGCTATCGTTGGTCACTCGAAGTGGTAAATACACAACGTGACATCCGTGTTTATTTTCGGTAATCCGACCTGTATTAAATCACAGAGAACTGCGCGGTGTTATTCTGCGGCGGGTGTTGCTTTGCGAAGCACGACACCTGAGGCGAACCAGCCACCATCATCGGTACGGACAAAGGTCCCCGAGGGGCCGAGGTATTTAGCGACAGCAGCGAATTCTGGCATTTTCGAGACATCTATTTTTTCTACGGTTTTATCACCGTCACTAGAGCCCATCAAACGCGATAAAATCTTACCCATCATTGTTTGCGAATGTTCGAGTTTACCCATGCGGATCAACTCGTAGTTCGGATGGTGCTTGTCATCCAAGCGAGTGAACATTCGCATGCTGGTGCTGGCTGCGCCCATTTTATTTAGTTCTGTTTCTATTCGAACATAGTCTTCTGCTGAGAGAAGATTTGCATCGTCTTGTTGTTTGATGATGTCTTCGATAAAGTCCGCACTTGAGGCGATCAGCACGTGACCGTCGGTTGACACAGTAATAGCCCAAGTACTGATAAGAGGTTGTTCGCCAATGGCTTCTGTCTCCGACTCTTCGTCTTCACCGAGATCACCAAACCCTTCATCACCAAACGCTCCAAAACCCTCTTCACCGAAATCGATGTCTAATTCAATTTCAATATCTTCTTCTTCATTGAGAATTTCCCAAATGCGTTGCCCTTGAAAAACTCGTTCGTGTTTATTGGGCTCTGCCGCCATGAATTTTGCGACAGCTTTTTCAACAGCTTCGGCATCCGTGACTTCGATAATAGCCATCCATTGATTACTATCGACATCAATGGGTTCACGGAAGTCGGTAATCACAGACATCCGTCCTGCGAGGTAAGCAACAAACTCATCTCGGATATCGAGTTGAGGCCCGTTTACATCATGGGCGATCCCTTTGAGGATTTCTTCGAAAAGGTCCTGGCCTTCTTCGGAATCAAGGTATTCATTGACGAGAGTTTTTGCAAATTCGAATGCCTCTTTCATATTCCAATTGATTGTCGAGTACGTACTAACAGTATTGGGAATCCACTGTTGTGGTTTTTGATTTTCACTGTTAGGAAAATCGAGCATTCGCATGGCCAAAACGTATTTGTCAGATTCTTTAGCCGCGATGCGTGGATCCCGTTCTCTCCCAGCATTTGCTGCTGTGGTTTCTTTAGCAATTTGTGCATTAACTGCATCCGTTGTTCGCGGAGCTGATACCCAGGTGTGATGACGGAATTCATGAGGGCCTTCGGCAACATGGACCCAGCCTCCCGCACCCGTAAGGGCGCCGAAACCTTGACCAATGAGCAGTTCGTGAAAGTTCTTGCCTTGCGGGTTTACTCCAGCCGCAGCTTGAATTGTTTTTGCATAACCAAATGGTTCTACAAACCAGCGAATTTGAGGTTCGGTATCACCGGCCGCTTGTTGGCAATGTTTCATAGCCGATTGGTAGGCAGCGATGGCAGCGACATTGTCATCGCCAGGATTTTTAAATCGATTTAGAATGTCTTGCATCACCGCACGGTGATCGGTGCTGACAATATGTTCCTCATGGATGCGATAGTAAACCATGTATGTTTTTTCTGCGTCTTGTTCGTCGGTGATCGTATACATCACCACATCATGATCATCAATCTTGATTTCGGACCGTTCAGCTCCATCTTCTACCAGTTGTTTGCCGATTCGGTCAACAAGTTCTTGAGCTTGTTCGACTGCTCCGGTGGCATCGACGATTACGGCCACTGCGTATGGTTGTGTTTCATCATTGGGAGCGAGCACTGCGGACGAGGCTTCCCCTGCTCCGAGATCTTCAAGTCCTTCAAAACTGATGCCAAGTCTAGCTTGTGTCTGATCAAATCGTGCTTGCAGTTGACGCTTGAGATCGTCTGCAAATGGCTTTACAACAGGGTCGTTCAACAGTTGGTAGATCTGCGTTTTTTCAAAGCGTTGTTGTAGGTCCTGTAAATTTGGAATGGACACAAAAGCTTTGGTTGTGTTGGGTAACAATTGATCTGCAGCGGGTGCAGCCTTGCAGGTCGCCGTAGTCGAAGTAAAGATAGCGAGCAGTATTAACAGTTTCAAGCAGATCGATTTTGCCACGGTGCAGTTCCCTCAGTTTTCGCGGTTTTTGACGCTTCTTCGTGGGCGTGCAAGTAAGTCTAAATTGGCAGCCAGAAGAGTTAGTCGTGTATTAGTAGTATTGCAGATATAAAGTGTTAGCGGTTTCCAAGCAATTGTTATTCCCTAATTCCGTTTAGGGGGGTATTGATTACAAATGCCGGTTTAACCCCCTACGTTGGCGTAAATATTCTTGTAGTAATTTATTTATGAGTGGTGGCAGCGCCAACGTGTGACAAAACAAAAGCTATCATACTTATTTGTTATCGGTAAAAGCGAATTAAAGTTGAGAGGCAGACACTGGGATTGTATCAATGAAATGCGATTCAATTAGGGGGGTACGTGCGATAAATGATAAATTTTACGTAGCTTAACATTTCTATGGACTTCCGAGCTTAATTTACCACTGAATACAAGCGCGGTGGTTAAAACACGGTTCCTATGGGGGGATTGTTTAATGGTTGCCGAGGCGTGGTTTTAGGGTTGTCTGTAAAACCGGAAGCTAGCAATAGAAAATAGGTTACTGGGCGGAATAAACACCTATGCCTTACTAAACGGTCAAAAAACTGGCAGCCTCTGGAGTGTCCCCCTGCTAGATTTTATTTGCAGATATCGCGATAATTCGCATTATGAACACCTATCATTTGGAAACATCGGTTCACGATCCCATACATGGGTATATTCCGTATGTCGACTTAGGTGCAGGTGGGGAGGTCTGTGAGCGCGACATATTACACCACCCATGGGTACAGCGTCTGCGGCATATTCATCAACTTCAATCTGCATGGTGGGTTTATCCCTCAGCGGAGCATTCTCGTTACCCGCACGTAATCGGAGTTATGCATTTGGCGAGCCGGTGGGTTGAGCATCTCTATCCGAGTCTAAAGTCGGTATGCCCGGACGTCCCCAGTCGGGGATATATTGAGACGTTAATGCGGATGGCGGGGCTATTACACGATGTAGGGCATGGCCCGTTTGGTCATTTTTTTGACGAACATTTTTTACACCAGTTTTCTCTAACTCACGAGTCACTTGGTGCTCACATCATCCGTGACCAGTTAGGTGACTTGCTTTCCCAACTGCGGGCTAATCCGAACAGTCGCCTAGCGGATGGCGAGCAATTGGATGTCGAACAGATTGCTTGGATTATCCAGCGTCCAACACCTTCAAGTGATAATCAACAACCGAGGTGGATGATTCTGTTGCGGAGTTTGCTTAGCGGTATTTACACAATTGACAACATGGATTTTGTGTTAAGAGATGCCTACATGACCGGATACAGTCAGCGTAGTTATGACATGGATCGCCTCATGCGATATACGTTTTTTAGCAATGAGGGATTAACACTGCACGACCGCGGTATCCCTGCTCTATTACGTTTCACTGCGGCGCGAGCAGAGTTGTTTCACAATATTTATTATCACCATCGGGTGCGGGCGATTGATTTAGCATTGAGTGATGTTTTTGAAGATTCAATCGTGGATCTCTTTCCGGGTGATCCACAACAGCACATGCACCAGTATTTGCATTTTACGGATTCGTCGCTACTAACGGAGGTCGCAACATGGTCTGCCACCTCAGGATCTCATCAAGCTCTTGGTCGCCGCTGGGATCAAATATTGCATTGTCGCATACCATGGGAAATGAGCTGTCAGCAGACGTTCAGCTTTGGCGAAAGTGAAAGTGAAGGGAGCAGTATTTTTTGCGATGCCAACTATGTGGAATCAAAACTGCGAGATGCATTACCTGCTGAATTGCACGACATCGAATTGCGAGTTGATATTGCTCGTTACTTGAATCGACCACCTGCTCAAGGAGAGTCGATCACACAAAACTATTATATTGATGCGAGCGATTGTATTCGGCCGCTCGTTACACATCCGCTGGTGGGTCAGCAGGTGGTTGTACACCGCATTTGCCGAGTATTTGCCAGGGACATGCAATATCGGCAAGCGATAACGGAAGCCCTCGAAAAACTCACGGGTCAAGG
>JAYZBF010000131.1:0-14647 GCA_036338835.1 Planctomycetota bacterium
CCAATCCGGGTCCGATGGGTAACAGATTGTAAAGCCAGGGAAAATAGTCTCCAAGTGGAATGTATTCACCGAACATCACGAGATGGCTCTTACGATAGATGTCGCGTACCTTGCCATCGGGTTGGAATAGAATTGCTGAATTGTAAGTTGGTGTATCCACAACACTGAGGTCATGAATGTCGGTTCCGGCAATCAAGTGTATGCCGTTGTTTGTTGCCTCCGTGGAGTTCCCATTGAGTAATGCAAGCAAATCCTGATTTGCGCGACGAAGATTGTCCTGAACTATTGCAACGTGTTGGCGGAACTTTGCATCGTCGATGTCCGCAAAATATTGATCTTGTGGTTTGTATATTATTGATGCTGATTGTGGATTCGTAAAATACGTTGGCCCAAATGGATACATCGATTCGGGCCAAACAAGTAGTGACAAGTGTTCGTTTGCTTGGCGAGCCAATTTCGATTGTTGAATGTAACTTTGTTGTTGGCGTTTGTTCTTCTCGGAATATTGTTCAGGAGTTAATTCAAATTGAGTATTGATAGATCCTTGGATCAATCCGACGGTCGCTTGTTTTGACATATTAGAATATGTACTACCGAGTTGTTGATAACCAAATTTCAGAGTCAACGCCATCATCAACAGGATCGACGCAGTATGCACGAGGATAGTTCTTTTTACGGATGGACGACTCGACTGATTTCGTGCTGCCACAATGATGGAATACAGACTGCCAGCAATTAGCATGATGAGCAGCGAGATGATTTGATTTCCACCGAGGTCGGCAATTTGAATTAACATCAGATGATCGGTTTGCGTGTGGGATAGGCACGCCATGGAAAATCCTGAAATAATGTATCCACGTAACCATTCAAATGTAATCCAACTGATCGCTGCTGCGAGCGGTAACGGCATGCGAAGACGGTGTACACAACAGCGACCTACAAAAACAAAGCAGGGCAGATAAATCCCTAGATATAGTCCTATTGCGAGCCAACCGAAATGCGTTGTCCAATGAGCCAGTCGCAACCCTTGTAACATGATCATCCAGTAGACGACGTGTGCGAGCCACATATGCGTGTATGAATTTCCCAGTATGCGATCTAGACGTTTGGGGGATTTACTGGAAACAAACCTATCGGCCGTTAGCAATGGCATCCACAATATAGGTGCAAACCAAGCCATGAAGCTCCAATTCATTGGAGGGAAGGCGGTCCACAATAAGCATCCACCGAACAGTGACAATCCAAATGTCATGCGTCGCGACAATTGTGATGGCCTACTCATTCGCGATAGGATTCCTTGTTGAAATATATTGTAAGTGACAGGTATTGATGTTTACCAAGGAAATGGCAGGACAGAAATTTGTTCTCCCACATCATACTCGCGTTGTGGGGGTTGGAAAAAGACCAGACAGTTTGCTTGGGCGAGTGTTTGTTGGTCGGCCGAGCCACTCCATGTCAACGGTGTGACAGACCATTTACCCGAAATCCAATCGAGCCGCCCTGGATGATAAGTAGGGCGGTCGCCGCGTAATGTATATGGAGCTGTTAATTCTGCCAAGGAATCCCCTTGGATGTCCACTTCCTTAATACCTTGTTGATAGGCTCTGATCATAGGTGCCACCAATAGCATGTAGCAAACTAGGCTGCTGACCGGGTTTCCTGGTAATCCGAAGACGAGCGTCGGTTGCTGCGTGTTTGCGGCTTGCCCAAACCACAGCGGTTTACCCGGCTTGAGCTGCACTTTATGAAAAACTTCTGTCACATGAGCTTGCTGCAGCAGGGCGGGAACGAGGTCTTTTTCACCCATGGACACACCGCCTGAAAGCAGCAACACGTCATACTGCAATCCTTGTTGAATCTTGTCAGATAATTCCAGCTCATTATCGCGGCCGATTCCCAGCGGAATTACATTGCCACCGCTGGCGGTAACGAGCGAAATTAACAAAGCCTCATTACTGTTGCGGATTTGTCCAGCTTGGGGATGTTGGTCAACATCAACTAATTCATCGCCGGTGCAAATGATGGCAACATCCGGTTGTGTCGTAACGGGTACTTCAGCACAACCTACTTCTGCTAACAGACCGATTTCGACAGGGCGGATTTTCGAACCGGCGGTAATCACCACCTCGCCGCAACTTAAGGATTTCCCTTGCCGCATAATGTGACTGCCCAACGTGACTGTCGTGTTGTCTACCACGACAGTATTGGTTGCTAAATTCACAGTGCAATCCTCGATCATGACAACTGCTTGAGTTCCGCTAGGAATGGGTGCGCCAGTCATGATTTGCGTTGCAGAGCCAGTTTTCACAGGCTGAGCTGGCGTTTGACCGGCGTGAACAACTTCGTTGATTAACAGGGATGGGTTTGACTGGAGGTCATCGATGCGGATGGCAAACCCATCGACTAGTGATTTATCAAATGGTGGAGAATCAATGTCGCTCTGTATATCGGCCGCGGTGAAACGACCGAGGGCTTCTGTGAGTGTACACGTGGAGATAGTGGGCTGGGGAATTCGTCGATATATTTCTTGCCATGCTTGGGAAATATTTATCATGTGTAACTTAGCACGCGTGTTCGGCAATTCTGACATTGAGTTGCTTTCGCTATGTGATTACACAGACGTCTGAATGAAACGTTGAAGTATTTCAGGGCCGATATCTGACAAGAAGCTTTCTGGGTGAAACTGCCATCCGTATAGAGGCATGGAGTTGTGTCGAATTGCCATGATCTCACGTGAACCATCGGGCGCAAACGTCCAAGCACTTACTTGAAAATCGTCGCTCAGCGTAGCGGGTTCGATGACGAGGCTATGATACCGAGTTGCAATAAATGGGTTAGGTAGCCCAGCAAAAATTCCTTGGTCGTCATGATTGATTTCGTCAGTCTTACCGTGCATGAGTTGTTTGGCTCGCACTATCGTAGCTCCCGTGACTTGACCAATGGATTGATGACCAAGACAAACGCCTAAGATAGGAATTGCTCCCATCAATTGTTCGATAATATTCATGCTTTGCCCTGCTTCATTAGGGGTACAGGGCCCTGGCGAGATAATAATGTGCGAGGGTTGCTTGGCTTGCACCTCGTCCGCGGTAATCTGGTCATTACGGTGCACTTCGATATCTAAAGTAGCATCCATTTCACCTAGTCGCTGAACTAAGTTGTAGGTAAAAGAATCGTAATTATCGATCAGCAAAATCATGAGCTTGTTGTCGTACGGGATAGATAAGACATATCACAATAGGTTGTTTCATAATGGATATGCCGCGAACATACACATAGATTATTAAATTATATTAATCTATGTGTTGCCATCTTGGTAGTTATGCACCGCTGAATGCCTGCTACTGAATACTTCGGGCAGGGGTTGTGACAGTTCCCAAAACACAGTTTAGTGTTCATAATAGAATTAGTGAAAACAGTATCAGCCACAATTATATTATCCGAGAACCGCTATGATGGCGACCATTACAGAACCGACTCCTACTTTTGAATTGCTACCTTACAAGTCGCTGTCCAATGAAGAGTTGTCCAGTCGCATCGAAAAAGTCCGTCAACAAATGGGTTCGAAATTGATGATACTCGGGCACCATTATCAGCAAGATGAAGTTATTGGTCATTGCGATTTGCGGGGTGATAGTTTTCAGTTGAGCCGAATGGCAGCAGATAATGTTGACTGTAAGTTTATCGTTTTTTGCGGTGTTCACTTTATGGCAGAAACGGCTGATATTTTAGCCAATCGGCCGGAACGTCTCGCAACTCAAGACCGCATTACCGTGGCGTTACCGGATATGGCTGCTGGGTGTTCGATGGCAGATATGGCAGCGATTGACCAAGTAGAAAATGCTTGGGAGGAACTGGGAGAATTGATTGATTGTGAAGATATCACCCCTGTCACATATATTAATTCAGCGGCAAGTTTAAAGTCATTTGTTGGACGGCACGGAGGCATCGTTTGTACATCTAGCAATGCCGCTGCGGTTTTAGAGTGGTCGTTTGAACGGACGTCTCGAGTGTTGTTTTTTCCCGATCAGCATCTGGGTCGCAATACAAGTTTAGCGATGGGGATTTCCAATGAACAAATGCCAGTTTGGGATCCGTACGCGTTGGAACTGGGCGGCAATAGTAACGAAGCAATTGAGAAGAGCAAAGTGATACTCTGGAAAGGGCATTGCAGTGTGCACCAGATGTTTAAGGCAGAGCATGTTGAGACGTTTCGGCGTGAACATCCGGATATTCAAATCATGGTGCACCCAGAGTGCCCACAGGAAGTAAATGATCTGGCAGATATTTCAGGTTCAACGGGTAAAATCATTGAAGTTATTGAACAGGCCGAAGCAGGATCGAAATGGGTGATTGGAACCGAGTTGCACTTGGTCAATCGGCTGAAGAAAGAACATCCAGAGTTGGAAATTCACTTTTTATCACCGGTGGTTTGTATGTGCGCCACTATGTATCGCATTGACCTAGCCCATCTCTGTTGGACCCTAGAAAATCTAGCCCATGGCACACCGGTCAATATAATTTCTGTCGATCAAGATACACAGCGCTGGTCGCTCGTCGCGCTACAACGCATGCTTGATGTAAAATGATGTCACTTGTTATGCATCGACTTTGCGACAATAGGCACACATTCCTGCGACGTCATCAGCATCTTTGAGCGCTTGAACTTCGCCACCACCATCATTGTCTGCAGCGGGTTCTTCTGCAGCCGGTTCTTCTGCAGCCGGTTCTTCTGCAGCCGGTTCTTCTGCAGCTGGTTCTTCTGAAGCGGCAGCGGGTGCAGCGGATTCGCCTCGAGCAGCTGCGAGCATCTCAGCGACACTCATACTTGCTGGATCGACAGCCGCGGCAGCGGGTTTTTCTTCTGCAGTTGCCGCGGCTTCAGCAACTGGTGCTTCAGCGGCCGGTTGTGCCGCAGCAGGTTTTTTAGCCGCCGGCGAAGCGACTGGTGTTTCCACAGCGGTGGGCTTGTCGACGAGTTTCAAAAAATCGACATCAATATCAAACCAGCCGATGTTCTTATGACCATCAAATTCAACCAATGCCCGTCCACTCATATTGACCGTCTTAACCGTACCAGTAAGCCCTTGGAATCTTCCGAGTTCCGGGCGATCTACATCAACAAGCACGTTTTTGTCGGTGTAGGTGTTTTTAAGATTTTCGATATGTTCAAAGACCATGATTGGTTCCGTGTTTGTGGGTCAATTGTTTTAAACAGCTAGCACATATTTTGATCTTAGAGTCGTTGTTTATCAAGGGTGGCGATTCGATCAATTCCGATTTTATCGTATTCAAGTTTTACCCAAACAGTCGATATTTCCATTCGACGGTTGCCGGCCAAGTCTCGGGCATTTCGGTGGGAGTGATGGTGATGATGTTCCCTTCGATTTTAAGCTCATCCAATTCTCCGCGACCAGTGGATTCAACTTTAATGCGACATTTGCGTCCAGCGATCGAAAGCTCGGCGACTCGTTCAATCGGATCGATAATCTTCACAGGTACCATCGATTTATACGTTGTCGTTAAGCTGCCAGCTGTAGTATCAGCCACACGACAAGCAGCTTCGAATAGCATGGACTTGTCACGAGGATCATTTTCAATAGCGACAGACCAATGACTATTTCCCGCCATTCCGACCATCAGGCCCACTTGGCGACTTTGTGTTCGTTGTTCTAAGGTGAGTTGTTGTAATGCTGGGCTAGGAGGCCACAAGTTCTTTTCGTCTCCTTCAACACTTTCGAGAATACGAAATTCTTGATCTCCAGCAACCCAATCGACACAGTGTTTGAAGCGTTCGTTTTCCCAAACCATACTTATACGTAATCCAGTGGCGTCGGGCCCAATGGACTCTAGGTTTTCCAATTCTGACATAATCTTCTTTCTTAATTCCTGCGCCGAACATTTTGATTTCGAGCAAACTCTGCAAAAGTAATTTTAGGATAACAAGAGATATCACAAATAGACACTGCGTCGAATTCTACTCTATTCTTGTCCGATGCGCCAACGAAGAAATGTTTCTAGAAAGCCTTGGATATCACCATCCAAAACATTATGAAAATTACCTTCGCTGTATCCGGTGCGTGTATCCTTAACACGTTGGTCGGGATGTAAGAAATAATTCCTTATCTGGGAACCAAATCCAACACGGGCTTTGTTGAGATACTTTTGAGCTTGTTCCGCTTCCCGTTTCTCTTCTTCGACTCGAGCGAGTCGCGCACGTAACATCTTATAGGCCGCCGCACGATTTTTATGCTGACTTCTGTCATTTTGACACTGCACAACAATTCCAGTTGGTTCATGTGTCAATCGAATGGCACTATCGGTCTTATTCACATGCTGACCGCCTGCTCCACTAGCCCGATACGTGTCTTCGCGAACTTCGTTCTCATCGACTTCGATTTCAGCGCTATCGGCGATTTCCGGTGATACGTCGACCGCAGCAAAACTGGTCTGTCGTTTACCTTCCGAGTTAAACGGACTAATGCGGACGAGTCGATGAATACCGGTTTCACCTTTTAAATACCCATACGCGAAGGGCCCACGAATACTGATCGTGACGCTGTTAATACCAGCGACATCGTTGTCATTGCGATCCATCAAGCCGATTGAATATTCATTGTGATGTGCCCACTGAGTATACATACGGAGCATCATTTCAGCCCAGTCATTAGCATCGGTGCCTCCATCCCTCGCGTTGATTGTCATGATGGCCCCAGATTGATCATGAGGACCGCTGAGCATTGACTTCAACTCGAGTTCATTGACCAGCAATTCCAAGCGGTCAATTTCCGTAGTTACCTCAGCGGCGATCTCCGGATCATCTTCCCCCATTTCCAATAGTCCAACGAGATCTGCGGACGCTGTATCGAGTTCTTCGATCGGTAACACAACTGTTTTGAGTTGTTTGAGTTCTACAACGAGCTGCTGCGCGGTCTCTTGGTTATCCCAGAATCCAGCTTTCCCCATCTTCAACTCGATGGCGGTGATTTCATCTGCTTTCGCAGGATAGTCAAAGGCTGTCGCGCAAATGCAATAACTGATTGCGAATTTTATCAGCGCGATTTTGTAATTCAGGATCCATAAATGGTGTCATCGTAAGGAGAATAAGAACTGTAGCAATCTATATTATAAAGATACTTAGTTAATGCAATAGTAGGGGGTTCACCGTGTAGTTTTCGTTTTCTGAAATCTAGGTGTCGTTAGTTATTACAGAATCCAACCGCCGCCGAGGACGACATCGCCATCGAAACAGACGACGGCTTGTCCGGGAGCTATCGCGTCGCAGGGTTCATCGAATTCAATATCCAAAATGTTGTCTGCGTTGATCGACGCTGTTGCGTTACGAGCAGCGCTGTTGTAACGAATCTGAGCTTGGCATTTAAACGGTTCGTTAAGAGGCATATCGACAAGCCAATTGGTGCGGTCAGCCGTCAGTGAGCTTTTGGCCAATTCAGAAATTTCACCGATGATTACTTGTCGCTCTGGGGCATCGATGCGAACAATATAGTGTGGTTCGCCTAACGCTACGCCAAGTCCTTTGCGTTGCCCTACTGTGAACTGTTCAATGCCATCATGCTGGCCGACGACCGCTCCCTTGGTAGTCACAATGTCGCCAGACAAGTCGGTGTTGCCCCGTCGCTGTCGTACAAATTCACCGTGATGCCCAGATGTGACAAAACAGATTTCTTGGCTGTCTTTTTTGTCAGCAACTCTCAAACCCAATCCAGAAGCGAGTGCTCGGATTTCCGTTTTCGGATAGTCGCCAACCGGTAGCATCATCCGCTGTAGGTAATCTCGTTCGATACCAAATAATACATATGCTTGATCCTTTGTTCCATCAATACCTCGCGCTAGCCGTGGAAGATCTGTTGTGTTTGCAGCGGGGATCAATCGCGCGTAATGTCCGGTCGCAACGTACTGGGCACCAACGCTGTCGGCATATTCAAATAGCTTTCCAAACTTGATCCAATTGTTACACATAACGCAAGGATTAGGCGTGCGACCAATGGTGTATTCGGCAACGAAATAGTCGATAATACGGCGGAAATCTTTTTGTAGGTTTAACGCATAAAACGGGATGGACAGATTATCGGCTACTCGTCGTGCATCTTCCGCGTCCGAGGCGCTACAACACCCTTGTTTATGGTCAGCGCGGTTTTGCAGCAGCGGTAATAGTGGGTTGTCCGCCGGATCGTCTAATTCACAGGACTGGGCAGATTCTTCGCCATGACGCATGAAAACACCGATGACATCGTGCCCTTGTTCTAGTAACAAATGAGCTGCGACGCTGCTATCGACGCCTCCGGACATTGCTAAAACGACTCGTGACATTGTTTTTTTCCCGCGTCTCTTATCAATAAGAGTTTCCGATTAAAGTGAAAACACTTCGGGGCCGACATGCTCCGTTACAACTGTGCCAAACATGGTAAATGGCGTTGTTTCAAAAATTGTCACCGGCAGAATTTGACCAGCCTGACGGTCGTTACCTTCAAATACGACAATGCGGTCACAGTGGGTCCGACCAACCATTTGGATCGGTTTTCCATCTTCTTCAAACTGCTCTGATTTCTTACTGCGTCCTTCGACTAATACTTCGACTGGTTTGCCGATAAATTTAATGTTTTCAGTTTCGCTGATTTCGTTTTGTACTTCGAGCAGTTCATTATTACGCGCTTGTTTGACTTCATAGGGTACATCGTCAATCATTACATCCTGAGCTTTAGTACCTTCGCGCTCGCTGTACTTAAAGATAAAACTGTTTTTGAATCGGTATTCACGAATAGAATCAATACACGTCTGAAACTCAGCGTCGGTTTCACCGCAAAAACCAACAATAAAGTCACTTGAAACAGCGGCGTCTGGAACAATGTCCCAGATACGATGCATCATGTCTCGATAATCTTCCACCGTATAACCACGCTTCATACGTTGTAGAACTTCGTTGCTGCCATGCTGCAACGGGACATGTAAATAAGGCGAGACTTTGTCGAGGTCATGGATGGTTTCTAATAAATTTCTCCCCATATCTTTGGGGTAATTGGTGACAAACTTAATTCGCTTGATTTCCTCGACTTCATGCAGCATTTCAAGCAGGGCTGCCAAGTCGGTTGTTTTCCCATCGGCGGTGTAGCTATAGCTATTGACGGTTTGTCCAAGAAGTGTGATTTCTAGGCAACCTTGCTCAGCCAATAGCCGAGCTTCATCGACGATCATCTCAGGCGGACGACCTTGCTCCGGTCCCCGTGTATTTGGGACAACACAATAAGTGCAAAATTTATCACAACCAATTTGGATTCGTAGATAAGCCTGATAGGGTGTCGGTCGCATCGTCGGATCCCGTAGCGGGTCAAACGTAAGATGACTTTTGCGAATGTCTTCTTGCGAACCGTCGCGGCGACCTAGTCCGACGGCCATCTCATGCTCACCGCCGGCTCTGATCTTCTCAATCAAGCCAGGTATTTCCTGCAACTGACCTGGTCCGACAATTAAATCGACATACGGTGCTCGATCAAAAATTGTGGTCTGGTCTTTTTGTGCCATACATCCCATGACTCCAATAATCTTTTCGGGATGACGGCGCTT
Organism: Planctomycetota bacterium; assembly: GCA_036338835.1. GTDB lineage: Bacteria > Planctomycetota > Planctomycetia > Pirellulales > Pirellulaceae > UBA721. The sequence goes on from JAYZBF010000131.1 coordinate 9,583, forward strand.
CAGCAGCTTTAGCCTTCCCAGAGCACTGTAAACTTTGTCTTCAGCATGAGCTCGGACACTGCAGGTGTTGTAGAGAATTGTATCTGCTTGCTTTACATCGTGGGTTAACTCATACCCGTGCTTGCGGAGGTCGGCGACGACCATCTCACTGTCAAGCATATTCATTTGACAGCCGACCGTTTCGATGTATAAGCGGTGGTTCATGGAATTGGATTCTTGACGCAAAAAGTTGTGTAAAACTGTCAGGAAACCGTAGTCTTAGCCTAGCGGGTTCTGTGACATAAAATCCCCTTACGGGAACTCTTCAGGATAATACGACCGAGGGAATTTGGCGAGTTCAAATATTGGTTTAATATCAGCGAACAATCCGTTGAGAATTGTCGACGCTAGGTAAAGTCATCCTGTGGGTGAAATCGGAATAAGCTGCCCACATCGCGCAGATTCTTCAGCCAATAAGATGATTTCCATAGCTTGCTGTGCTTCCTCAGCAGTAATGATATTAATAGGCCGGTCGTGATGGATACATTTAGCAAAATACTCTAATTCCGACTTTAATATCCCTGTTTGTCGTTGGTTTTTGACCTGCGGCCAATACATTGTATCTTTATATTTCGTTTCCTCGAGTGTTTGCACTTGGAGTCCGGTTTCACTGCAATTGATATGGATTTGGCCGGTAGTCCCCACGATTTTCATCTGTGCGTCGATTACGGTAGGAGTATTTTCGGGTAACGCCCAATTGGTTTCAATAACAGCGATCGTTTCGTGGTCCACCGTTGGATCTGAAAAGTCAAACATGGCCCATGATATATCAGGGTATTTAAAATCGTAGACGCGTACATTTTTTGCCAACACGCTCAGTGGGCGCCTGCCGAGCATCCACATCACCAGATCTAGATCATGGATGCCATCACCGATCATGGGAGAGATTTTATCGAGGCGAATATTTCCTGCGACTGTGGGTAAATTGCGGCACGCATGTATGGAGCAAATCGTTCCAATATCGCCAGCCATAATGGACTCACGCGCAAGTGCATAACGGGGGTCGAAGCGGCAAATATGGCCGACCATAAATTTGCCGTCGCTGTGTTGTGCACACTCTTGGATCTCCCGACATTGTTCAAGTGTCGCGGCCATGGGCTTTTCGAGCAGGACGTGCTTACCTGCTTGCAGAGCATCGATTGCAACTTGGAAATGATCTTCCCAATGTGTGACAATCGAGACCACATCGACTGCCGGGTCAGCAAGAATATCCTGATAATCCGTTGTCGTGTTTGTGAGTTGCAGGTCGTTGGCGTGAGATTGTAATGTCTGTCCGTTTCTAGAGCAGGCTGAATGTAAGTTCACAGCAGTGATCTCACGTACCGTTTCGGCATGAATCTTTCCGAAACGCCCGAGTCCAATGATTGACCAATTAAGTGGTTGCATAATAGCGTTAGCTCATTTTATTCTTTGAATTCTGCCGGTAGCCCATTATCAAATCGCTCGGGCTCTGGAATTGCTTCTGTTATTAATTTCCACGAGTCCCCGTTTTCACGCAGCGCTGTATGGTCAGGACTTTTGTAAGAGATATGAAGATGATTTGTATGCAGCGGGTGTCCCATAGCCAGACGTCCTTGCATGGCAGAATCCAGCATTCCAGACACTAACAGTGTCCGCTGGACGGGGTAGGGTGCTGAGCCGTTGCGGAAGTGTGTTTGAATGGAGTGGGCGAGAGCCTTGAATAGATTGCGATTTCGCCATGGTCCGACATAGAAACTCGTTGCCAGCGGGGTGGAATTGCCCTTGATACGACAAGCAAAGTTCCACCGTGTGCTGCTTTTACCCACACGTAAAATAGTCGCTTTGAGCCCATCCACGTAATCGTAGACAATGGCGTGTGGCGTAATTTCATCTTCACCTTTGAGTTTGCCAAAATCCTCAATCGAATGACCTAATTCCGCTGTCATCGCCGCATCGGCCAATTCCATATCAAAAATTCCAGCTTTGGCTGCTTGATACACTTGGTCACCCTCATAAAACGTCAATCGCTTGACCCCTGTTTCCCCACCCCGGCGATTCTCAACCATCGATTGCAAGACTTCCAATGCATGGAAATCATATGATTCGACCGGTCCACCATGAATGGAAATGGCTTGCACAATTCGCGCACCTTTTTTGATTGCAATTGCCGGTTTGCGTTGAGCTAGGGGAACACTGCTTCCAGCGAGAAAGGGAATGTTATATTGTCGTGCTGTGGCGACCATTTCTTTGGCCCAGTCAAAGCGATAACTCAGATGCTTGTCGTTAAACAGTGGCACGAACTGTTTGGATTCCTTCATTACTGCCACGATTTCGTCAAAAAATCTCTTGCGTGGATACATGCGTTGACCACGATCGTTGACGGGATAGTTGCCATGTTCGGCAATCGATAGTACTGCATCGACCGCTAATTTATCACCGCCGACACATACGGCTTCCCGAATCGTCTTGAAAACTGGAATCCCATATTGTTTTGAGACTTGGTCCGTCATGTCACCTTCGGGCTGTTGGTCGCGGTACATACTGACAACTTCAACTCCAGGGTCTGTTTTCTTGCCACAGAACAAATAGGGCTCTAAAAAGTTTTCTAGTAGTACATGTGCATGGCTGCGATATGTAAATGAGGTATAGATAGCAGCGACACGAGGGCGCTTTCCGGTTTCAGCAAGCATGGTCGCTGCCCAGCAATCCAGTGCGGATAGACTTGTGAGAAGCGGAGTTGCCGCGAGTGTTTTAAGAACGGCACGTCGTGTTTGTTTTTGCAAGGTCATCGTTTTTCACCTACCGTATTTTTAACTATTGCATTTTCTTCTTAAAAGAAAAAGTACATCATGAACATTGCCGTTGCTGCTAGTAGTCCAGTGTAGGTTAAGTCACTGCGGAGAATGTACTGAACACGTGACATCCCGCTATCGTCGGTTTTGATTTTTTCGAGTATTTCACAGCCGTAGACTCCGAGAGTCCAGAATGCTGCAAAACAGGCTGCCAGAGTTGGCGTTAGAAACGCTTGATCCGTAAGCCATCCAAGGAGGGCAAAAATTACAAGCGACAGACAAAGTGTCTTAGCGAGTACTTTCAAGCGTGTGGGTTGATGACCTCCCAGTCCAGTCCACGTAAGTTTGGATTTTTCCGGATCACAGGGCGTCATTAAGCTGATCACGACAAATACGATTGCGGAAAGACCTAATACAAAAACGACGCGGTGGAAGAAGTTAAGCGTTGGCCCAAACATCTTTTGCACTGCTGAAATATTGGGACGAATGTCCTTTGCAATAAATGCATCGAACTGATCTTGGTTCATGCCGTGTACGTTTTGGTCCAGATATCCTGCGGGCACAAAATTACCGGCATGAAAATCAGATACGCTCGCTCGATCTAATGCGATGTCATAAAGCGGTCGGGGCATGTCACTGTCGTATACTTGGACGACGACCCACGAGAGTACAATCCCCGCGAGGATTGTATAAAACGCCGCTGGGGCAGTACCTCGTTTCCAAAATATACCTAACACAAAAGCGACGAGGAGTCCCGGTGTGAGATAGTTTTGATAGTCGGCGATCTGCAAGAAGAAGTTCTCGTTGGAATTAGGATCCATGACAAATAACGCCATCAGGATCGCTGTGGTCATTAAAACGACGATGGTGACGCGGCCCGCTACGATGAGCTCCTTGTCGGATGCGTTGACGCGAAAATATCGTTTATAGATGTCGACGGAAATGATCGTTGCCGCTGAATTCATCATTGAATCGATTGAGGAGAGGATTGCCCCGATTACGCCGGCGGCAATTAAGCCAACTAATCCAAAGCCGATGGGCGAAATAAATCGTGTGACTAATTTTGGAAAAACGGTGTCCGGGGCAATGTCATTTACCAGTGCTCGTGCTGCTTCTCCCGTTGCTTCATTCATCAGCAGATAATAGGCACAGACACCAGTTGCAATCGAGAAGAAGGGGATGGTTAGCTTTAGAAAACCAGCTGAAATAATCCCGACGCGAGCTTCTTTATCACTAACGGCGCCTAACGCTCGCTGCACAATAAATTGGTTCGTACCCCAATAGAAACAATGCATGCACATCAGGCCTGTCAAAACGCCCGTCCACGGAAGGTCTTTGTGGTAGGTCGGTAGGTAGATTTTCATTTTTGAAGCGTCACCGGCGGCGGCATCGAGATCAAGCATTTCATTCCAACCGAGTTGAGAAAAAACCAACACTGCAAGTCCAATACCGGCAATTAACATAAGGATCGATTGAATAATATCCGTATAAACGACTGCTTTGAGACCGCCGACAATTGTGTAACTACCGGCAATGACGCCCAAGGCGATTACAAACCAGGTATAGTGCGGCATAGATACTTTGGATTGCGGGGCTTGGACTTGAAATTGATTCGAAATCGCACCTGGTGGATTTGAGGTATTATTTGCAGTGGCGGCTAGTTCTGTGGCCGTGGATGAGTCTTCTAGAATGATGGCATTTCCGCCAAGCAGTTCACATATGGTGCGGGAACCGATATAGAGTGCTGGTACCATTTGCACAAAGGCCATTATGATAATCATAATAATGGCGTAAGAAACGCGACTGCGATCGTCATAGCGTTTTCCGAGGTATTCCGACAATGTGTAGAGATTTAATTTTCGATAGACCGGTAGGAAGCCATAGCACAAGAAAAGTAAGCCGGCGATTGCGCCTATTTCAAAGTGACTTTGGGCAAATCCGATACTGAAGCCAACGCCCATCATGCCGACCATATGATTCGCACTAACGTTACTGCCGAATATCGATCCAGCAACCGCAAACCACCGCAATTTTTTACCGGCTAAGAAATAATCTTCGGACGTTTCTTCCTTGCGACCCGCGATTAATCCGACAATCATTGCTCCAATGATCGTGGCGAAAAAGATGATGTAATCGCTAGCTGTAAGTTGAAGTGCGGAAATCATAGTTGCCTTGAAAAAGGTAAGGTTAAGTTACTAAGTCACGTAGAGATTGATAGCCTTGTTGTGCCACGGCGAGTGGGTTTTGTTGCCACAGATCGACATTAAAGAGTT
>JAYZBF010000132.1:0-8937 GCA_036338835.1 Planctomycetota bacterium
GTAGCGTGCAGAAAGAACCATGACCCCAGCGGCGGCTGTTTTTATTGCATCTCGTCGTTCCATTTTCACGCCTCCTTTAGAATTAGTTCCTATGACGCTGAGTATAACATTCGTGACTAACTACGGAAGATTGCGAGAGCGTTAAAATTTGCGCCATTCAAGTTCCATGACATTACCGGACACCCCCTAATCAAAAATAACAATTGCGGTATAATCAAAAGCTATGTTTGTGTTCTGCAGCACAAACTAAATTTAATACACCGTTTTTCGTTACTTCACAAATAGGAATCTCCGCAGTACTATGTCCATCGATCTTACCCAATACGGCATTAACAACTCCACTATCTACCGCAATCTCTCCCCAGCGGTGCTGTACGAACACGCACTGGAATTTGATGGAGCCGACATTACCGCCAGCGGTGCCCTTGCCAGTATTTCTTTTGAAAAAACGGGCCGTAGCCCTAAAGACAAACGAATTGTTCGCAATCCGGAAAGTGAAAACGAAATCTGGTGGGGCCCTGTTAATGTTCCGCTCGAAGCGGATTCATTTGCTATTAACCGAAAAATGTCTGTCGAGTTCCTCAGCGAATGCGCCCAACTCTACATCGTTGATGGCTATGCCGGTTGGGACCCTGAACATCAACTAAAAATACGCATCATTTGTGCTCGTCCCTACCACGCACTGTTTATGCATAACATGCTGATTCGACCTACAGCCGAGCAACTTGCTGACTTTGGCGAACCTGACTACGTCATTCTCAACAGCGGCCAATGCAAAGCCGACACGGCTGTTGAAGGAGTCGAATCTGACGCCAGCATCACACTCAACCTTGAAGCCAAAGAACTTGTCATTCTCGGAAGCCAATACGCCGGTGAAATGAAAAAGGGTGTCTTTACGATTATGCACTACTTGATGCCTCGCCAGAATATCTTCTCGATGCATTGCAGTGCCAATGAAGGTGAAGATGGCACCGTAGCATTGTTCTTTGGTCTCTCAGGTACTGGAAAAACAACTCTGTCAGCCGACGCCAATCGACCGCTAATCGGCGATGATGAACATTGCTGGACGGATAACGGAGTCTTCAATATCGAAGGCGGTTGTTATGCCAAGACAATTGACTTGTCGGCACAATCAGAACCGGAAATTTACAAAGCCATCCGTTTCGGTACGGTCCTTGTAAATGTTGTGTACGATCAGGACACCCGCGCTGTGGACTACACCGATGTGTCAATTACACAAAACACTCGTGCGTCGTATCCAATTGAATTCATCGACAACGCGAAAATCCCCTGTGTTGGCTCCCACCCAAAAAATATCATCTTACTAACCTGTGACGCCTTTGGAGTACTTCCACCTGTATCCAAACTGACTCCGGCTCAAGCAAGTTACCACTTCATCAATGGCTATACGGCCAAAGTTGCTGGCACAGAAGTTGGTGTCACCGAACCTGAAGCAACTTTCTCAGCTTGTTTCGGTGCTGCCTTCCTAATGCTGCATCCTTCGTCCTACGGCAAACTGCTTGCTGAAAAAATGCAACAACACAACACCAACGCTTGGCTTGTCAACACAGGGTGGTCCGGCGGAGCATACGGCACGGGCGAACGCATGAGTCTTAAATATACTCGGGCCATTATCGATGCCATCCATGCGGGTCAACTTGACGACGTTGCAACCGTTACCGAACCGGTGTTTGGCCTAGCCATTCCCGAAAGTGTGCCTGATTGTCCTAGTGAGATTCTTGTTCCAAGTTCGACTTGGAGCGATTCCGCGGCCTACGAACAAACTGCTGCTAAACTAGCGCAATTGTTCACAGATAACTTTGCACAGTATCTGGATCAAGCTGAAGCCGATGTTGTCGCTGCCGGACCAACCGTTTCAGGAATCGACAGTTAGATTTGGGCCCAAACCTGTTACCCGCTTGAGATTAATTAGTCGACAGCGTGAAGCAGGCCCCCTCACGAGGCTACGATGAACAATGCCTTCAAGCCAACACGCATTGAAGCGGATAGCTGCGTGGCTGAAGCCATCGTATTGGACGAATGCCATTCAACCAATACAGCTGCGCTGCACAGGCTGAAAAATCAAACGGTCTGTCTACCGAGTGTCCTTGTAACTGCATGTCAAACTGCTGGTCGAGGCAGAGGTAACCATGCTTGGTTTTCCAACGACGGTTCCCTTACATTTTCAGTGACCTATGACTTCTCACCGATGCAACAAAAAGATGTTCCCGTAGTCGCCCTTGCCACTGGAATCTCAATCGCGCAGGTCCTCGAGACTCTAATCGACGACGTCAATTCAAATACCATACAGCTGAAGTGGCCTAACGATATTTACCTCCGCGATAAAAAGCTCGGCGGAATCCTCATTGAGTCCGCGGCTACACAACCGACGCAACTGGTCATTGGAATCGGGCTCAACATCAATAACTCTCTCAATACGGCGCCAGCGGATATCTCTGCCAATGGGATTACTATAACCGATGCGACCGACACAACCCACAACCTGGAGGACCTGCTTGTCCTATTATTGAATCAGCTGGACAAGAATTTCTCGCTTCTTAAATCAAATCGACTAGATATTTCGACGCTCTGGAATCCACGTTGTATGTTAAACCATAGCGATATATCGATCGCTATCGGGCAAACCGACCAGCAACCTCTTAACTATCAAGGTCGCTGTTGTGGAGTTGCCAGTGATGGGGCTCTGCTACTAGAGATTGACGGAGAAGTTAAACCGTTTTATAGCGGCATTGTCCATAAGACGGTTTAAAAAACTATTTCGTCAGTTGGTATCAAAAAAAAGAACGACTCGGTAAATCCCAACGTATTGCTGGTAACCCTTGGAACGATACCACTTTGACAAAAAACGTCTCAAGCGACACCACCTTTGTCGCCATTGAGACCCACCACAATTTCCTTTCACCAAATCATCAGCAATTAAACATTGAAGTTTTTTCGTTATGAGCACAAACCCTACACCTCCCACCGAAGCATCGTCCTCTAGCAAGTTACAGTCAGCGGAACTTATTGCCCTGATCTGTTTTGTACTCTCCGGATTTGCGGCTTTGGTATATGAAATCAGTTGGATCCGCAAAGCAAGCCTAGTCGTGGGAGCTACCTCTTATGCTGTTAGCACGGTGCTGGGAGTCTTTTTTGGCGGCTTAGCTATCGGTAGTTATTTGTTTGGGAAACGCACGCGTCAACAACGTACGCCCATTCGCTTGTATGGAAAACTTGAGATCGGAGTCGGCCTACTGTGTATTGTCTCCGTCTTCACTTTACCGTTGGTCGAATCTCTCTATTCTTCAATGTATGATTCGATTCAGGGCGGGCTGTTTGTGGCTTTGCTTATTCGCGCTGCGCTTGTCAGTATTTGCTTACTACCTCCCACTATTCTCATGGGCGCGACATTACCGTTGTTCTGTCGTCAATTCATCCGACACAAGAATGGCGTCTTGAATTCAATCAGTTGGCTCTATGGCCTCAACACACTCGGAGCGGCCGTCGGCGCAGCCGTTTGTGGATTCGCATTGCTGCCAGCAATCGGGGTAAACGGATCGATTTTTCTGGCCGGTGGGATCAGTATTGTCGTGGGTGGTATTATGCTCGTCGTAAAACTACCGGACACAGCTGCGCACGTTGAAGAAGAACAAACACCAGAGGAATCTGAACAGACGAAGGACAAATCTCGCGCGATGGGAATTGTTTTCGCGTTAAGTGGCTTTGCTGCGATTGGCAACGAGATCATCTGGACTCGATTTTTAACCTTGATTATCGAGAACAATGTTTACACTTACACGCTCACTCTCACCGTCATATTATTGGGAATCGTTTTAGGCAGCCTCTTGGCCTCGATGTTTACCAACGACCTACGCAAATCTATATTTCGTTTTGGCGTATTGCAAATCGTAACGGGAATCGTGACGTTTGCCATCATCATGGCACCGGCTGAAATTGTCTGGATCAATTTCATAGAGAACATCGGAACTTCAAACATTAGCCAACAACTCATGCTCATTGGTCTCATCATGCTCATCCCATCTATTTTGGCAGGCATGGCGTTTCCCATTGGTATACGACTGGCGACTTCCGGTGTAACAAGCGCTGGGGCAATTGTCGGGCGTCTGTCCGCTCTGAATACTTTTGGCGGAATTATCGGTTCCTTTGTTATTGGATTTTTGGTACTTCCTAAGATCGGTCTTGAAAATGCAATCTCGTTAACTGCGGTTTGCAATGTCATCGCTGGATTCCTCGTATGGATGAAACTTGACGAATCTAAAATACTACAAAAACGAGTCGGTTGGATTTTAATAGTCGCTATTACGTTTGTCGGAATTCGTTTGACGAGTAACAGTTTCATAGTTGAACGAACGCGAGTTCCGTTTGACATGCTGCGGATGGGTCGCACCATACCGACGCTTGATGAAAACAACCTTGCTATGGTCGAAGGCGTCAATTCGTTTTTAACCGTGGTCGAAAACGGCGATGTCTTTGAACTGCATATCGACAAACAATGGCAAGGCAACTCCCAACGAACTCAACAGTTTATGGCCGGCCATATCCCGTCGATCGTGCATGGGAACCCTAAAGACGTCTGTGTTGTCGGTCTAGGTACCGGGCAAACGGCCAAACGATTCTTGATGCATGAAATTGATCAACTTGACTTAGTTGAAATCGAAGAAGGTCTCGACCCGCTGTTAATCCGCTTCTTCAACGGCGACTGGCTTACTGAAGATAGTGTCGAACGCCAAAATACCGAAATCAATCTCATTACTGAAGACGGCCGCAACTATCTAGCCCATACTTCAGCCAAATATGACATCATTTCAATCGAAGTTGGACAGGTTTTCAGACCTGGCATCGCCAATTTTTATACCCACGAGTTCTATCAGCAAACACGAGAGCGCCTCAATGACGGCGGCGTCATTTCACAATTTGTACCCATTGAATTCCTAGGACTTAATGAATTCCGCAATGTTGCCCGGACGTTTGTGCAAACATACCCCAATGCACAATTGTGGTACAACACTTCCGAACTGCTTCTGCTTGGTATCAATAAAGATGTTAATCAAACACACGTCTTTACCAAAGATTCCATTGGCAATGCGCTGCATCGAAATGATACTATCATTAAGGATCTGGCCTACAACCACTGGGGTGGACAACAACATCAACTGAACAACCCGACTGTCTTTCTTTCTGGATTTCTAGCCAACGGACAAGACTTACGAGCAATGTGTGCAGACGGACAAATACTCGTAGACGATAAACCCTTGCTCGAATACTCCTCGCACCCCTATCTCGATTTCCACCGTCCTGTTCTAAATCAAATTCGCGATCACGTGTCGCCAGTGGACAATATTATTGATGATATTGGCCCGGCGCTGTCCGCTCGTTGTCATGTACTGCGAAACCACAATCTCGCTCAAATCGAAGCCGTCGCCTACACCGATACCGCCAAAGCACTCTTTAGCATCGGACACTACGACGATGCCATCGCCTTCATGAAACACGCCATCGTCATCCAACCCGATTACGCAACCGCGCATTTCGATCTAGCGAATATGCTGCAGAACAGTCTGCAAATCCAATCCGAAGAGGGAATTATAGATAATCAGGCAACCGTTGAAAGATATACCGAAGATTCTAAGGCCCTGCTGTTCAAAACAACGCTGATCAATAACAACCATTGGGAAGCCCACAAGACCTTAGCCAACATTAACTTCTATCGCGACCACGACATCCTTAACGCCATTGATCACCTAGAAAACGTCGTCCGTATTACTGTTAACCCACCAATCGGTGAAGACTACCTAAGCTCGCACCCTGATGACGTGGAATCAATGCTATTTCTAGCGACGTTTTTGGCAATGTCCCCCGATCCTCAGGTCCAAAATGCACGCCGCGCTGAGGAAATCGTAACGTCTGCGTTGAATAATGAAATCGATGCACTACAAGCTACACAACTCAAATCTACACTCGCAGCCGCTCGTGCTTTGCAAGGAGATTTTGCGGACGCCAGAAACATTCTCGTTGATGCCATATCGACGCTCGAGGCCTATATTAGCCAACTAGCAGTCTACCAAAATCGAAATCCAGATGAAGTGAAGCAGACCTATGCCGACTTTCGCACCGAACTTGACCTGCGGTACCAACGCTACTCGGCCAACAAACTCTATCTCAACAGCAGCATGGTCTCCGCTCAGACTCTGCCACAAGACAATACACCGTTAGACCTTAACAACCTAAACATTCCGGGGCTACCTGGTCTTCCAAGCGAGACGAACCCGTCTGGTACGCTTGGGAAACCTGTTATACCAGCAGAAAAAGAAGCTCCAAAACCAAAAAACCCCGGTTTGATTTTGCCGAAGACAAACGACAACCCGAATCAATAATTCGTTGTCACTTGGGCATATTTTAAGACGCCAAATACCATTCTCTTCTTGACGTAGCCGTCAGCTTTTCTGACAATCTGCTGCACATTTACTGCTTGCTGTTTAGTTTACGTTTGCACTGCGCAACAAAGGGTTCCGATTCATGATTCACTTGCCACAACGCTGGTCTCAAGTATTGATTGCCTCATTCATTTTGACGAGCATCCTTGGCAACGCAGTATCGAACCGAGCAACAGCACGTGATTTATTTGTAAACAATGATAGTGGCAGCGACAGCCATTCGGGGCTGTCAGTAACATCGGTGGGAGGCAAGCAGGGGCCGGTGCGCACCATTGGTAAAGCTCTTCAAGTCGCCAAGAAAGGTGACTCCATACATATCACCAATACTGGTGTCCCTTATCAAGAAAGTATTTCCGTACAAAATGGTCGTAACAGCGGCTTAGTCGGTAAGAGTTTTCGCATCATCGGTAACGGCGCGACATTGGATGGTCGTAAAAAGATAACGTACGACCAATGGTCCGCCGTCGGAAATCATACCTCTGAATTCAAACCACCGCGAACATCTTTCTTCATCCTGTACATAGACAATCGACCAGCTACGCAAGTCGATATACCTGCCGATGCGACTAAACCTCCACCGCTTGAAGAACTGCAATGGTGTTTGTTCAAACGCAAAGTCTACTTCAAGGCGGCCGATGGTCGACTGCCCGATGCATTTGATGTCAGCTATACACACGCACAAGTTGGAATTACGCTCGTCAACTGCCAACACGTCGTGATTGAAGACTTGATCGTCCAAGGTTTTCAACTCGACGGAATCAACGTTCACGACAATGTATTTGGCGCTCGATTACTCGAACTAACATCACGGGGAAACGGTCGCAGCGGGATCAGCGTCGGCGGTGCGTCGCGAGTTCAGATTGAAGCTTGCTTGCTCGGTAACAATGGTGCCGCTCAACTGCGAACCGAAGGTCGCAGCGTCACTACATTGAAAAACAACGACCTCGTTGACACCAATCCACAGGCTCCTGCCGTGGTCAGTGACGGCGGCAAAATCATACGCTAGTTGCCGCCACGCACGCTTCGTGGTTAGGTGTTGATGTCTATTTGCTTAGCTTTTCTAACTCACGTTTGCTACGTAAATAGTAAACCACACCAATCATAGCCAGTAAGATTGTAACGATGCGAAAGCACAGCGCAATGGCCAAGCCATTTCCGGCTGGTATTCCAGCCCGCACATACAACTCTTCAAACATGGTTTCAAAAGCACCGATGCCACCGGGCAGGGGAATCGAGCCGGCGAGGTTGGAAACTGGTGAGATGACCAAGTGCTGTACAAAATCTGGGTGCGTGACATTTAGCCCAACGGCCATCGCAAATACGCTAGCGGCAAACAAACAATGAATCACGATCGTTAAAGCGGTTAATGACAACAGCATCACAGGGCGACCTCGATAAATATTCACCGCCCGCAGTACTTTTTGCAGGATCGAGCCAGCGACAGGCAGTCGCGAGATGCGGTGTTGCATCGATTCTCCGGTAAGTACCGGAATAAGAACTAACGCGATTGCCACGAGACCGGCTGATATCGAAATAAACAGTGAAATATCTGCAATCCTATTCAGCGCCGCGGTCGCATTTGCCGAACCGCTACTGCTATCGACCCCCGCACCAGCAACCGCTGCAATCGCACATACGACGGTGAGCGCATAAAGCCCCATGACGCGATCTAGCACAATCGAGGAGACCGCCTCAGGTTTCTTCTCGGGACGTTCACGACTGATAAAGACCGCTTTGATTGCATCTCCACCGAGGACTCCCAGAGAAAGGAAATTTGAAAAATAGCCGATGAAGCCTAACCGAAATGAATCGCGCAGTTTAAACGGAATGTCCAGTGCGCGGACTAGAAAAAACCAACGCACGAAAGTCAGTGATAATCCGCCCAAGGCAATAATCAAGCTGAGCACCATCATCATGGCATTCCACTGCGATCGCTGGGTCCAAATCTCACGAAAACTCCCAGAGTTTTCACCCGTGGTCGCACGGTACAGCAAAAATCCAATGATCGAAATCGATACGGAATATTTTACGATAGTAAATAGAAATTTGCGGTTCATGAATAGATATACGGTTACAAGTGGGTTGTTGTGCAGCGGTTGACAGATGCCGCGTGTACTGATAATTTCGAGTTTTGGAAAAGGCGGCACCTTTTTAAGTTGTTTCGGCATTTTCAGTGCCGTTTCTTTTAGCCAATGCGGGGGATTAGCTCAGTTGGGAGAGCGTCTGGCTGGCAGCCAGAAGGTCAGGGGTTCGAGTCCCCTATCCTCCACTTTGCTCTGCGGCTCTAGGTCGCACCGAGCAGCAGACCCCAGCAAAACTGGGGTTTCCTTTTGCGCGGGTAAATCGGTTTGCGACTCGCTGCAGCCTCTTGCGGACGTGTGCTGCGTTGTTTTTTGCGTTACTTTTCGCCGGTGGCTCATTTGAAAATATGACAGTAATCGGCGTTTGAATAGATTTACCCAATCAATTCAGTGATTGGTTC
>JAYZBF010000133.1:0-7661 GCA_036338835.1 Planctomycetota bacterium
ACCGGATAAGAAGCCGACGGTTTGTAGTACTGAAGGGGTCCGCGTACCAAGTTTCTCGATCATCTCTTCGGCATCTGCGCGTTCTTTAGGAACATTGCGAAAACCCGCCATATGTGCATGTTGTGCTAAAGAAGCGAGGCTGGAATTGGCTTGGATATCCATCTCTAAAATCAGCCCTCGATTCTTGCGATCTTCGGGAACGAGTGCGATTCCAAGTTGAATAGCTTGTTTGGGAGTGTTGATGGAAACCTGTTGGCTTTGAACACGAATCTCACCCGTCAGACAGGGTATGACGCCAAACAGGGCATCAAGCATCTCTGTTCTGCCAGCACCGACTAATCCGGCGATGCCGACGATTTCTCCTTGGCGGACTTTGAAATCGAGCGCATGATCGGGATTGGCCTGCGTCACAAGACCAGAAACTTGTAGCATTACATCCCCGAGCGGTCGAGATGTATGGGGGTAATACTGAGAAATTTCGCGACCCACCATGAGTTTGACCATCGCATCGTGTGTGATATCGTTTCCTGCGAGTTCGCCGGCATTTTGACCATCACGAAAAACAGTCACCCGATCCGACAGCAATTTGACTTCTCCGAGTCGATGCGATATGTAAATGATACTTACTTTGTGTGAACGCAATTCACGAATAACGTCAAACAGTGTTTCAGTTTCACCGGCACTTAAACTGGAAGTCGGTTCATCCATAATGAGGATTTTCGCGTCGACGCTAAGCGCTCGGGCGATTTCCACAAGTTGTTGTTGGCCGATGGAAAGATCGGCTGTCATGGTATCCGGGTCGAGTGACAATCCGACCATTGCCAAAAAACGTTTAGATTCTTTTGCGATGGTCTGTTTGTTGATGATGCCAAATCGTTGTGGCTCACGCCCCAAGAAAATATTTGCACCGATGGTAAGGTTTTCGCTTAGGTTCAGCTCTTGGTGGATTAAAGCGATGCCGTGGGCTTGCGCAACTTTTACACTATCAAGTACCACAGTTTGCCCACCAACGCTTACATCACCTTCGTCAGCTAATTGCACACCTGCAAGTATTTTCATTAACGTACTTTTACCGGCTCCATTTTCGCCGATCAGCGACAAAAATTCTCCTTCGTATAATTCCAACTCAACACTATTTAGTGCCAAAACACCTGGGAATTGCTTGGTTAGGTTCTGAACGCGCAACAGGGGTGAAGTGGATTGAGTCATTAAATTTAAAGCACATTAGATAAGCGAATGGCTGTGCGAAATATAGATAAACGTGGGAATTATTCAGAAGCTGTGGGAGGTTCTTCGCCGGTCAGGTTGTTAAGTTCGGTCCAGAATTCCATGACGTTGTTTTTTACAATTTTACGAGCTGGAATATCGATGAAATCCTCCATGTCGGCAAGATCGATTGTTCCGCGAGCGACTTGTGTCAGAATCTTGACGCTTTGATAACCATATTCGAAGGGATTCTGCACAACTGTTCCATAACAGGTGCCGTCTGCAATGGCCCGCAATGTTATGGCGTCCTCGTCAAAACCAACAATGCGGATTTCGCCCAGCTTGTCGGCGTTCTTAGCCGCTTCAAGCATTTGCGGAGGGTTGTAAGCAAAGAGTCCAACCATGCAATTTAGATCTGGGTATGCCGTGATACTGTCTTCGGCATGAGCCTTACATTTGCTCCTGTCAAAATCATCGGTGCGGGTACCAAGAATGGTAAATCGATCGTTTTTGATAACGGTGCCCGGCTTATCTTCTCGAGTCGGGTCTGAATCACGACCCATTAGTTGATCGATCAATCCTTGGCGGCGAGCATCAGCATTTTCTTGTCCGAGTCGTCCGACAAAGATCATGACTGAAACCGTACCTTCAATATCGGCAGTAGCTGCTTCAACGATCTCGCCACACATGCGACCTGCCGCGTAGTTACTCATACCAATATAAAGTTCGCGATTGGAGTTTACTGCGTCGGAATCGTGTGTAATCAGGACTGTGTTTTCAGCAACGTCATTGAGCAGGTCGAGTTGATTATCTGAGTTGATAGGGCTGACAGCAACACCGTCGAGACCGTTGGTGATAGCATCTTCGAGCATCCGCTTTTGATCGTCGATTCCGTTCGCTGGCATTTGCACCAACACTTCCGCGTCGAAATCTGCTCCAGCCTTTAAAGCCCCTGCTTCGGCAATATCCCAAAACGAAGCAATTCCATTGGTGATGTAGGCAACGGTCGGTCGCATTGGCTCTGCAACTTCTTCGGTTCCTGGGTTAGCACCATTTTCATGAACCGCATCTTCACTACCGGAGTCACAACCAACGAGGGCTAAAAAGGAGCCACAAAATAGAATTAACAAAGCACGGAAATATGGGCGGTTCATAGTAACTCCAACGTAAATGAGATCAACACACTTCGACAAGGTATTTATAGATTCTATTTCCAATGCACTGAACGTGCAAGTTATAGAGTGGTATCCCACCGTGGCAATCAAAATTTACCGTAGACGCTTAGATTTCGTTTTATTTCAATTACCTTTAATTACCGATGTATTTTGCGTACACGCTGTGTGCGGTGTTAGGGTCGTCAGTCCCTTGGATAATCGCTCGGCCGTCGGGAAACACCGTTAATTGGTAATCATTAATTTGCGCACGCAGTAGATAGGCATTGGCCGTCACTGTTCCGAATGTTTTGAGTTTGTCTGTAAGTTGGTCGAGTGAAACGGATTGTTCGTTGTGGAAATTGATTTGTACGGCATTACGCCCACAGAGTACCGCTGTCGAACTGCCATGTTCTGCAGCGAGCCATTTAAAATCACGCTCATAGCATGTAGGGCATGTCTTGAGGTCTAGCAGTGAATCAAGTTTTACTTGTCTCGCTCGATTTTCCCATAAATCAAATACGTGAAGATAGGGGCTGATTTGATGGGCATTACCACTTACGATTTTCAAGGCTTCGAGCGCTTGAATTGACGCTATTACATTGATGACAGATCCGAGGATGCCAGCGGAATCGCACGTTGGTGTTGTACCTGGTGGCGGCGGACCGGCTTGCATCAGGCAGTGCAAGCAAGGCGTCTGTTGGGGAATAATGGTCATTGTTTGACCTTCGCTGCCGATACAACCTCCGTAGATCCACGGAATATTGAGTTGGACAGCGGCATCATTAATAAGAAATCGTGTTTCAAAATTGTCCGTGCCGTCGACAATGCAATCAGCATCTTGTACAAGTTCGATGACATTGTCAGCTGAGATATGGCTGACAACCGCTTCAATTTCGATGTCCGAGTTGATTTCCTCTAAATGCGTTTTGGCAGCAACCGCTTTAGGGATTTCTGCGGCGACATCTTTTTCGGTGTAGAGTACCTGTCGCTGCAGATTATTCCATTCTAAGTAGTCACGGTCGATGATTCGTAGTTTTCCAACTCCCGCTCGAGCCAACGTGTTTGCCAAGACGCTGCCCAGAGCTCCACAGCCACAAACGACGATGGTGCTATCGCCAATTTTCCGCTGTCCTTGGTCACCTAGAGGTGCAAAACCACTTTGGCGAATGTAGCGATTGTTTTGAGAGGCGGGATCTGGCACGTGATTTTAAAGGTTAGAGGAAGTGGGAACCGTTACTTTAACATGTTTTCGAAATCACTTTCGGACAACACCGTGATCCCTAGTTTTTCTGCTTTTGTTAGTTTACTGCCGGCATTTTCACCAGCGATCAAAAAAGAAGTCTTGCTTGAGACGCTGCTTGAAGTTTTACCGCCGTTTTCGACAATCAATTCATGCATCTTGCCGCGAGTGAAATTAGTCAAGGTTCCAGTGACAACAAACGTTTTATCCGCAAGTAAATTACTCGCGGGCGCATTTTCTATTTGATCGTATTCGAGCAGGACACCAACTTCAGCCAACTCCGCCACAATGTCGATCCCGGGTTGTGTATGCAGATACTCAAACACACCTTCAGCGATGATATCCCCGATTTCTTCTACATTACCGAGTTCTGCGGCCGTTGCTTCGCTGAGACTTTGGATACTACCAAACTCTTTGGCCAAAAGTGCTGCTACTGTAGCGCCCACATGTCGAATGGAGAGGGCGTTGAGTAAGCGATCTAGGCCCCGCTGTTTACTAAGCTCGATCTTCTCAACGACATTCTGTGCTGACTTCATTCCCATGCGGTCAAGCGCGGCAATTTGATCGGTCGTGATGCGATAGAGATCAGCATATGTTTTTACTAATTTCGCTTCGACCAATTGTTCAACGAGTCGATCCCCCAAGCCTTCGATGTCCATGGCAGTGCGACCGGCAAAGTAGCAGAGGCGTTCCCGCAATTGGGCGGGGCAGTCATAATTGGGACAGCGAATATAAACGCCGCCGGCATCCCGCACGAGTGTTGTTTCACATTCAGGGCAAGAAGTTGGGAACTCAAAAACTGGAAGCTTGTTTGTTCTTTCATGCATTTCGACTCGTACGATCCGCGGAATGATTTTCCCAGCTTTTTCAACAACTACGACATCTCCTACTCGGATATCCTTGCGTGAGATTTCATCGGCATTGTGTAGACTTGCGCGACTGACGGTTGTGCCCGCCAATTCCACCGGTTCGAGTTCAGCGACGGGAGTAATTGTGCCGGTCTTGCCAATTTGCACTCGAATTTCCTTTAAGAGAGTAATTGCTTCATAGCGTTCCCATTTGTAAGCGACAATCCAGCGAGGACTGCGGTTAGTACTGCCAAGTTGTGACCGTTGTTCAATGTCGTTTAACTTCAGCACAATGCCGTCGACTTCAAAGTCGATGTCTTGTAGTTGTGTCGTTAGATGTTGGCAATGTTCCACCGCAGTTGCAAAAGTCGGAAAACTCTCGACTAGCGGTGATGCGGGTAATCCATAGCTGCGTATTTCGTCCAAGAATTCCATATGGTTAGTCGCTGTGATTCCTTCACAGTACCCAATACCGTGGCAAAACATCTGCAGGTGACGTTGAGCACAAACAGCACTGTCTAATTGACGGATGCTGCCCGCGGTGGCGTTGCGTGTGTTTTTGAATAATGTTCCGCCCTGTTCTTGTTGGCGTTCATTGATTCGCGCTAAGTCTTGATTGGTCATATAGACTTCGCCGCGGACCTCAAGTATGGCTGGCACGTGGTCGCCGATAAGCTCAGCGGGTAGGTTTTTAATCGTGCGGATATTGTGAGTGATGTCATCACCAACTTTACCGTCGCCGCGAGTAACCGCTCGTGCAAGCTTTCCGTTTTCGTAAATAACAGACGCTGCTACTCCGTCTATTTTTAGTTCCACAACCCAGTGAGCGTCCTGGTCGCCGAGTAAATCCAATGTGCGTTGCCCGAATTTATTGAGTTCTTCGATATTGTAAGTGTTGTCAATCGACAGCATTGGTATGCGATGTGTGATGGATTGGAGTGATTCGACCGTTTGCTCGCCAACTTTTTGAGTCGGGCTATCGCTTCGCGCATACTCGGGGTGCTGTTTCTCGAGGTCTGCTAATTGAGCGAGCAGTTTGTCGTATTCGAGATCTGATATCTCGGGAGCAGCGTCGATATAATAAAGCTGATTGTGGTGTTCTATTTGCAGCTGTAAATCAGCCATCGTTTGTTGGATTTCGGTGGTCAACTCGATGTCTCCTGCTCAACGTCGGGTTGCACATCGGGCTGTTCGTCCGATTGCACTTCATCACTTGCTTCGTTACTTGCTTCATTGTTCGCTGTGCGACGATCGCGAACTTCGTCTAATACCATCGCTGCAACACAGAAAAAGCATAACACACCCAGTTCGTAAATCATAAGGTCAACCCCATTTGTATCTAAGAACTGTATTAAAGGTGGTTGAGTAACTGGTTCAGGCGATAAATGGTTGGTCATCTCAGCTGCTTGAATAAACGTCACCGTCATCACGCCGTAGGCACAGGCGGTAGTTGCGAACAGGATACCTGTGGCAACGAGAAGAAAGTAAAACACATTCTTTTTCGGTGTCGGTTTGTTAGATTCTGTGGACACGTCGATAGGCCTTAATGATAGGAGACAGATTTGAATGCAATTTGAAGTGGTTTTCCTCATTTATTATAAGCGAAGTACGTAATCGGTAAACTCGGGGCTGACAATCAAACGCAACTTACGCGTTCATTCACGGCCTCATTCACGTTGATTCGTAGCGTGTAAAGGTGGTGCTGGTAATATGCTTCCAAAAAATCTATTATGAGGGATTAACTTTAGGCCAATATCCTCGGCAAAGGGGACTTGCAGCAGATGACGGGACGTACCAAGGCACCGAAAGCCAATCTGCGCGACATCGAGTTGCGTGGTGTTGCGGTACACAATTTACAGCACATCGATATCGATTTTCAGCACAATCAGCTGATCGCATTTTGCGGTGTTAGCGGTAGTGGCAAAACCAGCTTGGCCTTGGACACACTCTATGCCGAGGGGCAACGGCGATACATCGAAAGTTTTTCCGCGTATACGCGTCAGTTCCTTGATCGCCTAGGAAAGCCAACGGCGACGAGTCTCACAGGCATCCCACCGGCCGTTGCGGTTACTCGAAAAACAACCAATCGCAACAGTCGTTCTACAATTGGAACCGCTACCGAAACCGCCAATTACTTGCGTTTGTTGTTTGCTAAAATTGGAACAATTGTTTGTCCTCAATGCGTCCGTACCGTACAACAGGATTCCGCCGAGTCCGTTGCCAAGCAACTCGCGTTAACCTTCCCAAATACCCGTTGTATGGTGGGCTTTACGGCGACCATTAATCATCAGGATTTGTTACGAGAATCTGAGGTTACCGATTCCGATCTATCCGATTTAATCGAACAATCGCTTGCGGGGTTTCTTGAAAATGGTTTTGTGCGCGTCATTGCGGGTGACGTAATGGTCAAATTAGATGATCAAATGCAGCAGGTTGTGCAATACTGTTGCGAGCAGTTTGCTCGGCCAATAGGATCAGTGCAATTGATTTTTGTAGTGGACCGCTTGTCAGTGCCTGCAGCAAAAGAGTCACCAACGCGTTTTCAGGACTCATTAGAAACGGCATTTGCACAACCTGGTGAGATGTGTGTAGTGCTTGTCGAACAGGATACAAGTGAGGCGTCTGATTTAAGCGATGAGAGCAAAATTGATAAAATACGCATGCTTGACGGGAGGTCATGGTGTGAGCGGCGGTATAGCGACAGTTATCAATGTAAGTCCTGCGAAAGAGAATTTTCATCTCCACAACCTCGATTGTATAGTTTCAACAGTCCACTTGGTGCCTGCCCAACGTGCGAGGGATTTGGCAACGTCATTCATAACGATATGGAGTTGATTGTTCCCGACGAAAGCAAAACGATTCGAGAAGGCGCCATTGCGCCATGGAATTCGCCGGCCTATGAACATGAGCGGCATGAACTGCTGGCGTTAGCAGAAGACTACGATTTGCCCGTTGACGTCCCTTTTCGTGAACTTAAACAGGCGCACTTAAAGATAATTCACGAAGGAATCCAGGAGCGAGAGTTTGGTGGGTTGAATGGTTTTTTTGCATGGCTGGAAAAACGAAAATATAAAATGCACCTTCGAGTATTCTTGAGTCGTTGGCGCAGTTACCGGCGGTGTACACATTGCAATGGGGATCGACTCAATACTGAAGCGTTAGCTACGTTCGTTGGTGGATCAAATATCGCAGAAATATGTCAAATGAAGATTC
>JAYZBF010000134.1:0-15952 GCA_036338835.1 Planctomycetota bacterium
CGACCACATGGCAAATGCGCTAAATCTAATCAATCCACAATTCGAAACACTCGGCGATAATATCTACATCTCAGGGCAAACCAAACGTGATTAAACGCTGTGCAAATTCGATAAACATATTTCTATAAATGGCGCCGTAGAGGAATGCCACTACAGTTTGTTTTTCCGTCGCGTAAATCTATAATACATCTATGGTATGCACACCAAACCACAAACTTGTATGGCAACTGTTGCTGATAGCTGCACTATCATGCAATTCATGGATAACCTGTTCGGCCACCACCGACATGGAATTGGCGGTCTTTGTGAAACGTGCGGTGCAAGTTTTAGACAGTCCGGAGTTGAGTCAGAGACAAGCAGCTGAAAGGGCTTTGATAAACAAAGGCCCAGCAATTCTTGATTTACTGCCAAGCCAAACCGAACAACTTTCCGCGGAAGTCAAAAAACGACTGCGGCGCATTCGGCAAACGCTGTATGGGCAAATCGCAAAATTGACCACTCTCCCAAGCAACGTCACACTGCAAGGATCTTATTCGCTCGTTGATATTTTACGTGAATTTGAAAGCCAGACTTCAAACCAAGTCGCCACTCAACATGGCCAAGCTACGAAGGTCGACTTAGACATTCAAGAGACACCTTTTCTGCAGGCTCTCGACATTGTCCTCAATAAAACAAATCTCGTTGATTATCCAAGCAAGTCACCGCATCGCAACCAGATACTTATCGGACCCGATTATTCCACAACACCGACCAATCGTAAGCATGTTGCTTATGCCGGAATATTTCGAATAGCGGCAACCAATCTGACCGTTACCCAACAATCCAGATTGACCTTTCAAATCAGTTGGGAACCACGAATCCGACCATTGTATTTGACCATCGACGGCAAATCGATTTCCGCTATCGATGACCAACAACACAAAATCAAATCCCACCTCTCCGGTGAACGCACTTTGAACGTAGAAGGCACCGCGTCGTCTGTGAAAATTGAAATCCCATTAGAACTTCCAGATAAAGATGCAACAAAATTAGCTTCGGCCGTCGGAACGCTGACTGCTGTGCTACCTGGCCGCCACGAACCGTTCAGTTTCTCGTTAAATCCAAAAACACAAGCAACGCCCACACAACAGCGACGTGCCGGAGTTATCGTCGAATTACAACAAGCTGTTGCCATGGAAAAACGCATTGGGGTTCATGTCAAGATAACCTATGCCGATGCTGGTGATGCATTTGCCTCACACCGAGGGTGGTTAAATCACAACGCTGCCTTCTTGTCGATCGACGGGCTACGGGTACTCGGGACTCCCAACCGCAAGACCCTGCAACAAACTACCCAATCGGTGACTTACCTATTTTGGTTTGATTGCACAGCACCTCTGTCAAAACTCAAATTTAATTATCACACTCCGGCATTGTTACTGCACAAACAAATAAACTTTGAGATCCATGATATCCCACTTCCATAATTTGATACGATTCAATAGTTACCGACTATCCTGGCTGGTATTCGTTACCTGCCTGCTGCTCCAATCCCCCGCAGCAGCAATCGTTGTTGCCCCTACGCCAGCAACCACTGTAACTGACAACGCACGCGAAATCGCCGCAACAGTTAATCACAAACCAATTTATGCATCAGCAATTAATGCACAAATTGAACTGCTGATCCCCAATCTCGATCACAAATCCGATCGCTACCAAAAACTACGCCGTGAGTTGCTTACTAAGACCATCGATCGACACCTCGCACTCGAGTACCTGCACCACAGTAAGATTGCGGCCAGTAACGACGACATTCAACTGGCAATCATTCGCCTCGAGAAACGGCTGAAACTTAAACAACAATCTCTCGATGACTACCTGCGTGAGCAAGGCATTTCACGGGGAGAACTGAAGCATCGCATTGACTGGCAAATCTCTTGGAATCGCTATTTGAATAGATATATGTCGGATGCCAATTTACAGAAGTACTTTACTGACTACAAATCTCAATTCGATGGAACAACATCCGAAATCTCTCAGATTCTGTTAGCGTCACACCCAGCGGATCCGGCCAAACAAAAAGCAACCCAAGACCTAGCGAAACAAATTACCCAAGACGTCCGATCCAACACGATCTCGTTCTCAGACGCTGCCAAGAAATATTCCATCAGTCCGACCGGTAAGACCGGAGGTCTTGTTGGCTCAATTAAATATCGAGGCAGCATGCCACTACAATTCTCTAATGTCGCTTTTGCGTTGGAGGTAGGAGAAGTCAGCGTTCCCTTTGAAAGTGAATTTGGCGTCCACATCCTCCGCTGTAATTCGATCAAAGTGGGAACACGAACGTGGCAACAAGCTAGGCCCCAGTTACGAGCAGCCCTCGTGGAGTCGTTTTTTAACTTTCTGGTTAACAGCCGCCGCACGATGCTCAAAGCTGAAAATCAACTCGAAAAACATATAGAAATAAACTCCGCATGGCAATAAAAAATGATTGCGCTAAACATGCTGAATCTGTGCCATTTCCGGATCTAGCTTGGCGGCGAAAACTACGACGCCAACTCTTAAATTGGTTTCGCCGCAACGCTCGTGATCTTCCCTGGCGTGATGCACCGACTCCCTATCAGACGTGGGTCAGCGAAATCATGCTGCAACAAACCCAAGTAGCTACGGTCGTTGAATACTACCAACGTTTCTTAATACAAATTACTGATGTGCAAACATTAGCATCTGCTACGGAACAAGAAGTCCTGCGATACTGGGAAGGCCTCGGTTACTACCGTCGCGCTCGGCAGATGCACCTCGCGGCAAAAACTATCATGACAAATCATGGCGGTTGTTTTCCAACAACGTTCCCGGAAGTACTCGCGCTGCCCGGCATTGGCCGCTACACTGCTGGAGCTATTCTTTCAATTTCACTGGGACTACGGCACCCTATTGTCGAAGCCAATACAATTCGACTTTTTGCTCGACTACTGCATGTGTCGACCGAGGTGACGGCTATGCAAACACAGAAACTATTCTGGGAGTTTGCCACTTGGATTTTACCTTACAAACATCTCAGTGAATTCAATCAAGCTCTGATGGAAGTTGGCAGTCTGATTTGCAAACCCAAATCTCCCGCGTGTGACGAGTGTCCGTTACGTACTCTTTGCCCCACCTTCGTGTCGCAAGCGTTTGACAAAATACCAAAACCAAAACAGAAAATAGAATTTGAACAGGTTCAAGAGGTTGCAGTCGTCGTGCAACATCGCGACGGACATCGTGTCTTGTTGCGGCAATGCGAAGCAAACCAACGCTGGGCCGGACTATGGGATTTCCCGCGGTTTGAATGTAACATCCAATGCAGCCAAGAGTTAACTACGTCGGAACAACAACAAATCGCCGCGGAGACACACGACTTAGCATACGTTGAAATTGACGACCTTATTCCGTTGACGAGCATCAAACATGGTGTCACTAAATACCGGATTACGCTAAATTGCTTCTCCGCAAAACTGAAACGCGATCAAACCGCTAAGAATCCAACTCTTCAATGGGTGTCGCTCGCTGAACTTGATAACTACCCGCTCAGTACTACGGGTAGGAAAATTTGCAATGTTCTCAATCGTGAACATGTGTGAATCAAATTGGCGGATTTTCACGATCGACATGCCGCAAATGGTCATGAATGGTCGCGGGCCACTGGGGATCGAGGTTTTGATGCGGGTCCGCTTGCCTCAAAACATCAATAAGTTCTATAATCCGTCGAAACCAAAACTGCGTTCTTACAGAAACAAAAGATTTGCCATGCGATATCTATGCCTGTTTGTTACCGTTCTGCTTAGTGGCGTGGCCACGGCCACCGAGCCACCGGAAACTCCTCTGACACCTGCCCAAATCGAACAAGTCATTAAGCTTCGCCAACAACTGGGGCTTGGGCTACAAGGTTCTTTCCTAGATAAAGCTGATGGGGCATCGGAAGCAGAATTTAGACAGGCGCTACAGCAGTTGGAATCAACTCGGCCAAGCAATACCCCAAAGAACCCACCAAATGTCACAACGGCTACTTTCGAAACACCTCTGTCCCCCATATTCTTGGGATCCGATCCGTTAGTACATGCATTGCGTCACACCAGCCTATTACTGGATCAGCGGTCCAACCAGCTTGAAATAATGAAAAATACTGAAGACGCCCGGGAGTTACGGCGTTTAGCAAAACGCCTACGAAAACAAGTCCGTTTGATTGAAACATCGCCACTTCCGACTCAACATAAACAAGCCATAAACAAGCCATAAACAAGCCATAAACCGTCTCATTAACCTAGTATGCCTTTGTATAGAGGCTTATTGATACTTGTTTAATCGCCGGTGAGACACGTCGAAAGGTGATTTTGCGGCAATTTTTCATTATTTTCAACTTCTAAAGCAACAGGGAAGACTGCAAAAAGCTCAACCTAATCAATTGACAACTGACAGTGCCGTAAATCATTATATATTGTGACAGTCGTCGAATTTTACTTATCTATACGGAACGATAAAAGCCGATTTAAATATCAGACTCGGTTGGGAACGGAGTTTGATGTGTATCTCTATATTTTGATGTGTATCTCTATATATAGTTACACTAACTACATTAAAAACAAATTGCATCTGCTTTTAAACTGTATTGAAAAAACACAATATTAACTTTCATCTACTGCCTACTATTAAGATTGAAGTAAGCGGTTTAAACCAGACACAACTTGAACAGATTAGATTACCCATTGCAGCGAGCAGCGTTTTAGGGACCGGCAAGCACTTTAGGAATCCGCGGATCACACATGGCATCACACACAAGCGAATTTGTAGAAATCCTGCTCCGGCGAAGTCTAGTCAGTCCGGATCAAGTTACCGAAGCAGAACAATATTCTCGTAGTAACGATAAACCATTAGGTGAGGCGCTAATATCACTTAATTATGTAACGGGCTCTGATGTCTGCCGAGCGATGGCAGAATACCACAATTTGGACTTCGTTAATCTTGACGAAGTAAAGATTAACGAAGATATCATCGAACTCGTGCCCGAAACAATCGCGCGAGAAAATGCTACGTTACCGCTGTCACTTGAAGGCGACGCGTTAAAAGTGTTGCTCACCGATCCACTCGATGTTGAGACTATCGAAAAGCTTCGTTTTATTTTGAATCGGCAAATTCAAATAGCACTCGCCCCCCGTGAAAATATTCTCGAAGCCATCAACCGTTATTATGGTCAAATCGATGGTGAGTCCGCTGACTCAATGTTGCAAGAGTTTACTGACACCGCCATCGACTTTACTGAAACCGAAGACAGTTCAGATGTCGTCGGAGATGATGAGGATACTACCGGTCCGATTGTACGATTAGTACATCTCATGATTTCCGAAGCGGTGCAACTGCGTGCATCGGACGTACACATTGAACCTTTTGAAGATCGCATCCGTATTCGCTACCGAATTGATGGACGATTGATCGAGCGCGACAGTCCCCCTCGACGTCTGCTAGGAGCGATTCTCTCACGCATAAAAATTCTCGGTAAAATGGATATTGCTGAACGCCGTCGACCTCAAGATGGACGTATCAAGATCACCGCTGGTGGCAAAACGTTAGATCTGCGAGTGAGCGTCTTGCCAACGAATCACGGTCAAAGTGTCGTCATGCGTTTACTCGACCCCGATAACATCAAGATCGGCGTGCGACAATTAGGACTCGGTGAAAAAGACTTCCGCACTTTTACCGAACTGATCAAGCGCCCCAATGGAATTGTTCTAGTAACAGGGCCAACGGGTTCAGGGAAAACAACGACTCTATACGCTGCACTTAATGCCATGAACCGCCCAGATCGTAAGATCATTACGGCCGAAGAGCCCGTTGAATATTACTTACCAGGTATCAACCAAACCGAAGTACGACACGACATCGGCTTAGACTTTGCCCGCATCATCAAATCCATGTTACGGCAAGCTCCAAATATTATCCTCGTCGGTGAAATGCGGGACCACGAAACTGCCTCAATGGGTATCCAAGCTTCACTTACCGGTCACTTGGTGTTCAGCACGCTCCATACAAACGACGCACCGAGTGCCATTAGCCGACTGACCGATATTGGCGTTCCAGGCTACCTCGTTGCCTCAAGCGTGATCGCTGTTTTAGCTCAACGGTTAGTTCGCGTCATATGCGACCGTTGCAATCAACCTCTGGTTTATCCACCCGAAGTCTTGACTCAAGCCGGTATCACCCCCGAGATGCTCGAAGGCGCAAAGCTCATGAAAGGCGAGGGTTGCAACCACTGTAATCGCAGTGGTTATCGTGGCCGAATCGCCGTATATGAAATCATGCGTTTAACCCCGCCTATTCGTGAACTCATCTTCCAAAATGCTTCAACCTCGAAAATTCGTGACCTCGCAATTAAACAAGGTATGACAACTCTGTATCAAGATGGACTACTGAAAGTTTTGGATGGGATCACAACACTAGAAGAAGTTTACCGTGTCACCAAACGTACCGAACAAGACGAATAATCAATATCATATTTTTGCACACCACTTTTCTTCCATAATTTCAAACCATTCATTTATAAAGAAAACCGATCATGGCAACCGTCCTCATCGACAAGCTGTTAAGTGCCTGCGTTAAACAAGGTGCGAGTGATATTCACATTACCGTTGGGCAACCGCCTGTGTTTCGATTGCACGGCCGGATGCGCAAGCTCGAAACCAAAGTTCTCGATGCCGATGATACAGTTTCGTTGATGAAGAGTATCACACCAGACCGCTGTCAGCGTGAGCTGCAAGAACAGGGCTCTGCCGACTTCGGATTTGCTTTTGGCGAAGCCGCCAGATTTCGTGTTTCCGTATTTAAACAACGCGGTAACATTGCTATGGTCCTACGACAAATACCTAATGACAAATTGACGCCTGAGCAACTCGGACTCAGTGATGCCATTATTCAATGTGTAAACCGCCCGCGCGGTCTTTTCTTAGTAACTGGGCCAACAGGATCCGGTAAGAGTACAACGCTAGCAAGTTTAGTCAACTATCTCAACGAGACCGTTGACCATCACATTATCACGATTGAAGACCCGATCGAGTTCTATCACGAACATATTAAATCAACCATTAATCAACGTGAAATCGGAGTCGACACCCCTTCGTTTTCTGACGCCATTCGTCGTGCCTTGCGGCAAGACCCCGATGTCATTCTCGTCGGTGAAATGCGTGACCTAGAAACAATTGAAGCAGCGATTACTGCTGCCGAAACGGGGCACATCGTCTTCGGTACGCTACATACAAATAGTGCTCAAGGAACTATCAACCGAATCATTGATGCTTTCCCCGGTAACCTGCAAGATCAAATTCGCACACAGTTATCAACATCCATCATCGGTGTGCTCGCGCAAACGCTGCTGCCGAAGATAAGCGGCGGTCGAATCGCCGCTTACGAAACTTTGCTCGTAACACCCGCCATCGCCAACTTGATTCGAGAAAACAAAACGTTCCGCATCAACTCTGCCATACAAACGGGAGCAAAATACGGAATGCAATTAATGGACGACGCCCTATTTGATCTGTGGAAAAGCCAAACAGTCGAAGTCAACGAGTTGCTATTAAAAGCAAACAATCCAGATGAACTCGCAAAACGTATTGTCGCAGCTCAATACGCACAAAGTGAAACAACCGAAGGCCCTCAAGTACAACCGAACTAACGCAACGCTCTAAACCAAAACATCTAATCACTAACAGAAAACGATAACACGATGGCACGACAACTTGGACAAATCCTTGTCGACATGGGCTTCATTGATGACGGCCAATTGGAAATGCTTGTCGAAGAACACGCACAACAACCGAGTGTTCAAATCGGTAAAGTCGCTGAAGATATGGGATTAGTGATTGACACCCAACTTGTCCAAGCTTTGGCTGAACAATTTGACCTGCAAATCATTGACCTTGGCGAGATCTCCATCGCCCCAGAAATATTGGACGAAATCAGTGAAACCATGGCGCAAATGTATCGCGCTGTGCCCGTACAACTCACTGGAAATATGTTAACGGTTGCGGTCTCGCACCCCGAAAACATTACAGTCGCGGACGAATTAAGAACCTTTCTAGGTCGAGATATTCAATTAGTCGTTTGTACCGAACTCGAAATCGATAATATGCTCGAGGAGTTCTATGACTCGAAGCGGGAAACTATCGAAAGAATTGTTGCTGACCTAGAAGAAGATAATGAACTGAAGCAGCAAATCGAAGCGCTGACGACCGGACCCATTGACCTAACCGGCGCTGAAGCTTTGGCCGATAGTGTACCCGTGCGAAAATTACTCAACATGGTTCTACTGCTGGCAATTAAAGATCACGCATCCGATGTTCACTTCGAACCATTTGAAGATGAATTCCGCATTCGAATTAAAGCAGACGGGGTATTGTACGAAATGGTACCACCACCTCGTCACTTAGCGTTCGCGATCACGACCCGTATCAAGGTGATGGCCAATCTGGACATCGCTGAACGGCGGTTGCCTCAAGATGGACGTATCGAATTGGTTGTCGGTGGTCACCCTGTTGACCTGCGGGTTAGTGTTCTTCCAACGATGTTTGGCGAATCAGTTGTCTTGCGAATTTTGGACCGTAGTGTCGTCTCGCTAGAACTTGAAAATGTCGGCATGGATGACGAAATGATGGCTAGCTTTAGAAAAGTCATCGAAAAGCCCAATGGGATCGTGCTAGTAACAGGACCAACTGGATCCGGCAAAACAACGACACTCTATTCTGCTTTATCAGAACTCAACGTAATCGAAGACAAAATCATTACGACCGAAGACCCCGTTGAATATGATATTGACGGTATCATTCAAGTTCCCATTAATACCGACGTCGGGGTGACGTTTGCCTCGTGTTTGCGGGCCATATTGCGACAAGACCCTGACAAAATCCTCGTCGGTGAAATTCGCGACCTTGAAACTGGTGAAATCGCCGTTCAGGCGTCGCTCACCGGCCACTTAGTCTTTAGTACACTACATACAAATGATGCCCCCGGTACGATCACTCGGATGAAGGACATGGGCATTCCTACTTTTATGATCACGGCTACCGTCGAAGCGATTCTAGCTCAACGACTCGTGCGACGAATTTGTAATCACTGTCGCGAAGAAGTCGAGCAATCCGAAGAAATGATCGTGCAACTCGACCTCGCCGGCGAAGACCTCGGCGAACGCAAGTTTTATCGCGGTAGCGGTTGTGATCATTGCAATAACACCGGTTATCGTGGCCGAGTTGGGTTGTTCGAATTGATGGTCATGAATGACGCATTACGCGAGATGATAATGTCCGAAGCGTCGACCGATGAACTCCGAACACGTGCCGAAGAATTTGGCATGGTAACACTTCGCGAAGCAGGAATGAATACGATGTGGGAAGGTATTACCACTGCCGAAGAAGTAGTCAGAGAAACGATTGTCGACGTATAAACCAACAAACCACTGTTCTTTTTACTGCCACTAGCCACCTCCTAATGCATAAAATATAAAAAATGACTTCAACTCGATTTCGAGCCACAAATGCCCCTTGAAGTGCATTTTAAATTAACAAGAGTAACAATATGCCTACGTATCAATTTGAAGCACTCGATCCTACCGGCCAGGTCATCAAAGACGTCGTCGATGCGCCTACAGAAGACGATGCGCATACAACCATCCGTCAGATGGGCTACTTTGTTACCAAACTCGCGGTAAAACGAACTACCGCTGATGCCACATTGGGCACGCGAAACCGCAAAAAAACACTCGCTATGGGTGGCGGTGGGATGAAACATCTAACCACCTTCACTCGCCAATTATCCATTCTGCAAGACGCCGGTCTACCGATTCTACGTAGTTTACAGATTCTCGAAGAACAACAAAAAGGCGGAAAGCTCAAAAACGCCATTATCGATACATGTGATTATATCGAAGCCGGAGATACTCTTTCCGAAGCGATGGCTAAATGTCCACGCATGTTCGATCGGCTGTACATTAATATGATCAAAGCCGGCGAGGCTGGTGGTGCACTAGAAATTATCCTACAGCGGTTAGCCGAATTTAAAGAACGCGCTATGTCGCTCCGCCGTAAAGTTATCGGTGCCATGATATATCCAGTCATCGTGGTTATCGTGGCCACACTGATTTTGACAGGTATTATGATTTTTATCGTGCCAACATTTGAAGAGATGTTTATCGATTTTGAGTTGCCACTGCCCGCGGCAACTAAACTGCTGATTGCGATTTCACACGCAATTTTTAAACTCTGGTTTTTGTTTCTCTTAATACCGATGGGGCTCATAATTTTTATCGTCTTGCTGCGCCAATTTACATACGGACGGACCGGTTGGGACTTGTTCATGTTACAGATTCCTATCATCGGGAAACTTGTCGAAAAAAACTGTATGGCTCGTACCACTCGGACGCTAGCAACACTCATTTCATCAGGCGTACCAATCCTCGAAGCACTAACAATCTGTCGTGACACAGCCGGCAACGGTATGTTTGAACAACTCTACTCAAGAGTCGCTTCTGGGATTCGTGAAGGTGAGCCGCTGGCAGTGCCACTAGGTCAAAATGCCCGTGCAACCTTTCACCCGATGGCGCTTTTCTTCTGGCTGTTCTTTGGCTCACTAACAGGATTAATCATCATGATTATCCCTGGAGAAGGCATGCCGACACTCGGAATGATGTTTTCATCCATTGGGTGTGTTTTGGGGGCGTTGGTTTACCTGCTCAAAATGAGACGCCGCTTCGTTGACTCACTCGTTGTCAACATGGTTGACGTGGGTGAAGAAACGGGTGAACTCGATACGATGTTATACAAAGTTGCTGACCAATACGACGAAGAAGTGCGTACGGCAACCGATGGACTTATGGCCCTCATAGAACCAATGATGATCTTGTTTCTCGGTGGCGCCGTTGGATTTATCGTCGTTTCGTTGTTTATTCCGCTAATTTCCTTGATGGAAAAACTGTCCGGTTCCTAAACAATAATATCAATCAACACATTGCTTGGTTTGAGCCGATTATGGGACAAACACCAATAAACTGAAGAAATACAACATACACACGTTAATAATTGAAGCAGTATGCGACTGAAGTAAAACGCATGGAAACACTCGTTTAACGGAAATCTATATTTCATGAAAACTAATACATTCAACAATATACGCCCTCGTGTTCGCAACCGTATCGGGATGACGCTCATAGAAATCCTAGTCGTTATTTCCATCATTGCCATACTCGCTGGAATATTGGTTCCCGTGATTGGTGTTGTGCGCCGCCGAGGCCAAGTCACCGCTACGGTTATGGAAATTCAAAACCTGAAAGCGGCAATTGAGACATACAAACAGAAGTTTGGAGATTACCCGCCCGATGGTAGTAACGCAGTCGTTTTCCAACGACACATCCGAATCGCTTTCCCGCGTATCGCACCACAAGAAATCGCTAATCTTAATTCACTAATCTTAGATTCTCATAATCCTGCGGTTACGAAATTAGACGCTGCCGAAGCCCTAGTGTTCTTCCTCGGTGGATTTAGTGACGACCCTCGCTTTCCGTTTACAGGCAAGGGTGGTCCACTCACAGGTAACCGCAGTCTTGGTTTGTTCGAATTTGATCCTGCTCGCCTTTCCATCGATTCCACAACCATTAATATTGGCACGGCGAGTAATCCCATTCTCGTATCGCAGTCGACAGATGAAACGGGGCTACACAATCAAGCCGCTGCAGAGCGGGACATTTTTCCAGTGTACTTTCCAAAAAGCTCTGACGCACCATTTGTCTATTTCGACTCACGAACGTACATGCCGCGTGCTATCTATACCTACAACGGGAATGCAGTACCTCCTGCTCAATATCCACCAGCGGATTGGTGCGCCGGAAACTCACATAACCACCCAGTCACATTTATCACCGGAATAGCTAGACCCTATCGCGGCGATGAAGTCCGACAAGCAACTGCCGCCGATGCCTATACCTACAAATGGGCCAATTCCGATACGTTCCAAATCATCGCTGCCGGACTTGATAATGACTTCGGTAATAACTTGAATCCACCTCAATACAAGCAATATCCTAGTGGTGTTTATTACAGCGATGGGGATAACTCAAATATCACTAGCTTCAGTCGAGGCACACTAGAAGATGATATTCAATAATCACTCAACCGTTATCGACTACGATACAAGTTCCAGGGGCACTGGAAACTAGCTCATCAGACGTTAAGAAGTTCATGCCAAACTATTCACCTAATTCCAATCAAGATCTAACGCTAAGAACCAGCGCGCTGCGCCGAGTTGTTGGGTTTACACTCATCGAGTTATTGGCCGTGATGGCGATCATCTTGCTATTGTCAGCTGCTATGCTCGTCGCTCTCACGGAACTGCAAGCCAGTACGAAAAAAGGACGCTGCCAACAACAAATTAAAAAAATTGATCAGCTGATCATGCAACGTTGGGACGAACTGCTACATAAACCATTGCCGGTACAATTCAATTCACTCGGTCCAGCGCCGACACAACTCAATATTAACGCCCGTAAACTACAAATATTGATCGCTCGCCGTGAACTAATGCGACTCGAAATGCCCGATCGTATTACCGACATTACCGACAACCCCGTCGTCTTCCCCCGCGGCATTCAAATGCAACTGCCTGCAACCACAGCAACGTTTCGCAGAAAAAAAGTATATAACGAATCCCTTGGAAATATTTGGACTGAACAGAATCAGGGTGCCGAATGCTTATATTTGATACTTTCGGTTATGCAGGATCGTGATTCCAGTGCACTAGATTTCTTTTTCCCCGGCGAAATCGGCGACACCGATGGGGATGGAATGCTGGAGATTTTAGATGGCTTTAATCAACCGCTCGGCTTTTTGCGTTGGGCTCCAGGAATCTCGGCGCGAACAGGGGTCGATTTACGGTGGGGAATAGCCAATACGGACGACGACAACGATGGAGTGCTTGATAATGGTAGCGAAGCAACATCCCTAGGATCTGATGATTATCGATCATTTTCAGATATCCAAAAAGTAAACGCCGCCAATTCACCTGATGCTACAGATATGGGTGCAGCGGATTTTCGATTATTTGACACAAATCCCAGTAATGATCCTTTTAATCTTTTTCCCCTGATCATGTCATCCGGTCGTGACGGGTCATTTGGTACATATGGGTTCGGGGCAAATCCGGGAGTAGCAGGATTCAGCTATAAATTAACTGTCGCCAATACAACTGGCATGGTACCGCAAGCACTACAAATTGCCACCGGTTCAGCTTCAGCGTTTCCCTACGATCCTTACGTCGAACATGCTGATACCAATATTGACGGATTCCCGTACACCTTTGGCGCATTCGTGCATGATGGCATGACCGATAACATCTCTAATCAACAAATAGAGGTGAACCCCTAATGCTGCTACACTTGCAACCACACCGTATCAACCGTCAATTGCGCCAGCAATCGACTCGTGCTATGACGATGATCGAATTACTCGTGGTCATCGCGGTCATCATGGTTCTTACCGCAGTCATGATTCCCACGATTCGACATCAAAACCGCAACCGAGCATTACATGAAGCAGAGCGACAACTTACTGCTTATATCGGTAGCGCCCAAGCACGTGCTCAACAAATGGGACGCCCCGTCGGTATTTGGATCGAGCGGTTTCGTAATGAAGCCATCCCTCCGATCGCAGGCGCCGCTGCAACGTTAAATTCCGCCTTACCCGCCGATGCCAACTATGCCGTTACGGTTTATATCGCTGAAATTCCATTACCCTATTCTGGTGATGTTCGAGATGCACGCGTGCAACTCACAGTCAATGCAAGTGCCTGGGTAGTCAATTTTCCATGGACTTCCGTGTTACGAAATCCGCTCAATCCGCTCATTCGCCCCGGCGATCACTTTCAAATTCAACTCGACCACCGCGGTCCTTTTTTTGAAGCCCGGCGAACCTTGGCCACAAGTACCGCAGTTTATGTACTTACGGAAAACCCAGTCGGTGACGGCACGCGGATTCCCATCGCAGCGACCACGCCTGCTGGGGTTCCATTTCAAATACATCGCCGACCGACCAAGACCTTCGTACCGCCACTGAATTTACCCGTTGGCTCCGTCATTGACTTAAGTGTTTCAGGAACAACCGCTGGCGGGAATGAATTTTTGACAAACGTCGCTAACGGAAACCGTCCAGTGATTGTTATGTTCCAGCCAAGTGGCGGAATTGAAAGCGTTATTTTCAACGGCAAGATTGGTCGTCCCCTCGGTTGGGTCCATCTGCTTGTAGGTCGTCAAAACCAAGTATTTCCCAGTGCACAGTTTATCCAAGCAGATACCGAAATCGGAAATGTTATGGATATGGGTAATCGGTGGGTGTCCATCGATCACCGCACCGGAACTATCGTCAGCGAAAACGTAGATAGCATCGCTCGATTCATCGCCAGTTCATCCAATCCTAACACTCTTACCGTATTCGATAAAATTGCGTCTGCTCGACAACTCGTTCGCAGTGGTACGGGAAGTGAAGGTAACTAATCATGAACTACCGCAAACAACATTTAGCTGGTATCACCATCATCGAAGTGCTTTTTTCCGTGGGCATTATCGTTACCGGTTTACTTGGAGTGGCAGGGCTGATTATGATCGCTGGGTCTCAAATGACTCAGGGACTAGAAGCCGATGCCATGAGCAATGCGGGGCTCAATGCTGTCGCGGAATTCGATACTCGTAAAATGCGACGCCCCGATAGCCTGCTGTGGTATAACCCGAGCACTAATTCCTTTACATCCGTATTGTCAAGCAATTTATATGGCCCAGGCATGGATAACCGGTGGGGCGCTGCCATGACCGATGATGATAACAACGGAATACCAGATAATATTGAAGAAGCCGGATACGGCGACGACGAACCGAGTCCTTCATTCTGCATCGATCCATTTTTCATAGCTCAACAGGTCGTCGACGGTACTACGAATATTCATGAGGCCAACCGTTTTCCCGGAATTCAAGCGGATTCTGCTAATCCAAATTGGATCGCGCCATGGCAAATGCGACGAGTGACGCTCATCAATCCATCCGGAATCGCAAATATCGGTTATCCCGCAGGAGCCCAGAATATAATGAACCTGCTCCAAAGCCGTGAAATATTTTCGATCAAAGATGATTTAGTATTTAACATCCCAACCGCGGCTACTGAACTTCCTCAACAATCTTGGATTACGGATCAAGCCACGGCCAATGCAACCTCACCTCGCCAGACCAACGGTATCGATGATGATCATGACGGGGTTGTAGATGAGTTTGACGAAGCAAATGTCAAACGCCTCAACGCAGCAGAAACCAGCTGGATGGCAACTTTAACTCCCAACCGCAATCGTAGGAATGTGGCTGCCCGGCGGCTAGAACCGACCGACCAATATTTGCTCTCGGTGGTTGTCTTTAATAATCGCTTTATCAACTACACCGATACCAATGCGGACGAATAAAAAGAACGGCTGTTAAACATCACGTTCCTCAACCGAGGATTTGGTGGCGGCGAAGTTAGCTTGTCTCACACCAACTCAGCGGCACTTGAACTGAAACACGGGGATTGGGTAATGCTATCGGCAGACTCAGAGATCGGCTCCTGTTTTCGCTGGTACCGCATCTCCTACATCGAAGATGAAACTCGAACCATCGTCGATGGGAGTGGTACGGTTACTGGACATTACCGCGATGCGACACTTAAAGGACCTGATTGGAGTCGACCGGAGTGGCATAATGGCACATACACAACGCAAGTCACTTTTATTCCGGGGGTCGTCGGAGTGTTTGAAAAAACAATACGAATAGAATCAACTTCGCTTTATTAACTTATCAGCAATGACCATTTTCGCAGGGGCGCGAAATCGGTGCCGTAGCAGTAAAACAACACACGCCGCACGGCACGCATTGAGGAAATATTATGACGAGGAT
>JAYZBF010000135.1:0-11955 GCA_036338835.1 Planctomycetota bacterium
TCAGACGCAAGTGAACGAGGGTTCGACAATTTCCCAGCGGCGGGAAAGTGCAAATCAAGTCAGTGCGACCAATACGAGCCAAAGTAATAACTCGCCTCAACGCAGTAGTCGAGTGGCTGCGGCGACGGCTTCGCCTAGCAACGCGGATGTTCCGGCAAATTCCAGAAGTGTTGCAACTAACCAAAACCCGTCACTTGATGCAGCAAGTCGGGCGACCTCTCGAGCTCAACAAGGCACGACCGGTGGCAAGACGGGACGTAACCAATCAACCGCTGCGGCGGCGGCCCAAAGCAGCAGCGAAGTGTCGGCAACCGCAGCGATTCGCGCTGAAGCGACGCGAAGTACCGATGCCAATGCGGCTTCGTCGTCCGACGTCGCCAGCGTACAACGAAATCGTACACAAGCGGATGTTGCGTCTGCGATTCGCCCAGCAAATACGAACGCCGAGGCAATGTTGCTGGCATCGCGACAGCCGGCAGACCAAACTTTGGATGCTTCGGCCTCTACGCAACGTGCAGCAGCAACCAATGCGGTTGCGAGTACGCAAAATACGGCACAGGGTAGTGCTGTGGCGGATACGGGCGCACCGGCAGTACAAGCAGCTGAACAATTCAGCCGTGCAGCCGGAGGAGGACAACCTCAACTCAGCAATGAATCGGATAGCTCGAATGTGGCCAGAAAAGTGACCGGCCAAAACTTTGAAGCAGTGGCAACTAAGACGCAAGCAGAGTTGGCAGAATCCGTTGAAGGTTCCGCCGGGCAGACGGCTGCCGCTGCGTTGACCGCAGATAATCAAACAGCTTCGAGAGCGGAAGCTGGTGCAGAACAGTCGTTAGTGGGTGATCGAGCAGAGAATCAATCGGAGCTGGAAGCGGGTGAAATGTCGGCGCAGATTGCTCAAAACGATGTACAACGTAACGACTCTAGTCGCAGCGGGCCCGCAGGTGCCGCGAGTCCCTTAAATGAAGATGAAATGTCGACCGCTGCTGCAGCCGGCCGAAGTGCCACTGAACGACAAAATGCAGCGCTTAATGCCAGTGATGTCGGTGCTGCCGATGCCGTTGTAGCAGTAGCACTGCCGGGAACTGGGCCTATGAATCTGGCAACGGCGGCGACAGCTGAGTCCGTGACGAGTGCGGCGACGGATGTGCAAAGAGCTGAAACAGGTACGGGAACGGTGGCCGTGATGTCTGAAAGTTCGCCAACGGATGGCCCCCAAGGTCAGCAAGTAACAGCAGCAGCGACAACTCGAGCGCAGCAGGCCTCGAGTGCAGATGTTGCGGCTGGGGAAACCGTTGCCGGAGGCGGAACTGCTTCGCCACAACGAGTAAGCGAAGGGACGCCTATTAATGCACTCGCGACGGTATCCGCAGAGATGATTGAAGGTGCTGAGGAATCGGCAGGTGTAGCCGCTGGCGTGGAAGTCGCTGCGCAAGATGATGCAGTCGGGAAAATCGCTGGTGGCGTTCAAGCACCACCAACGGTGGGTCCTGTGGGTGCTGCTGCAGGGGCTGAAGTTGCTCAAGGCGAGAATAACATTGAAGCGGGGTCTGTCGGTAATCGCCGTGAACAATCCAATGCGGCAGTGGGAGACACCGAAACGACAGGACAAAGCAGCGGAAGCCAAGTTGCTCGTAGCCAGCAAGGTGGGGCGTTAGCGGGTGACTTAGGTGCAGTCGCGGTTGCTTTGCCAGAGATGGCGGATGCCGGTGTGCCGTCGCCGGGCAATGTGGAATCGAATGAACCAGCGGGTGAGTATACAGTGGGACCGGTCGCCCAAGCATTTGGGGAAGCGGCTCCGGTGAAAGTTGAAGCGACTGAGGGACTCGGAGGATTGGGTGAGAAGATCGCAGCTGATGCAGGAATTGCAGATCGGCGAGCAAGTACTGTTAATGCAACGATTCAATTGAATTCGTCGCGGTTTAATCGTGAGACCCTGTCGGGATTACCCGCGCTTGATGTCCATGCGACAATGGCTAAGAAGTCATTTGATGGTCGGATGAATCGCGAGGGTGGCGGAAATGGTCCGGCAGGTCCCGAAACAGAAGAAGCGATTGAACGGGGATTGGCGTTTCTAGCGAGATTCCAGAAGCGTGATGGTAGCTGGACGCTGCAACAATTTGCAGTGATCGACGGTGTGTCGGCGATCGAAAGTGATACTGCGGCAACCGCGCTGGCCATGCTAGCATTTCAAGGAGCAGGGTATAATCACCAAGAACATCAGTATAAAGAAGTTGTAGCAGGTGCCTTGAATTTTATCTTAAGTCACCAGACAGCTAGCGGTGATTACTATCTGCCACAAGGGACGGCTGAGAATCGAGTGGCCCGCTTGTACGGTCATGCGATAGCGACATTGGCGATGTGTGAAGCTTATGGCATGACGCAGGATCCGGATATTAAAGACTCCGTGCAACAAGCGTTGAATTTTATTGTGCAATCGCAACATACCGAACGCGGTGGGTGGCGATATACACCGGGACGCGAATCCGATACTTCGGTGACGGGGTGGATGTTGATGGCGATTGAAAGTGGTCGCCGAGCGGGACTCGAAGTCCCTGAGGAAACATTCGAAGGTATTCAGAATTGGTTGGATACTTCGCAAGATAAAGATCAACCGTTTTTGTATTCTTACAATCCTTATGCACCAGCTAACACTCGGCAGGCGCAAGGTCGCAGCGCCACGAAGACGATGACCAGTGTCGGTTTGTTGATGCGGCTATATTTAGGCTGGGACAAAGACGATGACAATTCGATAGCGGGTGCTCGGTATCTACAAGAAAACTTGCCTTCGATTCGAAGAACTCGTGAGGCATCTTTGCGAGATACATACTACTGGTACTATGCAACGCAGTTCATGTACCACATGGGCGGGGAACATTGGAAAAAATGGAATGACCGCTTGCATCCCTTACTAGTAAATGGGCAGGAACAAGAAGGAGAGTTAGCTGGCAGTTGGGACCCTCGTAAGCCAGTTCCCGATCGCTGGGGACCCCACGCTGGAAGATTATACGTGACCGCAATGAATCTGCTATCTTTGGAAGTGCATTACCGACATTTGCCGCTGTATAACGATTAATATGGCCACGTATGAACCGTGATGGTTTGTAAGTTTTACAATGTAATGCTTACCAAGGAATTGTAATAATTACATTATTGGGGATTTCGTGTATGAGGCAATTTTTTAGGATCCGATTAAAAACCCTTTAAAACACTGTAATACGTGACATCGGATGAATTTTTCTGGAATGTGCCAATGTTTGGCACGGTAGTTGCTTTAATACTACTTCAGTAAAACAAAGATCTGCTATGTTAGCTTTGCCAAGTTAACCTGCAGCATCACCACCAGCTAACCTGGTGGGAAAATGTTTGAGTTACTGTGGACCTAAGAAAGATTGCTATCAGTGTACGATAGCCAAATAACATCCCTCATGGGGATTGGTTCAATTTTCCACAGTACACAAGAAGGCCTGATTGGATTCCCGCATCCAACCGGGCCTTTTTTATGCGCTGACTCCAGACGCATGACTATCGCTAGGCGTTGTTCAAGACGCTCGTCGCTAACGCTCCAAAAATGATTTCATTCTCATCGTATTCACGGCTTTCTGCTTGGACCACGAACAGATAGGTGGCATCGTTCTTGAATATAGCTACGGCGGTCATACAAAGAATAAAGTCGAGATAATTAAAGAACATACGAATGCCAACGAGTTTTTCATCACCGACATTGATGTGGTAACTAGTCGTTTCTTCGTGTTCTTCGTATTCGGCATGGATTGCGTGTACCGCTTGCCCAATCAATTCCTCGGTGTCCATCTGGCCCTCATACCGATAGACAGACCACTGAATCGTTCCTTCGTTTTGTAACGCTACACTTTGGCAGATCGACGAGTCGGTTTGTTGTTCAATGATCTTCCAGTTTTCAGGATAAAGAAATTTAAGTTCAGCTTGTTCAAAAGTTTGTGGCATTTCTAAACGGACTCCGCCGGGGATTTTGACGAATCAATGATTAGTTGATCTTGAGGTGATAATTTGAATTTGCTACGTTCCATTATTCTTTTCTTCCATCTTCTACGCTTTTGGGGATGTTGGCA
This sequence comes from Planctomycetota bacterium, assembly GCA_036338835.1. GTDB lineage: Bacteria > Planctomycetota > Planctomycetia > Pirellulales > Pirellulaceae > UBA721. The sequence goes on from JAYZBF010000135.1 coordinate 4,092, forward strand.
ATTGACCGCATCACAAAAAATATTCCATTTGAAAAAACTTACGTCCTAATCCAGTGTCTCATGCCTTCACGACATCACAAACAATTAGCTGTATTTGTTACGCTTGTCGCTGTTCTATCGAGCTTGACTGGTTGCAGATTGTTCTCACCGAGGGTCACTCTTGAAACCCTGACAACAGCGGCTGAAATTGAGCGTGGAGGAGACCAATTGTACAAGAGCGGTCAATACAACGCGGCCGCCGATCGGTTTGAAGAAGCGGCAGCGATGGTACCAACGGATCAACTTGTTCGTCGGAAACTTGCGGATACCTATTGGGAAGAAAATCGTTACCACGCAGCCATCGCGGCGATGTGGACAGCTATTCAATTAGCGCACCCGGTTATTGACCGCGAGTTACGTCAAGAATGGTTTGTGCGACTTGCGGAAATGAATCTGGATATTGGCAACGTTGACAGGGCACTTCATTGGGTGAATCGAGCCATTGAAGAGAACCCGCAGATGTTACCGGCACGGGTTGTTCGTGGCAGCATCTTTGAGCGAGTGCAATCCTATAAAGCAGCCTTAGAAGACTATCACTATGCATTAAGTTTGATGGCTGAAGAATCTAGTGCTGAGCGAGTTCGAGTCGAAATTGAGATCGCTAGAATCTATTCGCACCAGCAACGACCGCATCGTGTGTTAGCAATGACGAGTGCCATCGACCCGCGAACGCTGCAACCGACTCAAGCCATCGATGTTCATTTAATGCGTGCTACGGCACTTCGTGATCGCCAGCGGTTTACCGATGCCGTCGGTGAACTGCAACAAATATTGGTTTTAGACACAAATCATGTCCAAGCTCGCTTCGTGCTTGCCAGCACCTATTGGCAGCAACGCGATATTGTCCGTGCTCAGACTTCACTTGCTGAAGTGTTACAATTGAATCCAAATCATCCCGCTGCCTTGCGATTGCAACATCAAATGGCGTCGCCAGACTGAACTGCCGAGCTACTCTCTGTTAGGTCAATTTTCCAATGAGATCTTGGCGATAGACGATGCCGCTAATGAACGAGCGGTTGTTTTTGACCGCAGCGACATCAATGTTGTTTTCTTGCATAAATACTAAAGCGGATGTGAGTTGCATCGTATTTTCAAAGATATGCAGATCTTCGTAGGTGTCAATGTGCTCTAACTCCTTGATTTTCATGTCTAACACCGAAACCACACCAATTGGGTTTTGCCGACTTTCTTGACAGACGACGAGCGTGGTCACACCGAGCATCTTGGCCGTTTTTTCAATTTCTGCATAACTGGCGTCGTGATTGATCATGGCGGATTTGTTTAACCCCCGCGATACTTCGCTAACCCTTATCGAACTACAAGCAAACAGTTTCTGCGTAAGTGAGCGTTGGTTTTCTGTTAGTAACCCTGCTAGTTCACCTTGTTGGAACACGTTTAACAAGGAATGTCGCAACATCGTGAATTGCACGCGTAGCGGAGTTTCACCGACAAGTTTTTGCAAGACACTTGCGAAAGCCCACAGCGCCAAGGCGATGGGGGAAAAGATAATGGCGAAGACTAAAAACAGCGGTCCGGCTTTGCGAATCAAAGTGTTCGGCGAATCCTTGAACGCTGCCTTTGGAATTAACTCGCCATACAAAAAAACCACGGGCACAAACAACGCTGAAAACAGAATTTCCACTCCGGCATCCGGAAACATCACTTGGCTCGCGAGCACAATCGCAAAGGAAGTGAGATAATTGGCAATATTATTTCCAACAAGCGTGGTCGCAACAAAAATGGAGGGGTTATTCGTGAACCACAATAATGAGCGTGAAATCCAGTCGCCGTCGCGACCGTCGAGCACAAGCCGGACACGAGTTACTCGATAGAATCCTGTTTCAATTCCGCTAAAAAAGGCACTCAACAAAATGCCAATGCACAATAATGCCAAGGGTTCCCAAGTCATGCCTCACCTCCGTCGGAGAGCAGCGATACTTCGACACTGCAATCTCAACGTTTGGCTACGTCTTTTACTTCAAGTTGCAGCGGTCCCCAGATGCAGCGATCTCCTTGCTTGGGCAATCGTTGCAGGACTTCATTCAGCACGCCTAAGACGGTGACGCTACGGGTGTGGGGAAAGGAAACTTGTAAGTGTTTTTCTAGACGTCTCAGAGTCGCCAGTCCTTGGACTTGCCATAGTCCTTCACCGAGGTCAAGAATTGCCGCTTCGTTTCTCAGACGCTGAGTTCGACTCGGTGCCACAACAAACAGTGCATCAGCGATATCATCGTTGGTAATAATCCCAATCATATCGCCAAATTCATTTACAACGATCGCAACATCGGAACTCTGATTGGTCAGTCGTTGATGAACGTCTGCTACGGTCGCACACCACGGCACAGGTACGACAGGCGTTCCCATTCGTGATGCTGAATCGTCCATCGCAATTACATCTTGGGCATCAATCGAATAGAGAATCTCGGTTGAATCATGTTGTGTAACAAGCACGTAACCACTTGGTGGGAACTCTTCTTTAAGGCTCTTGGTGGTAACAGGAGCTTGATACGTTACGAATTGTCGTCGAGGTCGCATCCATTCGTCCGCTCGAACTTGCGAAAGCTCCAAAATATTCCGCAGCATTCGATATTCGTGCGGATCGAGTTTCGCGTCAAGTGTGGACAGTTCAACTGCTCGTGAGAGATCAGAAATATCGAGATCAGACTCAGTGGTCAATCGTGGCAGGATAAGTCGCATGGTAAGAAGATGAAAGAAGCGCAGTAGCGGCACTAATGGTTTGATTAATTTGGTTGCTAGCAACAATGGAAACGAAACCACGCCGGCAAACCGGCGACTGCGAAGTACAGCGAAACTCTTGGGCAGCATTTCACTTAACAAAATGATAACAAGTACACTGGCAACTCCGAACAACAGGCCAAGGTGTTGAGTTTCGGGGTTTTGTTGGAGTTGCAATCCCACTCGAGCAGAGATGGAAAAGTAGATCATGTTGACGAGCAGGTTCCAAAAGAGGACTGCCGATAACAGGTAATCGGGCTGGTCCATCAGTCGAGCGGCAGTTCGCTGCGCAGCGTTTCCGTGAGCGAGAATTCTCAAGTCATAGCGTTGCAAATAAAAGTAGGCCGCTTCGCTTGCTGAGAACAAGCCAGAGAGAATTATCAGGATCACCATGGCAAAAAGCCACGGTGTTAGCTCAACCCACACGTTAGTTAGTCACCTACGTAACGGATACGACAAGAAAAAATACGACAGTTACAGTGTATCACAGAACCACAAATTATCACGAAATAACAAAGATGTTTAAATTACTCGTCGTCGTCGTTCTTAGTACGTCCCGTGGCGACGTCGAATTCGCCGATGGCGGGCATGAGCATTGCTAGTGTGGTAAAGCCGTAGATGATTGTGATGACGACAACACTGGTTAAATGGTGTTCGATAAAGAAGCTCGTAATTGCGTGGAAGGTTGCAAACGGTAATAGCAATGTCGACCAAAAAATGGCAGGCGAGGGGTTACGAAATCCCAGAGCCACATAGAGACCGATACTACCGCCAAGAATGAACGCCAGAAACGGCGCCAACTGCTGCTCGAATGACCCACTAAATGAAATCATGATCATGATACATGTGACGACACCGAGGAACAAGAAAAACACGCTACCCATGCTGACACTGATCGCCGCTCGACTGTTGGCAAAATTCAGTCCGCAGTGGATGCCAAGCGTGGTTACAAAGAAGAGCAGGGCGAGGAATCCGACAATAAGAAATGAGAATCCTTCAAAATCGATCCCACCTCGGACCATCAAATATAATCCGATGAGAATTGGCATGATGACCATTTCTTTGGTGACATACAAAACGCCCCAGAGTTTGCCGAAAATGAACTCACGTGGCGAGAGATCCGTGACCAACAGTAAATCAAGTGCTTGCCCATCTCGTTCATTGGTTATGGAATTCACAGCGAGGGCATTGATGATGACCAAACTGACAAGAAACAGTGGAGCGATTGATGACGCGACTGGCGGAATAATCGTCTCGAGTCCGACAAGTGACGCACCGGCTTCAATGTCGGCAAGGTTTTTGTTTAAACTGAAAAGTGCTAACAGCGACATGCTGATATAAGCGATGCGGATGATCAGGATTTTACGCCCATAGGCCCACGTGCAAATCTCCCGCCATAATACCGGATTATCCCAGACCCGTCGCGTTGCCTGTACTTCGGTCAATTCTGTGGCTGCTCGACCAATTGAATCGACATGGCCACCCCGCGACGCTTCCGCAATTTCTTCAATTTCGGCAGCGGATAACTTCTTGTCCCAAATTGCCGACACATCATCTTGATCCTGCACAACGCTGCGGACTTCGCGAGTTGGATTCCATACACGGACTTTTAGGATCGCTAATAGATTAAGGATCAGGGCGGCCATGCCGGCAAAGAGAGAAAAACAAATAGCTGGGTCGGAAAGTGACCAAGAGGATTGGTCGCCAATACGTGGAACGGTGACCGCTGCAATTCCTCGTATTGGATTCGCCCAATTAGCACAGGCTACCAGCAGTGGATTGGACGTTCCGACTGCAACGATCCCTTCCCATAGTCCGATCCAGAGGACGATCGTTAAGGTAGTTAGTGATAGAGTTTGGAAAGTTTTCTCACGCCACAGCGCGAATGTGCTTCCGAGTGTGCCGGCGACAAAAGTGGCTGCGAATGTGATGAGGAGGATTCTAGCAACCTGGTCGTTCGAGACACCGCCAAATAATTGGACCGCGAGTAGTACGGGAATGGATGCGATGACTAGGATGAGTGGTGTCAGCAGCGAAGCGAATAGTTTACCGAGTACGAGTTGTTGGTTGGTGAGTCGGGTGAGTAGCAATAGGATGAGAGTACGTTTATCTTTTTCTTGGGCAACGGCACTGGCGGCCCCAAAGGCTGACAGGAAAACGAGTAGTGCTAATTGCAGGGGTGCGAGAATTTGAAAAAATGTGGCGCCGAATCGAGCAAGGTCTCCTGGGCTCTGAATAACTTGCGTGCCCGCTAAAATCATCCATGATGTACTCATTAGAATCAGCAACGCGGTGATGTAAATTGCGCGCAACGCGTAATGCCGCGACCGCCGTGGCAACGTCATAGCTTCTCGAGTGAAAACTGGACCGAACAAGCTTGTACCTTCTGATGTTTATTGTGGATGAAAGATGAATTAATAAATAAGATTATTTGCTTAGAACCTACACTACTTGTCGGCTTTTAGGGGGTTTTAACTGTAGTACACTCAATGATGGTTTGAACAGTTTCCGGTTGGGCCCAAGTAGCTATTGCGCCGGGTTGTAGTGGTCGCTTTGCAGTAGAATATCTGTAAAGTGTGCTATATAATGCCTAAATTACTTGTATTAGGGTTGACCGTAATATTTGTTGTATGAAGAGAACTATTGCATTACGTCGATAGAATAATAGTGGTTCAAAAGGTATCCCGTAGGTTTACGGAGCTTTTATTTCAAAGAAGGTTGTTTATGAAAAGTCGCTTATCGATTTTTGTTGGTTTGTTGGTGGTGTTGAGTCTGTTAGCAGTCTCGGCAGAAGCGGTGGATACGATTCCACCCTTGCCAAGCCGCTTTTCTGATACTGACATTGATGAAGTACCAGATTTTCAAAAGCATGTGGTGCCGCTTTTGAGTCGCTTAGGGTGTAATGGCCGCGCCTGCCACGGTTCCTTTCAGGGTCGAGGTGATTTTCGTTTGTCGTTGTTTGGTTATGACTTTGCAACGGACTTCAAGGAATTAAATAATCCTGATAGCCCTCGCATTGATACAGCGGATTCTGAGGCGAGCTTAATTCTAACGATGCCGACCGATGCGGATGTTCATGGCGGCGGTAAGCGATTTGATCCCGCTGGTTGGGAATATCGCGTTTTACACAATTGGATTCAGGGTGGTGCTACCTTTGATGGAAATAAGGTCGCCAAGCTAAAGCGTTTGGAAATTAGCCCGACGGAAATCCAGTTTTCAGCCACAGGCGAAGTGGAACAGTTGACCGTGATTGCTGTGTGGCAAGATGGGTCGCGAGAAGATGTCACTCCATTAGTGCGGTTTACTACTAATGATAAAGTGATAGCAGCGGTTGATGAAAACGGTTTACTTACCGCCGGCAGTGGCACGGGTGATACGCATGTGGTGATCGCTTATGACAAAGCTGTGGTACCGATTCCGGTATTGCGGCCCGTGAGCAAACTTACCGGTCGACGATATCCAAATGTTGAAACACCGACACGCGTGGACGAATTAGTTGTTGAAAAACTTCGCAAACTAGGCATTGTGCCAGCGGTCTTGTCTACGGATGCGGAATTCCTTCGCCGTTTGTCCCTCGATCTTACAGGCACCTTACCAACAGCGGCAGCCGTCGAGGAATTCTTGGCGGATACGTCTGCGAAGAAACGATCCAAAAAAATTGATGAGTTATTAGAATCGCCGGCCTATGCGGCTTGGTGGGCTACCAAATTATGTGACTTTACAGGCAACAACGATCAACAATTAGTCAATACGTCTCCCGTACGTAATGCACCTGGTGAGATTTGGTATCGGTGGGTCGAGCAACGGATTGCTAAGAACATGCCCTATGATGAACTAGCTGCGGGCATCATTTTAGCGACATCTAGAAAACCAAATCAATCTTACATTGACTACTGTAAAGACATGACTGAATTGCATGGTGTTGATCGTGATCAAAAAATTTCCCAAATGGAAACGATGCCATATTATTGGGCACGACGTGAGTTTCGTAACCCACCTGAACGGGCGATTAGCTTTGCCTATGCGTTTATGGGGATCCGCATTCAATGTGCGCAATGCCACAAACATCCATTTGATGTGTGGTCCAAGCAGGATTTCGCAGAATTCTCAACCTTCTTCTCGGGTGTTGTTTTCGGTAATACGCCGGTGGGAGAGGATCGGAAGGTCTATCAAAATATGCTGAAGGATTTAGGCATAAGTACATTACGCGGAGGGGAATTACGGCGGGAGTTAACGAATAAAATACGAGCGGGCGAGACGGTACCGTTTCCCACGTTGTACACACGTGGTCCTCGCAAAGTAGATGAGAATGGACGGTCCAGCGGTTCCGTATTGACGGAAGCTTCTATTCTGGGGGGTGATGTTATCCAGTTCGAGCGAGATCAGGATGTACGTGAACCGCTGATGCAATGGTTGCGTTCCAAAGAGAATCCCTATTTTGCAAAAGCGTTTGTTAATCGAGTGTGGGCCAATTATTTTAACGTCGGCATTGTCGATCCCCCAGACGATCTTAGTTTGGCAAATCCACCTAGCAACGCGGCGCTGCTTGAATACCTGACACAAGGATTTTTGGATCATGATTTTGATATTAAATGGTTGCAGCGGGAAATAATTAACAGTCGTACGTATCAATTGAGTTGGCAAACTAATGAAACCAATCAAGATGATAATCGTCACTTTAGTCATCAAGTTCCACGCCGCTTGCCGGCCGAAGTCACGGTTGATGCAATTGCCATGGCAACAGCTTCTGACCAAGAAGCTCAGCGGTTACAAGCAGAAATGAAAGGCCGAGCGATTTCAATCGCTTCATCCAGCGAACGGTTTTTGCAAGGTAATAATGCAAGTACATTTGGTTTGATGGTGTTTGGACGTTCGACTCGTGAAAGTAGTTGTGAATGTGACCGCAGCGAGGACCCGACTCTATTGCAGACGGTCTATTTGCAGAACGACCAGGATGTCTATCGTTTATTGGATCGCCGCAATACAGGGTGGTTGTACCAAGTTTCACAGGAAAACAAGTGGGCTATGACCGGAGTTGGTCGCGCAAATAATAGCTCAAATGCAACATCCCGAAAGCCGCCAGCAAACT
>JAYZBF010000136.1:0-9521 GCA_036338835.1 Planctomycetota bacterium
CGAGTTTCTTGCGTAAGCTCTTAGCTATTTGTACTTGCGAAGCAGTCAGATCTGTTTGCTCACCCACGTCATCAATTAAGTTGTATAGCTCGTCACGCCCGTCTTCGTAATAGTGGATAAGCTTCATGTCCCCTGAGCGAATAATGGACGACGGTTCTCCACCCTGATTGCCATAATGCGGATAGTGCCAAAACAAGTCACGTTCGGCAATGTCGTCACCGATTAATAGCGGTAGCAAACTGACCCCATCGATGTGCTGTTTGGGTTTAAGCGGTAGGCCGGCAAGCTCTAAGATGGTTGGGTAGAAATCGGTACCCGTGACTGGCGTTGGGTTGGTCGAACCAGCTTTGGTGACATGGGGAACATGAATATAAAATGGTTGTAATATTCCGCCTTCCCATTGGCGACCCTTGCCCCCGCGTAATGGCAAACAGGCAGTTGCAAAGGCGTCACCAGAGGAGACTCCACCATTATCGGAGGTGAAAATAACGACTGTGTTTTCCTCGAGTCCGAGATCGGTCAATTGTTTCATCACGATTCCTACCGCGGTGTCTAGGGATTCCATCATGCCGGCATATATCGGATTATCTTGCACTTGGCGAACTGCCTTGGTCCGATCAAATTTGAAACGTTCTGTAACTAAACCCTGATCGGTTGCTTTCTTTTGGTATTTTTTCCACAGCTCTTGGCTTGTTTGTATGGGCGCGTGAACTGAGTAAAACGAAAGATACGCGAAGAATTTTTTATCTTTATTCGCTTCGATAAATGCAGCCGTTTCATTGGCGAGTCGAATCGGCAATGACTCCCCTGCTGGGCCGTTGTCCATCTTGGGGTTGTTATAGGGAGCGAAAAATCCACCCGGTGGGCTACCGCGATGGTGTCCGCCAATATTAATGTCGAATCCATGATCCTCCGGGAACGATCCTTCGCCACCAAGGTGCCATTTACCAGCGAAGAAAGTTTTGTAACCACCCATCCGCATCGCTTCGGCTAGCGTAGTGTCCGCAAGTGGCAAAGAATGGTTGTACGCTGACGGTAATACTCGGTCATTACGCTTCCAAGCCGTGCCGCTCGCCGCGCCGATCCAGTCGGTGATACCGTTACGTGCTGGGTAGGTGCCGAGCAAAATACTTGCACGCGAAGGACTGCAAACTTGACACGTCGAATAGCCATTGGAAAACTGCATTCCGCTATTGGCAATTGCATCAATGTTGGGTGTCTCATGAAACTTACTGCCTTCGCCGCTCATATCCATTTTGCCAAGATCGTCAACAAGGATGAATACGAAATTGCGCTGTTCTGCTGCGCCCGTAATGGCACAGGTTGGCAAAGAGAGAAGTAGCAACGAGAAGATGAATTTCATGGATAGGCCGTATGATTTCTTGGTAGTGAGTATTGGTGTGCTTGAAGTCGATGATGTCATATAAAACAAGATGTTTTCAGTATAGTTAAATATGTGCTTGAATGAATGATGCAACTGGTTCTATTTGCGGAGCACGTCATCGATGGCTTGTCGAATCGCTTTTTCTGATCCGGGACCAACCCATAGCCAAGAATCTTTGAAGTTCTCTGCAAAGATGGCTGCGGTTGGAATGTAACCGGGCCACGATTCTCCGTAAGCAAGGCACATCACGAACTGATTTTTTGCGGTGGCCTGAGCCATTAATTGATAGCCGATAAATGACTCGCCGGGAAACAACAGAATTTGGGCCGCTCCCAAATCGACACAGGGAAAGTCAATCGCTTGCCCACTGGCGACGCGTCGGCGACTCGCCAGTCCCATAGCCGCCAAGATTCTCTTCTCGACAGAAAGTTCCTCGTTGGCAACATCTGTTTCCAAGCGTTTGACGGTGAGATGGTCGCCGGGGTGAAATGGTAGTTGCAATTTTGTGTTACGGATGTTTAGCTGTTGGAGCGGGTACCGCTTCGTGTTATCGGCTGCTTTAGCCATCGCTTGGTACAATCGGTTAATCAGTTCTTGGCGGTGGTCTTCAGACCCATTGTTAAATTTCCCAGCAGTTATATCTCCCGCGCATCCGGGCACAAATATTTGGCGTATTGATTGATCCTGTCGTTGTAAACGGGCGCGGGCTAGACCCACAAAGTCCGCGGAGACGACTCCTTGGCCATAATAGCTCATCGGGTGGGTTGCATAGTGATGCATTTGCAGCAGCGGTTTGTCATTATTGAAAAATGTGATGGTTTTTAGCATCGAATCAATGTCGCCTTCGGTCGCGGCGGCGAAATATTTGTTGCCACCGCTGCGACTGCCTCGGCTGTAGGTCACCGTTCCGTTTTCCAGTACGACACGGCGATTGGACGCAATTCGTAAGACTGGTGTTTCGCTGATTCCAAAATGAGTGACGGGCGTGGCCAAGTCCAGACTATCTCGTACGGCTTGAGATACTCGGGCCAAGGTTTTGTCATGCCAAGCGACATGGTACAGCTCATCTGGTAGACCTACGGTGGCTAGGATTTTCGCTGCATCGAGGTCAACCACCGGCGCATCATGTTGATGCAGTGCCGTAACGAGTACATTTTCTCTTACGGTACCGGCTGCTTTGGCGAGCGCTTCACGCCATTGGTCAAAGGCTCCATTGCGAATTTCGCACCAATCGAGTGCACATAGCACGACGGTTTGTTTGCCATCAGAGAGCACAAATCCATGGGCCAATAATGGGTCGGCAACGCGTTTACTTTTGGTTGGAAGTACTCCCATACAACGGTGGTTCAAAGGAATAGTGACATCGGTTGAGAATGTGGCCAAACGGAATTCATTGGCACCGACCACGCAAGAGAATGTAGCAAATAAAAATGCGCATAGATATTTCATGATGATTTAACTTATACTGGTAGCGAGTTCAGTTTCCGTAGATTGGACCGCGATTGGAGCTCAGGTTGACATTAGCGATATTCATTTTATCATGAAGTATGGTTGATTGCTTGAATCCACTTGGCGTAATGAATATTACTTCTTTACAACCATTGGTGTGAATGGATTGGATGGAAAACGAGTTATGGAACAAATTGAATTAAATCAGAATGGGGAATGTACTGTCGTTCAATTCAAACGTAATAAGTACTTAGCGAGCGACGATATTCAACAGATGGGCGATGAGTTGTTTCAAGTTGTCGCGGATGGTGCGACGCAAGTTGTTTTAGATATGTCGGCCGTTGAGTTTCTATCTAGTGCAGCGTTGAACCGGTTGATCATGTTGAACAAGAAGTTCAAAGATGTAGATGGTGCGTTGCGATTGTCCGGATTGACATCGGAAATTGACAAAATTTTCACGATCACTAAACTCAATATCTTGTTTAAAATCCATCCAGATGTCCCTTCTGCTTTAGCCTCGTTTTAGGGGGATGGTTGTGGCATCAGTGGAAGTAGTGTTTCTTGGATTTTACACGCGTGTACGGTGCTTTGCTGGCACCGCAGGTTTTGTATTGTTACTGCTATGTACTTCGGGTACGGTGCTTGTACAGGCGGACACTTATGAGGATTGGCAGCGGATGCGAGATATTCCTCGTAGCGGATATGTTGCTAATCGAGCGGGATCTCGAATTGATATTGACGGTCGGCTCGATGATGCTGCATGGCGAGGGGCCTTGTGGTCAGATCGATTTCAAGATATCGAAGGTACAGTAAAACCTCGACCTCGATTTGATACCCGCGTAAAGATGTTGTGGGATCGTAAGTATCTCTATATTGGCGCTTTTCTTCCGGATCCGCATATTTGGGGAACGCTAACCGAACATGATAGTGTGATTTTCCATGACAATGATTTTGAAGTCTTCATCGATCCTGATGGGGATAATCATGAATACTATGAATTTGAAATCAATGCACTCAATACGGGGTGGGATCTTTTTCTTGACAAACCATATAAAGATAGTGGTAAGGCGGATAACGGCTGGGAAATTCCTGGACTTAAGACGGCGATTCACATTGAAGGAACACTCAACGACCCCTCCGATATTGATCAATATTGGTCAGTGGAAATTGCTATTCCCTGGAAAGCGTTGAATCGGCATGCCCATCGTCGCTATCCACCGTCGGCAGGTGAACAATGGCGAATTAACTTCTCGCGGGTGCAATGGCAGACAACCGTAGAGGATGGAAAATATAAAAAAGTACCGGATGTGCGTGAAGATAATTGGGTTTGGTCCCCGCAGGGCATTATCGATATGCATCGCCCCGAGAAATGGGGCACCGTCCAATTTTCAACACAGCAAGAGGGTACTGTTGGATTGAATCCTGATATGACGGAAAATGCGAGGAAGATGCTGATGGAGATTTACCACAAACAAAAAGCAAATCATCGCGAAACGGGTGTCTGGTGGACGACGCTAGAGCAACTAGGAATTGGCTCTGCTAAAGCCGCCGGTGTGGTTATTGAAAAAACGGCAGCTGGTTACCGCGCAAAGATTCCTCTTGCCGATGGTCGGACCGCCTGCGTTACACAGGATTCGCGACTGCGGATCAAGTGAACGGTGAAGCTTTGACATCACCTAGTTAAAAAGCGGCGTCTCGGGCTGGGCTTGAAATCATTTGTATTTCGCGGCAAAACGTGAGACACTAGTTGTGAATTGAATAATAAAAGTTCAATCATTGAAAACTGTTCCGTGGATGACAAAATGAAATATCTATTATTGGGTGTGTTTGCATTTTCTTGTATTGGCGAAATTGACGCTCGGCAACCCTCTGAAACAGCTTTGCCCGTTGGTTGGACAACCAATACACCGCGGACAGAAATTGCTCCCGAATTTGCTTATATTGCAAAAGGCGGATCCAACGGACAAGGTAGTTTGACGATTTCTGCGGGTAACCAAGAGGGGCTATTTGGTTGGTTTGAAAAGACATTTGAAATTCAAGGTGGGCAGTATTATCGATTTTCGGCATTGCAGCGTACCCGAGGAGTGAAATTGCCCCGTCGTACGGCTGTTGTAAGAATATTGTGGCGAGATGCTAATGGAAATAAGGTACAGCACAACGAGCCCACGCCAGCTTCTTATGCCACTGGAACTCTGCCACCAGCGGAACCTGAATACCCAGCGATTGTACGGGATTCTCAAAATGGCTGGAAGGAAGTCGAAGGAATCTATCGAGTCCCCGACAAGGCGACAAGTGGAATTGTCGAGTTGTATTATCGGTGGGAAGCACGAGGCAAAGTCGAGTGGTGCGATGTACAGCTTGAACCAAGCACTGCACCAGACCCACGGACGGTGAAATTGGCGACGGTGCATTTCAAACCGATTGAGGGAAATACGAATCTTGAGAAGTGTCAATTGTTTGAACCGTTAATTGCCTCAGCGGCGAAGCAAGGTGCGGACATTATTGTGTTACCGGAGACGCTAACGTACTATCACCGAGGTTTGAAATATGTTGACTGTGCGGAATCCATTCCTGGTGAGTCGACGGACTATTTTGGAACACTTGCCAAGAAGTATGATCTCTATATCGTGGCTGGGCTGCTTGAGCGAGATGGTCGGCTGATTTACAACGTGGCAACACTTATCAGTCCTGAAGGCAAAGTGACAGGTAAATATCGTAAAGTAACGTTGCCTCGAGGTGAAATTGAAGGTGGGATCACTCCTGGTGATGCATACCCTGTGTTTGATACTAGGTTTGGCAAAGTTGGAATGATGATTTGCTATGACGGGTTTTTTCCTGAGGTCGCCCGTGAGTTAAGCAATAATGGTGCTGAGGTTATTTGTTGGCCCGTTTGGGGCTGCAATCCAATGTTGGGCGCCGCTCGCGCGTGCGAAAATCACGTGTTTGTTATTAGTAGTACCTACACCGATGTAGAACGTAATTGGATGATTACGGCAGTTTATGGTCGCGATGGTCAAGTCTTAACAAGTGCTGAAAAATTCGGTGAAGTTGTAATCACTGAAGTAGATCTAAATCGACCTTTGCATTGGACAAGTTTGGGTGACTTTAAGGCTCAGCTAAATAGCCATCGCCCTGTGGTCAACGGCAGATAATGCTTGGATAGAAAATGTCTGAACAAACCCTACTACCTAATCAATGGGACGTCCCCGCTAGCTTCCGCCAGCGCTTGGGTACGGGAATTGGGCGGCAACGATTAATGGTCGCTGACGAACAATTGTTGTTGGTACTGCATGCACCACCTGGGGCGAAGGACAAAACACGCAAAGGTCGCCTGTTTTGGCGCGATGTGTTAGGCGAGTGGAGTTCGAGTGAACCTAGCGAGGGCATCCAAACAATACAATCACATCTTGAGAGTTATGAAGCTGTGATTGATGAATTAGATCGACTCGAAGAGGCAGCGAGTACGGCGGATCGATATTTTCAAATACTTGAACGATTGATGCCGTTGGAACGTTCCACGATACACCAGTATGAGGTGCTGCAAGAAGCCCGTAAAGAATGTCCGAATTGCCGTGAAATTATTGATTTTCGAGATCGAGCGTATGTGATTAAGCGAACGGCAGAGTTGCTACTGGCAGCAACGAAAAATTCGATGAATTTGATCGTCGTTAAGCGCGCTGAAGAGCATGCCAAGGCGAGTCACAAAATGACAGTTTCTGCGCACCGCTTGAATATATTAGCCGCATTTTTCTTTCCCATTATCACGGTTACGGCTATTTTGGGGCTCGACATGCTGCGTGTGTTGCAGGTTATTGGAATCCAACTTACACCGGACACGGCGGCAAAAGTTGTACCGTTCATGTTTATTGTTTTGGTGTTGGGCTGTTTGGGAATCGGTTGGAAATTGATGTGTATTGTCAATCGGTCAGAAGGTAAAAAGTAAGCGAATTCACAAAAAAGAAGCCTGCTGAGTTGTTCGCTGCGTTATTTTGACATGCTTTCGTCAAGGTTCAAAATCAAGCTACTAACGGCAGCATAGGCTGCAAGTTCGCTAGGTTCGAGGTCATCGGGCGCCGGTCGTTGGCCGCCACCGGCAAGATATTGTTTTGCTAACTCAGGAGTCGCAACGAATTCGCGTAGCCGATCTTGGAATTCAGCTAGTAGAATTTCACGTTCGACATGTGTCGCTCGCCTCGAAGTCGCTAAACGAAATGCGTAATCGATGCGGTCGGCGGTCGCGTCGCCTCCTTCACGGATGATACGTTCACCGAGTACACGGGCGGCCTCGACGAATTGCGGGTCGTTGAGTGTCACGAGTGCTTGCAGCGGAGTGTTTGTCATTGCGCGTCTTGTTCGACAAGCGGTTCTACCATCGGCCCCGAGAATGCGAATATTCGCTGCTGGGATTTGCCGTTTCCAATAGGTATAGAGGCTGCGGCGATATACGTCATCGCCGGTGCTGACGGTGAATTTTGCTGTCTGAGAGCCGATCGCGTTGACGCCGAACATTTCTGCAGGTTGATATGGGTGTACGCCCGGCCCCCCCTGCTGATTGACGAGTAATCCGCTAGTGCTCAGTACATGATCGCGTAGGAATTCTGCGGGTAATCGTTGACGGGGACCGTGAGCGAGTAGTCGATTTCCGGGGTCGATCTGAGTCAGGTTCGCGGACCGTCTGCTAGTTTGGCGATAGGTTGCTGAGAGAACGATATCACTTAGTAGAGCTTTAACGTCCCAACCCGAGGCTATAAAATTGGCGGTGAGATGATCGAGCAACGCTTGATGACTGGGTTGATCGCCTTGGGTTCCGAAGTCCTCTGATGTCTTAACAATCCCAGTGCCAAAGAGCATTTGCCAATAACGATTTACGGCGACTCGACCGGTAAGTGGGTTATTGGAGTTGGTTAGCCATGCCGCTAAGCCGAGTCGGTTTTTGGGTAGGTCCTCTTCGTAGGGCATGATGGAGTTCAGGGCAGCGGTGGTAAGTTCCTCGCCTGGTTGATCGTATTCACCTCGTAACAACAAATAATTTGTTCGTTGTGCTGCCATGTCTCCGGCCACCATCGTCACGCTGGCAGCTGCATCGATTTTTTTCTTTTCGGCGGTTAGGTCGGTTTGTCGTTTTCGTTCAGTAGAAAACCCGGTCCAAGTTGCCTTGAATTGCTTTAGTTGCTCCGCTGATTCCTTGGGCAGCGTGGCTTTCGTCGCTGCCAACGGATCGTCTGAGACAGCGATTTTAAGTTTAAGAGGATTGCCGCTAGCGGGTGTTTTGTTAAAGCGGATTTTTAGTGCCAGTTGTTGTTTTGCAGTGATTGCATGTGGTGGTTGTACAGCGAGGATGACAGGTTCTGTGTCCGAGTTTTGCAATGTGATTTTCGTGTTGCCGGCAAGTTTTAACGGGGTTGGTTTAGTGGGGTTCCCAGCGGCGTGGATATGCATGGCCAATATTTCGATTTGTGTTGTTTGATTGCTTTGGAATTGTAGAGCGGTCAATTCTCCGGCGGCCACATTGAATGTCAGAGTGTTTTCCAATGATTTGGTGTTCGGCTGCACTGCGCCTTCCGGTAGTGAGTTACGAACGGCGGATGCTTTAAGAGTGCGTGCAACAATGACTTGGCGTTGTTCATCGAGGATTTCAATAGAGATGTTGTCGAGGCGTTCTGGGCAACAGTCGGTGCGATTCCAAACGGCAACGCTGTCGATGTCGATTGATTTTCCTAGATCAAGTTCCCACCAAGCGCCGAGTTGCTCTGTCGTGCATGAGCAAGTTGCAAAACTGCCGTTGTGGTTACCATCGATAGCTTTAGAAGCGGGCGAGTTTGGATAGTTACTTGACTGAGTCGCTTTTCCGCTTGGAGCGATATTGATAGCGTTTGAAAAGACTTGGACTTCCGCCATCGTCAAGAACTGAGTGGTGCTAGCGGAATGACTGACGCGGACATAGCGTCCTCGGTACTTGGGCTGCGGTGGTGATTTTGGAAGTGGGTCAACTGTGTTAGTAACGAGCCATTGATTTTCGAGTATCCAATGTTCGTTTTTGATTAGAGTGGGTGTTTTCCAAGCGATAGGTTTGGCGACGTTGTCGAGCCATTCTTGGAAATCTGAAAGTAGCGCAGCTGGGGAAGTTTCCAGCGTGGTTTTAAGTGTTTCAAGTTCGGAATTGATGGCCGCTATGCGTCCCGTTTGTTGCGATGTGAGACTACGTAGTATGGGCGCCGTGGCACCTTTAGTATTACCGTTTCCGACGAGGCTGTTGAAGAATCCGGCAAATTGAAAGTACTCGCGTTGAGTCATCGGATCGTATTTGTGGTCGTGGCATTGAGCACACTTGAGAGTGAGTCCCAGCATTGCTGTGGCCGTTGTATTGACTCGATCAATAAGGTACTTCACGCGATAGTCTTCTTGGATGATACCGCCTTCGTTAGAGGTCGGATTGTTACGCAGAAAGCCAGTGGCTGTTTGTTGAGCGACGGTGGCAGCGGGCAATAGATCGCCGGCGATTTGCCAGGTGATAAAATCGTTATAGGGTAAGTTGGCGTTGAAAGCGTCGACAACCCAGTCTCGCCAAGGGTAGATAGATCTTGCATGATCTTCAAAGAGACCATCAGTGTCGCCATAGCGTGCCACGTCGAGCCATTCTTGGAAATCTGAAAGTAGCGCAGCTGGGGAAGTTTCCAGCGTGGTTTTA
>JAYZBF010000137.1:0-14327 GCA_036338835.1 Planctomycetota bacterium
TGGCCGTCGTTTCGGTCATGGTTAGGACGGATTGATTTAACAGGATCGGATCAACCCAAACTAGCGTGGCGGCCAGTAGGGCAACGGGCTTGCGATTCATCATCAGTGCCACGCGGTAGGTGAGAAGAACTGTGAGGACGCCAAACAAGATGTGGATTCCACCAACCCAAACGTCGTGAGGTATTCCAAGGAACATGCCCAGCGAAAGTATGAGTGGGTACACTGGCGGACGAAAAGCTGTTGGGTCTCCGCCCAGACTATAGACGCCGGTTTCAACTAGGTTCACCGCAATCGCTCGGTAACTATCAGGGTCTGTTGCCGATAGCGACTCGAATTGAAATCCAACAACGGCGAGTCTCATAAGCGATGCCATGAGCAACACGAGTAAGAGCCATTTATGTTGTTTAACGATCGTTTTCATTTAGGCTTTTGGCTAGCGGTTATTGCTGTAGGCTAAAGAGAATAATATTGGATCCGAGGCGAGCAGCATCCTGACGGGAATAGCCTTTACATTCGATTGAGACTTGATTTTCGAGCGCACAACTTAAGTCATAGGGCGAAAAGGCGACTGCTAATCTGCCGTTAATGTGAATCGCCTCAACATGGGGTGCACCACGGGTTTCGAGTATTTCAGCCATTTGTGATTCGGATCGTACGCTGGGTGTTCGTAAGGTAATCGCTGTAAGATCAAATCCATCGTATTCGTCAGTAAACATCGCGTGGCCTGGTGGTAATCGTCGTAGCGCATCGTTGGGAAAGATAAGGCTCATTTCTCGACGAAACGATTCCGCAAAAGTGCGACTGGCGCATATCGCATCTCCGAAGAGTACACCGCCGTTTTCTACAAATATCCGCAAAGCTTGCCTTTCCTGTGTGCTGAATTTGAATCCTTGCCGACCATGGATAAACACCAACGGGTATTGCTGTAGCGAATCGGTTAGCGTTAATACTCGCCGGCCAGTTGTTACGCGGATATCGAGTTGAGTACTGAGCACTTGCAAGAGGTTATTGAGTGAACGAGGGGCATCGTCGTTACCTCCATTATGCGAGATTTCGGGAATCGTCAGGGTTTTCCGCAGTACGGATGTTGTCGTGGGTGTGGTTGTTGAAACGAGTGGTCGATCGAGCTTATCACGCAATTCACGACCTGTGGCGTAGCTCAAAATATTTGTTCCAAGTGCTAGTCGTTGATTAATCTCAGTCTCGATATTCTTGGCAATCCGATCGTCACCACGAGGGTTGTACAATTCCCAATAGCATCCCAACGGGACGCTACTGTAGACAATACTGGTTCGGCAACAGGTTTGAACTCCATGTATCTTGCCGATCATACTAGGGTCAATACGTGAATCCGCAAACCAAATGGCATGATTTGGAGGTAGTGGTGCTAATGGGCTCTGGGGGAATAATTCTTTCATTAGTTGTTGGAATTGACTGTCAAATTGCGGTTGTTGACAGCTATTCTCTACAAACAAAAATCCACCTTGGTTTACATATTCAACTAGTCCCTTTTTTTGCCCAGCGGTCAAGTCGAGCGAACCCTTGCCACTAATAAACAACACTGGTGTTTCCAATAGGTCGGTAGTGGACGCTAGATTGATATCAATACTCTGCCATGTCAAATACATGTCCCACCGTCGCTCAGTATGCAGCACAATGTTTTGCATATCATGGGCGTGTTGATTCCAGGCACCATCATTTGTTTTCCCATATTTGAGTTTAGCAATGACAACGGGGCGTCGACCTTTAGATAGATAAAGCAAGGCAAATGAAGTTGCGACGGCTGGTAGGTGCTCGCCGTGGGCCAATGAGCCGGTCCACGACCCTCGTAATGTATCTTGGAGGTTGACGATGTACTCGCAGCCCAAGCGGTACCAATCCGTCGTGCCGATGTAACGCTTTCCGGTAAGTCGTCCGACGCGTTCGATACAGTACATGTAATAGAAATATGCAGAGTCTTTGGTGAACGCGTTGGAACCAACTCGAATACGACGAGCCAACCAGTTGAGACCTTTATTGATTTGATCATCGACGGGATTGCTACCACAGCACTGGACTTTCCCATCAACAATCCGTTGTTCAATATCAACTTGCTTGCCTTGAGTGATAACCATCGACGCAATACCGGCGCAGGTCATACTGACCGATGGCGTAGGGCCGAAGGAGCTGTCATAGCTCCAGCCACCGGTACCGACTTGCCGCGATGACCAATATGCATTTGCGGCCCGCCACGTTTGAGGCGGAACGCCGATTCCTTGACGTTCGGCTTCATGTAGAGCAAGCAATGCAAATTGGCTGTTCGATGGATCGGTGGAGGGTAGATTTGACCCATAACCCCAACCGCCGCTTGTCGGTTCTTGAGCGTTGATTAGCCACTGGGCGTTGCGGCGGATTAGTAATTGATCGCGTTGCGGTTCCGCTTGGCAAAATACCATTAACTGTAGTGATACGACGTAGGTATGTTGAGACATCTTTGTACTACGTAAATAGGACAAGGCTTTGGCAATAGTAGGGTCCTGATGATCCAGGCCACAATTCAATAGTGCCAAAGTTGCTAAACTGCTCACTCCATCCGGAAATAAGGCAACTCCGGTAGGTGCCGTGAATTGAGGAAACGAACCATCAGTGCGTTGTTGCGTTTTAAGAAACTTCACACCGCGGTCGATTGCGTCGTTGACTTGTGTAGCTGTTATTTCAGCGTGACTTGTGGACGGAAGTACCACAGCAAACAGGTATTGCAGTATTAATAACACTACGAGTTTTGGGGCTTTTCGGCTCATAGATTTCATTTAGAGTAAGTGTCCCCATAGGCAACGCAGCGGGGTCGGTGTGTGGAGGGGATTTATTGTTGAATTGAATGAATGGGTCGTTTTTAGCGATACAATTAAGTGTAGCAATTGGTGGTCTGGAAATTACGGACGATTGGTTATCTTCTGAGATTGCGTATTAATTTAGGGATGATTGGTAAACATGGCAATGTTAATCGAGATGTGATGTTCTGACATTTTCAATGAATGACGATGAATGCCCTTGAATGCGTAGATTGACAGCATGGTAAGCAAACGTGCAATGATAGAATGAAAGACGGTGTTAAGCGAATTTTGTTTGGCTGGGAGTGCTGCCGACAAGTGGCCGATTCACCGAAACTGTTATAGACAAATAATCGCGGGTATTAAAAGATATACTCGCGAAAAGTATTACCGATGAATTTCACTGTCGGCGAGATTCGCGAAAATAGTGTTTGCCCGCGAGCATATCATTTGTAAATTTTTTGAATTGTGTTGTTTGCACAGAGAGTAGGAATTGATTTTGTCGAGTCCACAGAAAAGTCTGGGAGAAATTCTCAAGGAGTTTGCCCATCATCGTCTCGTCATGAAGCAAGAGTTGCAAAAGGTGATTATTGGTCAGGACGAGGTCATCGAACAGCTATTTGCAGCGGTGTTTACCGGCGGCCACTGTTTACTTGAAGGCGTACCGGGTCTAGCTAAAACGATGATGGTTAGTACATTAGCAAAGATTCTGGATGCTTCCTTTAACCGAATTCAGTTTACACCGGATCTGATGCCTAGCGATATCACGGGAACCAACGTGTTAGAAGAGGACGATCGTGGGAAGCGCAGTTTTCGATTTGTCGAGGGGCCGATTTTCAGTAATATTCTATTAGCGGATGAAATTAACCGTACTCCTCCTAAGACGCAGTCGGCATTATTACAGGCGATGCAAGAGCGGGAAATTACTGTTGGTGGAACAACTTATGAGTTACCACAACCATTTTTTACGATTGCAACTCAAAATCCAATTGAACAGGAAGGTACTTATCCCTTGCCTGAAGCGCAGTTGGATCGTTTCATGTTTAACATCAAGGTCGGGTATCCGAGTCTAGCCGAAGAAGAGATGATTTTGACGGCAACTACTCGAAATGAAAAACCAGAGGTCAAAAAAGTATTATCGGCTCGGGCGATTATCAATCTGCAAAAACTGGTAAATCGCGTCGCCGTTAGCGAACAGATCGTGCGCTATGTTGCCAAGGTCGTTAGAGCGACTCGTCCCACGAATGAAGATTCACCAGATTTTATTAAGGAGTTGATCGACTGGGGAGCGGGTCCCCGCGCGGGTCAGTTCTTGATTCAGGGGGGCAAAGCGATTGCTGCTATGGACGGTCGTTTTAGTATTGCTATCGATGATATTAAACGCATAGCAATTCCCGTATTACGGCATCGTCTTAGTGCAAACTTTCAGGCACAAGCCGAGGGGATGACGACGGACGATATCGTATTGCGATTACTCGAAGAAATTCCCTTGCCGACCGCTGAAAAATATGAATAGCTATTGAGGTGGACTGCGTTACGACAATTGCGATCTCAGCCGTACTTGCTGTGAAGAGAATTATGCCTAGGAACTTACAATGACAGCTGTCGAGTCTTATTTGAAGCCGGAAGTGATCAATCAGATCAAGCGGCTCGATATGCGCGCTAGGTTTGTCGTTAAAGGGTTTCTACAAGGGTTACATGCGAGTCCGTTTCAAGGATTCTCGGTGGAGTTCAGCGAGCATCGTCGTTATGCCTATGGGGATGATCCGCAGGACATTGATTGGCTTGTTTATGCCAAGACGGACAAATACTATGTAAAAAAATTCGAAGCAGAAACAAACATCACTGGTTATCTAGCAATGGATTTGAGCCAGTCGATGGCTTACACGTACCGACAAGAATTGAACAAATTTGATTATTCAATATGTTTAGCTGCGGCGCTCGGTTACTTAATGATTCACCAGCAAGACCCAGTTGGATTAGTGACATTTGATGAAAAGATACGAGACTTTTTACCGCCTCGCTCTCGCAGATCGCAACTTTCAACTATTCTTTCGCGGCTTTCGACTTTAAAGCCTGAGGGGAAAACCGATATCTGCCAAAGTCTCAATCAACTTGCGTCTCGACTCAAACATCGCAGCTTAGTCATGGTTTTTTCGGATCTGTTAGTGGATCCAGAACCTGTTCTAGAATCATTGAGGCGATTGCGCCACGGGCGTCATGATATTATTCTGTTTCATGTGCTTGATGAAGCGGAAGTTACTTTTCCATTTTCCGGTATGGTGGAATTGCTGGATCCCGAGTCCGAGCAATCAGTGGTTGTCGACGCCGCTGGATTTCAAAAGGATTATATGCAGGAAGTTACGGAGTTTCGAGAGACTTATCGCCGGGAGTGTCAGTTGATTGGAGTAGATTATGTTGAATTGGATACGAGCATGCAATTCGACAAAGCGTTAACCGAGTATTTGTTAAGTCGCCGTGCGCGTGGTTAGCACACAAACCGCTGGCACCTAGTACACATTGACATAGTTAGTAATCACAGAGATTCACAGACGGTGGCTCCCCTGTTAGGTGCCTACGTCGAAACACGGGATTTTAAGTTGTGGCTTTTCTGAATGCATCGATGATGATCGGCGGACTGCTGATAGCGGTTCCGTTTTTGATTCATCTGGCAATGCGTCGCAAGCCGACAGCAGAGCTGTTTCCTGCCTTGCGATTTGTTCGCAAAAAACAGGTTACCAATAAACGGACGCTACGATTCAAACAATGGTTGTTACTCTTACTACGAAGTTTGTTGCTAGCGATTCTGGTGTTCGCCTTAGCGGGCCCATCGGCTGATCGTTTGGTTGCTGGCAATTGGGTTATCATCGGTGCGCTGAGTCTACTGATCTTGTTGGTTGCTGTCGTATTGATAACCGCTATTGCAGGTCAGGTGAGCCGTTCGGTGGTATTAATGATCACCGTCGTGTTGCTGTTATTAACCGGATTTGACGGATTGTTTGTTTATAGCACACTGACAAATGATGAGAGTGTGCTTGTTGGTGATGAGGATGCGGCAGTTGCTGCGGTACTGGTATTTGATAATTCACCACGCATGGGCTATCAGCAAAATGATCAGACGCGTTTAGCTGCGGGACAATCAATAGGCGATTGGCTCGTGCGACAATTACCCAATAACAGTCAGATTGCGGTGGTTGACTTGGCTGCGCAGCCCCATGTTTTCAGCCAGGACATCACTTCTGCGGTGCATGCAATTGAACAATTGCAAATTACGTACACGCCGGAAACGTTGCAAACAGCAATTCGCAGTGCACTTGAGTTAATTTCGACCAATGAGTTAACACGCCATGAGATTTACTTGTTCACGGATCTTTCAAAATCCGCTTGGGAAACTATTCCCGAATCATTGTCGGTGGCATTACGAGCAGCCGACGTCGAGTTGTTCTTAGTTGATGTTGGGCTAGAGCAACCTGATAATGTTGCCTTGGGAATTACCAAATTGAGCGGCGCTGTGTTGACTCAGCACGGTAGCATTGACCTCACCGTTAATGTACAGTCGATCGGGCGCGCCACACAGCGAACGGTTACACTCAAATTAGAGAATCCGGATCCAACGTTACCGGTTATTACCGATGGTGAATTGCAAACACCAACGACCACGAAGTTGGCTGAACAGGTAGTTGCGTTTTCGGCAGCGGAGGTTCCAACCTCGCAAGTGTTGTCGTTTTCGCTTTCAGGATTGGCACCTGGGGAACATCATGGCTCATTGACTTTAACGGGCGTTGATGGCTTGGCGATTGATGATGTCCGATACTTTACGGTTTCAGTTCGCCCAGCATGGAATATTCTCGTCGTTGCTCCTCCGGATGTTCCAACGCGGTTCTTTACCGAAGCGGTTGCCCCTGTCTCGGAAAGGCAAATTGGCCATTCACCCTACCGCATAAAAGTTGTGCGTGACCGCAATTTAATAGGCGAAGAATTATCTGTATACACCGGTGTTGTGTTTATTGATCCACTTCCATTATCTAAGGATTTGCAGCAACAATTGTCACTGTATGTCGCCAACGGTGGGTCTTTGGGTTTGTTTTTGGGTCATAACATGGAGTTGTCTGTCGGTAGCTTGGATGCGGATTTGATTGGTGGGACGTTGACGCGGCAATGGCGGGCAGACGCGGGTAACTTTTTGGAAATTCGAGATGCTCAACATCGATCGTTGCGGTCCTTTCAAGCCATGGCCGGTTCTGTTCCATGGGCTCAGTTTCCAATAATGCGGTACTGGCACCTGGAAAACCTCGACGCCCAAACGCAAACCGTGATGCAGTTTAGCGATACGCGTCACCCCGCGTTGGTTCAACGCAATCAGGGGAAGGGGACCGTTCTGACATTGCTAACGCCAATTTCAGAGCCGGCTCAGATTCCCCAACGGACGTCGTGGAACGAGTTAGTTAGTGGTGATGATAATTGGCCGTATTTCTTACTCATCAATGGGGTTACTGAGACTCTAGTGAGCACTGGTGAATCACGTTTCAATTATCTTGCAGGCGAAACGGTCCAGATCAGCAACGCGTCGACGACCTACCCAGACCGCTATCAATTGTTTACGCCGGATGCAGACGTGCAGGATACGAGGGTCTTAGCGGATGTAATTCAGATCCCGTTTACACAACGTCCGGGTGCTTATCGCCTCAAGGGAATTCAAAATGGCCCAATCGTTCGAGGTTTTTCGGTCAATGTACCGGAGCAATATAGTGACCTGCAACGTTTGACATCGTCTGCTCTGGAACGCCGCTTAAACGGCATTGATTTTCAAGTTGCTCGTAGTCGACAAGAAATTGAATTTGGTGTCAGGCAGCAGCGGGTCGGGCAAGAGTTCTATCCGTTGTTATTGGTATTGTTCGCGATTGTATTTTTCTTAGAACATTTAATGTCCAATCGATTCTATGGCCAGCAGCAAACAGTAGCACCGATCGAATTGCAACCGGAAATCTAAAGGGATAAACGAACATGCAGCAGTGGTCGTTAGACCCCGTTTTTGACAGCTATGCAGTCGTGATTACGACGGTAGTGCTGCTGTTGTGCACGTTCCTATTGGTGCGGCCTCGAAATAGTTTGTCCGTTAGGCGAACGCGGGTGTTATTGATACTGCGGTGTTTGATCGTGTTGATTCTTGCCTTGGCTATGTTGCGTCCGAGTAAGACGATTTCAGAATTGCAGACCAAAAAAGCCCTAGTCATGTTCCTTGTTGACGAGACACAAAGCATGACCCATCCCTCGATAGAACCAGAAATCTCGCGGTGGGAACACCAGCAGGCAACCTGGGATTCGGTCCACCGTGTTCTTGATGCTCGAGCGGATGATGTGTCGGCTCGGCTATTTGGTTATACGGACACGATCAGCGAAAATAGAATTGGTTCTGCAGTGGCTTTTTCTGCTGAACCCTTGGGGATGCAGACGGATCTTGGTACTTCACTATATGAAGCGGTGATGACCGAACCAGGTCGACAAATTCACGCAGTAGTATTGATGGGCGATGGGACGCAGACGAGCTATCGACCTCAGATTGATATGCGTGAATCGATCAGTGTCTTACGAAGTATGGGAATTGCTCTGATTACCGTCCCCTTTGGTCGTGAGGGCGATACATTGCAAGCTCGTGATGTGTCCATTGAGCAGTTGCCGCAGCAATATCGGGTGTTTTCGGGCAATGATGTCAGTATCAATTGCCTGGCACGACTAAAAGGTGTTGCGAATCGGCCGTTACGCGTGCAATTGCTATTGAAATCCGAAGATGAGAGTATGGTGGTCCAAGAGACAATTGAAATTGTGGCGGATAAAGCGGATGAAGTGGTTCCTGTCCGTTTTCAATGGACTGCCAAGGCACCGGGCCAATATCAAATGGCTGTGAAGATCGAAACTGTAGACGGAGAATTACTTTTACAAAACAATACCCAAACGGCATTTTTAACTGTTCTTGAGGGCGGATTACGAGTTCTTTATTTTTATGGCAACCGGCTCGGCGAACAGTTGGAGCTACGTCGTTCATTGGGGTCTTCACCAGACATCGAGTTGTTAGAAAGCTACATCCGCCATGGTAAAAATCCTCGTTGGCCAGACCCACGCACCAACACAGTTTTAGATGGTGACTTCGATCTAATTATTATTGAAGATGTCCATTCCAAAGCATTCGGACAAGCAAATTTACAAGCGATCGCTGATGCGGTAGAGCAGGGCAAAGGATTGATGATGGTTGGTGGGTACTATAGTTTTGGGCCCGGCGGTTATCGCCAAACTCCAGTGGATGTAGCCTTGCCAATTGAAATGGAAATATTTGAGAAGCAGGAAATTGGAGTCGAGAATCCGATTAGAAAGATGTTTCATCTTGACCGTGAGCTTACGATGCGACCGACCGGGAGTCATCCTGTTACGAGCATCTCGTCGGTGACGACTGCTTGGAATGATCTCCCCGTTTTATTGGGAGCTAATCGTTTTCAAGAAGTGAAGTCGTTTGGTAAAGTGTTGCTCGAGACGGACAAGCAAGAACCACTTTTGGTCTCGGGACAGTATGGACTGGGACGCGTACTGGCATTTGCCGGAGACTCCACTTGGCGTTGGGCACGCATGGGGCATGCGGTGGAACTCCGCCGTTTTTGGCGAAACAGCGTATTATGGATGGCCCGTCGGGAGGACCTGCAACAACAAGATATCTGGTTGCGGATGGATCAAAGAAGGATAACGCCGGGAGTTGAACTCGCTTTTGAACTTGGTGTGGATTCGCTGGGTAGCCGTGTTGTCGCCGCAGATGATTTGCGTTGGGAAGTCAAGTTGGTTCGCAGTGGCGACGAGGCGGATGTGGTACAAGTCCGTCGCCAAAACCAACAGTGGTTGGGGATGTTGAGCAACCTCGAGCAACCCGGTGACTATAAACTGTCAGCCATCGCATTTGTCAACGATGAAGAATTAGGAACTGCTCAAGCAGCGTTTCAAGTTATCAATGTGCAGCCAGAGAAAAGTAATCCAATCGCTGATATTACTCAACTTAAACGCTTAGCTGCTATGACTGCGAGTGACGGTGGCGAAGTGGTTGCACCAGAAAGATTAGCAGAGCACGTCCGAGATATTATTGATAACGCTAAGCAACTCGAAGTTGAGGTTCAAGTGACGTGGCAATTCGGCAGGTCATCAGGTAGCACTTGGCTGATCCTGACCATCATCTCGAGCCTGTTTTCAGTAGAGTGGTTTTTGCGCAAAAAATTTGGCTTGGTTTAATAGCAACCGCGATGAAGGTTAACCATTCGGCGCTAAGGCGTATACCAATGTGGATCTTGGTATTTGGAATCGAGTAATTCGTTGAGTAGTTGACGGGGGATGTCACCATTCTCGGCATCTGGTGCCCAATGTTGGATCAGAGCTTGTTTGAGTTGTTCGACGTCATGGTTGATATTAGCGACGAAATCTAGATGTGATCGGTTATTGCGATAATCGGGTTTTCGCGGGGGAATCGTGAGATACCGAGATATCTTTTTGAGGTCAAATTGACACAACAGCGTGCCGTGGTAGAGAACATGGCTGCGAGTACGCCTGAGACTGTTGCCAGAAACCTTGCGGTTTTGATAGACGAGATCACTGAACCCTTGGATTTGGCAATGGAGATCCAATGGTGCGAGGATACCGATCAATTCATTTAGAATAGTGTCGTGACAATTTTGATTGTCATGGAATTGGGGATGTTGATCGAGGTTTAATACGAGTGCATACATCAGGCAGCCAGGACCCGTCAACACAGTTCCTCCGCCGCTCGCTCGCCTCAATACTGCAACGCCATCCTGTTGACATGCTGGCAGATTCAATTCTTCTTCAACTTTTCCACTACGACCCATCACAACCGCATATTGGTTTGGTTCCCACACCCGCAGACAATCTAGGTCACTGTTGTGCTGTTCGGCGTACAGCAGCAGCGATTCATCGAGAGCGATGTTTTCAACGGGCGAATCTAAAGTGGTATCGAACAATTGCATAAGCGACGGCGGTGGGTACACCGTTCGGGTGAAAGGGATTATGGGTACAAACGAGCGTTTTTTAGCTAGAAACGAAGATAGAATCTTGTTTTGACTTGACGCTACTAGTGACCAATCTACACTAAAATCTTATGGGTTTATGTACCCAAACTACGGAATATAAGGAGTCGGAAAACCTTGAGCGAGCAAACGGAAAATCAAAGACAAGTGGAGGTGGCCGAAAATCCTACGACCTTGTCCTCAGCAGAAACTGCGTTGCCGGAAATCCGCCCACCTAATGCTGGATTTATTCTGCAGTTATTTCTGATTCCGATGATGATCGTTTCGGTGATTATTTGTGTTTGGTTGTTATTCAATTTTATATCGCGAGGTGAAACTCCCACCGAATTAGTACGTGGCCTACAGAAGATGAATAATGCCAGCTGGCAAAAAGCCTATACGCTGTCGAGTTTGTTACGTGCGCCGGCAAGCGAATTAAGGAATGATGAAGAGTTAGCCCAAGAGCTGATCTCGGTTCTAGAAACGAAACTGACGGAAGAGACCGCAGATGCTAACCAAGTAAAGTTAAGAATATTTGTCTGCAAATGTTTAGGTGAATTTGAAATCGACACGGGCTTATCCGCTTTATTAAACGCTGCGCAACAAACCGACAATAGCAACGACTTAGTGATTGCTTTAACGGCAGTGGAAGCGGTTGCCGTTCTGATGAGCAATCTTGATGAATCCGTCCGCGCAGAAAATTACGACCGAATTGTCGAAACTTTACTCGCTGCCTCCAATGAGCAGGTGGAGAATCCAGATTATACGTTGCTTGTTAATCAACTTCGATCTGCCGCTGGATTTGCTTTAGGCGTCGCTGGCGGGGAAAAAGCAATCCAACGTTTAGTGTCTATGCTTGACGACGCCCATCCCAATGCACGATTTAATGCAGCGATGGGCTTGGCACGATGTGGTAAATTGGAATCAACAGCGGTGTTATTAGAAATGCTAGATCCGGAAAACGAAGCCATTACCAGCGGCGAACCGGAAGGCAGCCATCCGTTTAAAAGAAGTGTTGTTATCACTAATGCAATTCGAGCGGTAGTTTCATTGTCTGAGTTTCATCAAGTCGCTGAGTTATCTGATTTGATAAATGCCATGCAGAAACTTGATTCAAATGAAAATGTGGTAAGCCAAACAAAATTGCTTGCAAAAGATGCCGTAGTAAAAATCCGAACAAAATGAAATAGATAACCTTGGCTTGCGATGGCCACATCGGATGTGTCAGCGGTCGGTACAGCCCAATGGTAAATGGAGTCGTTCACTAGGAGGGTGACAGCTCAGAGAAGTTAA
This sequence comes from Planctomycetota bacterium, assembly GCA_036338835.1. GTDB lineage: Bacteria > Planctomycetota > Planctomycetia > Pirellulales > Pirellulaceae > UBA721. The sequence continues at coordinate 12,158 of JAYZBF010000137.1, forward strand.
TTTAAATCCTTTGTGTTTGCGAAAGCAAATTGAATGTCAGAATTATCAGATAAACACCTATTGCAAGGCAAGCGTGTTGCGTTTGTTGGAAAACTGGGAGGCGTGAATCTTCGCGAAGCCCAGCGGTTCGTGAGCCGCGCGGGTGGATTTATGATGAATTCTGATGACGTGGAAGAGGCCAACGTTGATGTTATCGTACTGGGGGCGGAGCAGTGGCCTCCGACAAATCCTGAAAATTTATTACCGCAAGCGGTTTTAACTGCGGTTTCAGCGGGGCGAGCAGAGATCATAACCGAGACTCAATTTTGGGAACGGCTGGGGATGCTAGATCCCGATCAAAATATTCGCCGGTTGTATACTCCAGCCATGCTGGCAGAGATGCTGGAGGTTTCGGTAGCTGTGATTCGACGCTGGCACCGACGTGGGTTAATTATACCCACGAGGGAAGTACACCGTTTACCATACTTTGACTTCCAAGAAGTTGCCACGGCTCGCCACCTCGCTGAGATGTTATCCGCCGGAGCCTCGCCCGCTCAAATCGAAAAACGTTTGGCAGAATTGGCCAAATACATTCCAGATGTTGAACGCCCATTAGCTCAATTGTCGGTGATTGTTCAAGGACAAGAAATCTTGTTACGGCAGGGCGAAGGATTGATCGAACCCAATGGCCAAATGCGATTGGATTTTGACGCGATGGAGGAACCTGACCACTCGATCCGCGAAGTCCACACCGAGGGCGAATTGCAACTGGAGCCGCCACATATATCAGCTAAGGATATTATTGAGATCAGTGAGCAAGATGTTTTGGCGGCGCTCGACGGAGACGCTGGAGACGGCGGTCCCCGTATTTTGTCATTTGGTGGTGCGCTTGACCGAGCGATTCATCCCGACAATCCGGAGTCGTTGTTGATGCAGGCAAGTGAGCATGAGGAAGCGGGGGAACTTGAATTAGCGATCGATGTATACCGCACATTTTTAACAGCATTTGGACCTCGAGCCGAAGTGAATTTTCAACTAGCGGAATTGCTTTATCGCCGCAATGATTATGCAGCTGCTCGCGAACGATATTATATGGCGATTGAGATAGACGAAAACTATGTGGAAGCACGTGCTAACCTAGGGTGCGTGTTGATTGACACTGGTGAGTTGGAGTTAGCGATTGCAGCTTTATATGGCGCTCTAAAATATCATCCAGATTATCCGGATGTACATTATCATTTGGCGCGTACCCTTGATGAACTCGGTCAACCTGATAAAGCGATTGATCATTGGCGTGCGTTTTTGGTTTTATCACCGGACAGTCCATGGGCTCAACAGGCACGAGACCGTTTGTTGTAAGGATACCCAACCCGTGCTGTGATTAGCGTGGTTCAACCAGTGAGCGAACCAATACATTACAACGATTGACAGGAATAAGAATGTTTGAGAACGAACAACTAAACGATATTTTCTTTAGCTATACGCATGTTGAATCTACAACATGGTTATATCTAACGTTGTTTCTCACCGTTACACTGTTCTTCAAATTTGGAAGATTGTTTAGCATTCGCAATTTAGACGTTTTCCTAATTTCTCTTTTCACTCCGGGATTCCTGCTAGTTTCGCATGGAATGATTAACGGCTTTCAGGATATTGAACGCCTTGGATATATCGTGTTGTGGATCGTTGGCGGGATACTAATGGTCAGGATGTTATATGACTGTACATTAGTAAGACGCCCTCTGCTGGAACCAAACTTATCCGCCGGTGGACTTACTTTCTTGCTGGTTGCCCTGTCTATTTTGTTAGTCAGCAATGTTACCGTCGGTTATTTAGAGAATGACAGGGAGCTTGAAGTCGAGCAATATCCCAACCATATGCCGGGCTATCGTATTCTTGAAGATATCCCGCCAGTGGCAGTTGCTTTTTGGGAATCGCCGTTCGAACTGGTTCATCGAGGCGGCGAAGAACCGGGCGTGTATCGGTTTGAAATGACACAGCGATTGGCGTTGATTATTGTTTTATTGGCACACCTTGCAATCGTCGGCGGACTGATTTTATTTGGGTCGTTGCATTTTCAGAATGTAAATATGGGTCTTGGCGCTGCCGTGTTTTATCTGTTGGTTCCATATACTGGTGAAATGGGTGGACATGTTCATCACGTGTTACCAGGTGCATTGTTGGTTTGGGC
>JAYZBF010000138.1:0-5888 GCA_036338835.1 Planctomycetota bacterium
AGCAAACACCGCTGTTCGAGTAATTCGAATTTACTCAAGCGGACCGTGTCGCGGCGTTGGTCAGGTCCAGCGTACTGCTTAGACTGTCGTGCGAATTGTGAGAGTAACCGTTTCATGGACCTGTTTTAGGAAAGGGAAAAATGATAGAGCTATTTACGGTTAGCGGTGGATTGTTTACTGACTCGAATTACTGCTTCTGCATTCGTCTTTATTTGCCACGTGCGAATGGACGTATCAAAACTGCCGGAAACGAGAAGACCCGTGCGGCCGTCGTTTGAGGGTGAAAAGTCTAACGCGATAACGCTGCCGGTGTGGCCTTGAAAGATCCGAGTTTGTTGTTTGGAGTCGATATGCCAGAGATGAATTTGGTTATCACTGCTACCAATGGCAACTTGAGCATCGCCGCAGACGGTTAATGCAAACGGAAGTTGTTTTTCGAGGGCGATGGAATATCCCGTATTCTTGCTAGTTGGATCAGCAGTAAGTGAGCTTACGCGGAGGATGCGATCATCGCCGATACTGACGATATGCGAGTCGGATTTGATAAAGCTGAGATCTCGGATTCTCCGTTGATGCGCTGCAATTGTAGAAAGCAGTTCGCCTGATGTTGTGGACCAGATGCGAATCACTCCGTCGCGGCCGCCACAGGCAAGGCGGTCTCCAGTTGTGGAATAGGCGAGGCCTCGTATATCCGATGTGGGCTGCTGCTGCTGCGTGATGTTTTTATTTGCTAAACCAACGACGGTCACCATCGAAGCAAATCCACTGACCGCGAGTTGGGTTGCTTGCGGGTTTACAGCGATACGCCAAATGGCATTTTCAAGTGTAAGTAGCACGTCTAGTTGTCGCCCACTGACACAGTCCCAGCGAATGACTTGACCATCGTCGCCAGCGGTCACCAGAATATTTGAGTTTCCAATGAATTTGGCTGTACGAATCCAGCCGTGATGTCCGTGCAGTTCATGCACTTGCGTTCCAGTCTTTAAATTCCAGATACGTACGATGTGATCATCGCCGGCGGTCGCCATGAGATTTCCAGCGGTTTGCAAGCAAACGCTGCTGATAACAGGTTGACGATTCTGGACTGGCCGCGCAGTCGGCTCAGCGGTTGTCGCATTACTAGCGATTATTAGTCCAATGGTTGTCGCAATAACCGATTGGAATAGTCTAATTTTAAGACAAGAAATCATCCGTAGGCTTCCATGCACGCGGTTAACAAAAATGTGTTCGTCGGAAAATATCCGTACTTCTGTTATCGACGCGTACAAAGGGCTACGGCGAGAGACGTTGAGAAAGCTACGAACCTGTCAATTAAGCAGATAAACCAGTTGTAGCGATTGTGAGCGGCTGCTGGCAACTTGTTATTTATGTGTTAATTCACACACAAATAAAAGCAGTTCTATTGAATTTCGCGGCCGGTAGGACCCGTGTAGACTTGTCGTGGACGGCAAATGCGTTTGCCAGGTGACGCGTGCATTTCTTGCCAGTGTGCGAGCCACCCTGGTAGGCGTCCCATCGAGAACAAGACGGTGAACATTTCTACAGGAATACCAATCGCTCGATAAATCACACCTGAATAGAAATCGACGTTCGGGTATAGCTTGCGATCTACGAAATAAGCGTCTTCCAAGGCAACCTTTTCAAGTGACTGTGCAATCTCAAAAAGCGGGTCATCTAGGTCTAGTTTTTCCAGCAGCACATCACATGCTTTTTTAATGATTTTGGCACGCGGATCGTAGTTCTTATAAACGCGATGGCCAAATCCCATTAAGCGGAAGTTGTCCTCTTTGTCTTGAGCTTTCGCTACATATTTGGCGACGTCATTATTGTCATCGCCAATCATTTTCAACATTTTGACGCAGGCTTCATTAGCTCCGCCGTGTAGGGGTCCCCACAGGGCACAGATGCCGCCGACGATCGACGCATAGAGATTTGAGTTTGCAGAACCGACCATGCGGACGGTCGAGGTACTACAGTTTTGCTCGTGATCAGCATGAACGATCAACAGTAAATTCATTGCGTCGACGAAATCTTGATCGATTTCATGTTCACCATTTTCATCAGCAAACATCATTGTTAGGAAGTTCTCCACGTATCCTAATTCTGGATTAGGAGCGATAAAGGATTGCCCAACCGTATGGCGATGGCTGTAGGCGGCGATCGTTGGTAAGGCCGCGATAAGGCCTTGGGTAGCGCTAGCGACTTGATTAGCATCGAGTGGATCCATTTGATCGGCACGATGGGTAGAAAGTGCTTGAATTGCCGCTGAAATCATTGCCATTGGATGGGCAGACGTGGGAAAACTGCGAATCAAATCCTGAACGCCACTGGGGATAGCCATTTCAGCGATAATTCCGCTGCGGAAGGATGCGCGTTGTTGTTCGTCTGGTAATTCACCGTTGAGCAGCAGATAACAGGTATCGATGAAGTCGCATTTTTCGGCGATGTCTTCGATGGCATAACCACAGTAACGTAATATTCCCTGCTCGCCATTAAGGAACGTGATTCCGCTTTGAGTCGAGCCGGTGTTCACAAAACCTTCGTCCAGCGTGATTGCACCAGTAGACCCTCGAAGTTTACTTATATCGAGTCCACGTTCCTGCTCGGAACCGATAATAATAGGTAGCTCAAGTTCCTGTTCTCCTAACGTCAATTTCGCTGAATCCGACATTCATTTCGCCTGTATAAATAACACTCTGTTTGTAGCTTAGCACGAAGTAATTCTTTAACTTTTATGAGATACAGTATACCAACATGGTTGCGATATTAAAGTAGGGGGGGGAGCCTTGACCGTCCTAGAAAAACGACCGAGTAAACGTATTGCACACAAAAACCGTTTTTGAATTAACGGGTCGGTGAGAGATCCACACCTATTTTGAAAGGCTGTTCCAGACGGGGACTTGCAGTTTGACTTTTGCAATGTATTTTTGTACCGCTTCGTTGCGGCGGATAATCCGCAGTTGGTCCTTAATGTCGTTTTGCACTTCGACAAATGCCTGCTTGCCAGCGACGGTTCGTTCAACCACCCGAATGATATGCACACCGTTTTCGTCGGTGATGACGGGACTCATGCGATCCACTGGCAAGTTGAAGATCGCTTGATCTAGTTTTTTACTAACGAGGTCGCCAGGTTCGACCCAGTCATAGTTCCCACCACTCTTTGCTTTTAGATCTTCTGACAATTGCTTGGCAACTTCATCAAACGGAGCTCCATTTAAAACTTGGTTTCCCATTTCACAAACAAGCCGGTAGGCTTCTTGTTGCGGGTGGTTCTTGTATAAAGCGGAAAGTTGTTGCCAGCGTGCTTTGGTGTTGAATTGATAATCGACGATGTTTTTGTTGTAATAGTCCAGCATTTGCTGATGGGTGATTTCTTCTTGTAAGTTCACGTTTTGTACGATCAACTGGCGGCCGAAATTGACTTCGGCGAACCTCATTTTTTCCATGTCGTAGGATGATCCAAAGCGGCGGAGAATCTGATCGAGTTCATGCATCGTCTCAGCGTCGTTGGCAACCATTAAAATGCTCAATTGGGCTAAGTGCATATCTTCTTGACGAAGTTGTTTGAGTTCGTTTTTGTCAGCGACTTTGACGCGCGGCAACATTTCTTCGAGGGCACCGTCGAATGCTGCGGCGGACACGGAGTCGATTCGTTCATCCAAAGTCGTCAATTCATCTGGTTTCAATGATTTGCGAAATGCCACGTATAAGACTTTGGCATCAATGGCTTGTCGTAGTAGCGTCGTTAAGAGGATCTCTTTTTGTCGCGCAATGTCGTCACGGTACTTGGATAACTCCGCCGGAGGAATATTTTGAATGAAGTTCCACATCACCATTTCGACTTGAGGCAATAAATCCCCAGCCATGATGTACTCGGATCCAACGGTTGCTAACACGGTTGTTGGCTTAAACAACTGAGGCGTTTGCAACGGTTGTTGCCGGCGGCGTTGTGGGTACTGAGCAGCTTGTTGGTTACGGCCGCGAGGTAGATTTGCAATTCGCGGGTTCTGTTGATTCTTGAGCTGCCTTGTTGCTGGATAACCATCAGGATAAACAGGGGCCTGTTGGGGAACCGTTTGAGCAAGTAGCTCTGAGGCAATCAGCCCGAGTAATCCTGCGATGGTACATATTAATCCTTGTCGTAGTTTAACTCCGTCAATCATCCGAAACCTAAATCCCTCAAGGGTCAATACGCGATAAATTCTCGGGGATTGTAGAGTTTTCGAAGCTAAGTCTGCAACAGCGATTTAACGAATTCGACCATTAAAGCACCTTCTGAAACGGACTTAGGGACGGTCACATAAGCAGTTCGATCATCCGCAATTCGCAGGTTGATAGCGGAATTTCGCGCGAGTTGTTTGATGCGCGAGGAATCGGTGTATCGAATCCGTAGGAAACCATCGTCATTGATGATCGCAGCAATCTGCCAAAGCGCGGCTTCTAAGCGAATTTCGGACAATTCGAGCAATTGGGTTACACAAGTTGGCAAGTGGCCAAAGCGGTCTTTCAATTCGGTTTGAAGCTCGGTAATTTCACCAAATTCACATATTTTTGAAAGTCGACGATAAAAATCGATGCGCGCACGGATATCGGTTACATAATCATGAGGCAGATAAGCATCAACGGGCAGGTTTAATTCAACATCGACAGCAAGCTTGGGCGGTAATTTTTTAAGTTGTCGTACGGCTTTTTCGAGCAGTCCGCAATAGAATTCATATCCCACAGTGGCGATGTGCCCGCTTTGTTGAGGACCTAATAAATTGCCCGCACCACGAATCTCCAAATCTCTCATGGAAATTGCAAACCCTGCTCCCATCTCGCTGTACTCTTCGATAGCACGTAACCGGCGTGCCGCATCCGGAGTAATATGTTTGTGTTTGTCGACGAGCATGTAACAAAAGGCACGGTGTTTGTAGCGACCTACGCGGCCCCGTAATTGATGTAAATCTGACAGTCCATATCGATTGGCATCATCCACAAAGATTGTGTTTGCATTTGGAATATCCAACCCACTTTCGACGATGGTTGTCGCTAGCAGTATGTCATAGTCATGATTCACAAAGCCAACCATGACTTGCTCTAAGTCGGACTCTTTCATTTGACCGTGACCGATTTCGATACGTGCTTGCGGTACAATCCTCTGCAATCGTCGTTTAACGGTTTCAATATCGTGAACGCGGTTGTGTACATAGAACACTTGACCATTGCGGTCCAATTCACGTTGAATCGCTGTGCGGACTAATTCTTCTTTGAAGCGGACAACGCGTGTTTCAATCGACATTCGTTCTTCTGGTGCGACCAGTAAATTTGAAATGTCACGTACGCCGACCATCGCCATATGTAACGTTCTAGGAATAGGTGTCGCCGACAGCGTCAGTACGTCCACATTGTTGACAACGTTCTTCAATCGCTCTTTAATTTCAACTCCAAAGCGTTGCTCTTCATCAATGATAACGAGCCCCAAGTTTGCAAATTGTACGTCCTTTGATGCCACTCGGTGCGTGCCAATGACGACATCAATGCTGCCTTGTCGTAGTCCGCTCACGACCTTGTGTTGTTCGGCGTTTGAAGCAAAGCGACTCAAGCGAGCAACTTTGATCGGGAACTGTGCCATGCGGTCTCTAAACGTATGGTAATGTTGTTCTGCCAAGATCGTTGTCGGTACTAACACGGCAACTTGGTAACCACTGTCGATAGCTTTGAAAACCGCTCGCATCGCGACTTCCGTCTTGCCGAATCCAACGTCACCACACAGCAAGCGGTCCATGCTACGCCGGCTTTGCATATCTTCTTTGATATCTTCAATGGCAGCTAATTGATCGGCGGTTTCTTCATAAGGAAACGATGCATCAAATTCTTGTTGCCAATTTGAGTCTGCGTGGAATTCG
>JAYZBF010000139.1:0-13255 GCA_036338835.1 Planctomycetota bacterium
AAAAGAAACATGCCAGTGGCTGTTACCTATTTTTTCAATAGCGGGCGTTGCGACTATTGAGCAACATCCGTCGTCGCGACTGCCCACTGACCTTCGTTCTCATCCACGCCCAGAACAAGTTTCTGGATATTTGTAATCCCCTGAGCGTTCAGTGCTGACATCAATCGGTCACTAATATATTCAGCCAGTCGTTCCGCCGTAGTATTATTCATTGGTAAGATCACGCAATCCTCGAGCGGAAACACCCAACGGCGATCCTCAAAGGTAACCAGCACTTCTTTTTCATCCGCCTGCACATTGATCGTCGGGTGCGATTCAGGTAACAACATGCGATGGTCAAGTTCTTGAGTAATCGCTTGCAAAGCATCACGCAATGCTATGAAATCGATTACATATTCGTTTTCATCCAACGGTCCATAAACTTCAGCGAACACTCGATAGTTATGGCCGTGTAGGCGTTCGCAAATATTTCCAGCGAATGTAATAAAATGAGCCGCACTAAAAATCAAGCTCTCTTTTTCCACCCGTACGCAGTATTGTTTTGTCATTTTAGTTCCATGCACATGCGTGCGTTTACCTCTATCACATTCAGTATCATTGTCCCGTCGGCACCCAACCTTCGATGAGCCCCACAAATATTGCGGCGCCAATAAAATCCGCTGTCGTCCCAGGGTTACGTCGATGTCCATCGCTACGCAGCCAGAAATCGAGCTCACTGAGTTCACGTACATAGCGATCTAAATCCTGAGCACGCGCATCAACAACAATATCTGCACGCCTCGCCGCTTCCTCCGCAATTTCAACGCCGCATTTCCTAGCAATCAAGCTATCCGGATGTCGACTCATAAATTGTACATGGGTTTCCACAATAGCTTCAGTCAGAATCGTCCCTGCCTCTAGTTTTTCTCGAAGTGGTTGAACCGCATCCGCGAACAAATCAACGAACCCGTTTCCATATTGAGAGGCAATCAGATCCCGATCTTGAGCGGCGTGCATTGCTCCAAGTAACGACTCCGGCGCCGCATCTGCGATGTCCATAGATGCAACTTGCCCCATCCCTCCTGCACCCGCAAGTGTAATTGCTTGATATACATCTTGAGCATCTTCGGCATTTAGCCCATCCAACACAATTTGCATTGCAACTTTGTCAAAGGCAGCTGTCTTAGCGAGTGGTGCCATAAGTAGCATTAAGCCTAGATTTGTATTCGTCGACACGACGGATTGAGTTGCTTGCAACGCGGCGAGCACTATGCCCCCAACTCGATTCTCTGTTGCTTGATCAAATACGGGACCAATCGCGACTGCACTCGTTTGAAAATCATAAAACGTCAAATCTTCAAAGTCTGCGCCCCGATGAACATTTCCAGGTTTAGGTGCAGACGCTTCCAATAGGCAAGCAAGCGTAGCCATTTGTCCGAGCGATTGTTGCGCCATTATTATTCACCACTAGCCATTGAAACGGATGTCGCATCTGTGTCAAGAAAAGTCGAAATCGCTGCGAGGACTTCTTCTTTGGCATCCTCTAATACGTAAGGGCCCGCATCGGCAATTTCCAGTGCGTTAGCCGTCGGAAAAATTTCTTGGAATTTACTTAAACACTTTGGGGAAAAACACCAATCCTGCATGCCCCAGATAAGCTGGATCGGTTTGTCGGCTAAGTGAGTGAGATTTTTTTCGATTTGAACAAGCTCATGGTAAACATGATGAGATTTTGAAAACGGGATATCTTTGACAAAGGCGTCGATTGCCACTCGGTTTGCGTAACCTTTATACGGAGCTAACAAACCCGCTTTAGCTGTATCTGACAATTTTGTACGATTCATTGTCATCCGAGTGGCTGGTCCGGCAAATAGATTGAATCGCCGAATCGCCAGCGTTCCCAACCAAGGAAATCGCAGCGCGAAAATACGCCAGGGAATATACAACGGTGGAAATGCCCCTGTATTTAGAATCGTCACGCTGCGAATCTTGTCTGGACATTTCTCGGCCATCCCCAAGCCGATGGGGCCGCCCCAATCGTGTACCACTAAATGCACACCGTCCAACTCCAAGTGTTCAACTAGCAGTGTTAGATTTTGAATGTGTTGTGTCAGTGTGTAGGGATACTTCTGTGGCTTGCTGCTCAGACCGCAACCAACGTGGTCGACGGCTATCGCGCGATAGCGATCCTGCAAGGATTGCAGAAGATGCCGATAGTAAAAAGACCACGTCGGATTTCCATGAACCATCAAAACCGGTGGGCCAGAACCTGTGTCCACATAGTGCAGACGATTCCCATCATCCAATTCTATAAAATTGGATTGAAAAGGATATTCGCCTCTCCAAAGTTCGTCGGTCATGTCGATCCTAAACCACCTTCTCGTGTTGTTTTGTTTACGCTTGTCTACGTTACTTGCTGTTGCGGTGATACCAGCGAGTGAGTTGCCAAGACGTCAACGATGGGAATATTCTATCCTGCCAAATTCCAATCAGAGCTGCCCATGACAAAATGCTTTCACGCGTTCCTTTTTCAATCGCGCGGACTATTTTTCGGGCAACGAGCTGTACGCTCATCCCTTTATCCGACTTGCTCGCTTGAGGCCCCGCCAACAATGAGTCAAAAAATTCGGTTCTGGTTGTACTTGGACTTACAAGTACAACATCAATCTGCTCATTTGACAACTCAGCACGTAACGCATCAGAGAAGCCATGCAGTGCGAATTTACTGGCGCAATATTCGCTGTTTCCTGGCATGGCAACGTGTCCTAACACGGAACCCACATTACAGATCACCGGAGACTGCGCTCGGCGTAGATGTTGGAGGTGCCCGCGAATCAATTCCAAGGGTGCAATGACGTTTACATCCATTATTTGCCGTAGATATTCTGGCTTGGAATCCGCGAACGCTTGGTGCGACCCAATGCCGGCGTTGTTAATAAGGACGTCCAAGGTGGAATCCCAGTTTGAGTCGACCCACTGAATCATTTCCGCTCGAAAGTCTCCGCATGTTATGTCACCTGCAAGACAGTGAATCGTACCTGAGCATTCTTGGGTTGCCTCTTGTAACGCAAGCAATCGATCTTCACGACGAGCGACGACAAGGATTTCATTCCCGCCGTTCATCAATTGTTGAGCTAGGGCATAGCCGATTCCGCTCGATGCTCCGGTCAGCAAAATTCGTTTTGAATGTAATTTTCGTTTTGCCATGAATCGTCACGCTTCTTCCGTCATGTGAGGTAAACGTTGATCGTCACCCGAGACCTCGGAAACGGTCGCTTGCGTACGATCGATTTGTCCGGCGAACTTTACGGGCAGACGGCAATGAATGGAAACCTCGGTTTCGGAAAACTGTTTTGAGAGTATTTCGCCGCGTGCCGCAATGAAAGCCATGAGTTTTCCATTGGCGACATCGGTTTGCACATTCAGCTCTAAAAAAGACCGACTCAAAGCATCACTAACTGCCATGCTCAGGCTATCAAATCCCTCTTTCGTGACAGCGCTAATCGCAATGGCATGGGGATAGCGATTTAGAATCACATCCAACAATTGTGGAGTCGGCATTTGATCAATTTTATTGATAACAAGCAGTGAGTCTGTTTCTTCAATATCAATTTCTTCAAGGACTTGGTAAACCGCTTGAATTTGGTCATAGACGGCAGGATTAGAACCGTCGGCAATGTGTAGCAGCAAATCGGCATGCCGCGCTTCTTCCAAAGTTGCTTTAAAGCTCGCGACAAGCCGATGGGGAAGATTTTTGATAAACCCGACCGTATCGCTGAGGAGAATCGGGCCCCAGTTTGGTAAATGCCAGCGACGGGTGCGGGTGTCTAATGTGGCGAACAGTTTGTCTTCAGCCAATACATCTGCTGCTGTGAGTGCATTCATAACCGTGCTTTTACCAGCATTTGTGTAACCCACAAGCGACACGGTCATCACGTCGCTGCGGGATTGTACGAGTCTTTCTTTACGTTTTTCGATGACCTGCAGTTCTTTCCGTAAATCGCTAATGCGTTTTTCCACTAAACGGCGATCAACCTCTAACTGTTTTTCGCCTGGGCCCCGCATGCCGACTCCCATTTTAACTCGATCCAAGTGAGTCCACATGCGTTTAAGACGCGGTAGTGAATATTCGAGTTGAGCAAGTTCTACGGCCAATCTTGATTCAAGCGACGAAGCGTTTGAAGCAAAGATGTCGAGTATTAATTCCGTGCGGTCGATGACTTTTGCATGGACGGCCGCTTCGAGGTTACGGGTCTGAGCGGGGCTTAAGTCGTTGTCAAAAATGACGACATCTGCTTCATGGTGTTCGACCAAGGCTGCAAGTTCTTCGACTTTACCTTTGCCAAATGCGGTGGCCACATTCATCGAGTTTCTGCGTTGAGTGATACCAGAGGCGATACGCGTTCCTGCGGTTACAGCCAACCGTTCGCATTCGACCAGAGCATCGTCCGAGTCGTCGTTTTGGGAGAACAACACTTTTGCTAAAATCGAGGTTTCTCGAGCTAAACTCTGCTTACGCTGATGTTCCTGCACGTGTAGTGAATTTCCTTGACGGTGGGGGAAAATATTTATGAAATATGGGAATAATCAATGTTTGATTATAACGTTAATTGAGAGGTTCACCTACGCAACCAACATCGGATTCATACCGATCCATACAAAATCGTAGTTGCCTACATAATTGATTCCTTAACGTGGCCACTTTATACTGTTACCAAACGCAAAACCATTTATTTACATCATTACTAAGCACTATTGGATTAATTCCCGCTATGACAACTGCCGCCGAAAACAAATCACGTCGTCGATTTTTGCAATCAACCACCGCTGCCACACTGGCAGTCGCAACGACACCCCTGCTAGCCGCCCCGAAACCACCTCAGCCGGTTCCGTTGCAAGCAACAGTTCGTATTGCCCCTAAACCAATTTATACAATCTCGCTCGCTCAATGGTCGCTACACCGTACTCTTAACGCAGGCAAACTCGATAACCTAGACTTTGCAAAAGTCGCGAAAGAAGAATTCGGAATTAATACGATTGAATACGTGAACTCTTTCTTTAAGAGTAAAGCAAAAGATATGGCGTATCTTAAAGACCTTAAAAAACGCAGTGACGATCTAGGCGTGGCAACCAATTTGATCATGATTGATGGCGAAGGCCGACTGGGTGACCCCAATGATGCGAATCGCACGAAAGCTGTGGAAAACCACTACAAGTGGGTAACGGCCGCGAAGTTCTTAGGGGGGCACTGTATTCGAGTTAACGCTGCATCCGCAGGCGAATATGATCAACAACTGGAACTCGCAACTGATGGCCTGCGACGTGTGAGTGAATTCGCAGCGACTCATGATATGAGCGTCATTGTCGAAAACCACGGCGGACTCTCGTCCAATGGAAAATGGTTGGCTGCCGTCATGAAAAAAGTCGGACGAAAGAACTGTGGTACGCTTCCAGATTTCGGTAACTTCCAGAACTACGATCGCTATCTTGGCGTCGAAGAAACAATGCCGTTTGCTAAGGCAGTTAGCGCCAAGAGCATCGATTTTGACGACGAGGGTAACGAAACCAAAACCGATTATCTGAAAATGATGAAAATCGTTCTTTCCCATGGCTATCATGGTCATGTCGGCATCGAGTACGGAGGTGGGCGTCTTCCTGAGATGGAAGGTATTCGAAAGACAAAGGCGTTATTGCTCAAAGTACGTAAACAACTGACCAACAGCTAAAACCTCTCTCGATTGGGCCATTATTGCCCATTTTACGCCGTGCAAACGTCTATAAACCTCAGTCCCTATAACTGGGACAATTGGTATATGCGACAAAGTCGCCTGCGCAATAATTAGGCAGCTCAACGGTGGTGATTCACTGTGCATCGCTGCCTAAAAAACTGGCAAATGCGATGTTCTGCACAAAACACTGTAAATATAGTGTTTATCAGGTTCATTTGACTCTCTTGAAATAATAACGGCAGAAAGACAATCACTGCTTTTATTGAGGGGAAGTCGATGACATCGATCAATTCAAGTTCTTTTAAGGACGAGCGCACAGCACAGACCAAGCTAGAACCACGGCCGAGATATTATGACCAGCACGGAAACGTGATTTTAGCTCCACCTCGCGTTGACCAAAAGGCACAATACGCGGAGTCGGATTCCTACGTTGCGGATGGCTCTATTTCGTCGGATCAACGACGCCTAGCAGTACAAACAGCATTAGCAATGTCTTGGGAAACCGACGACTGGGAGGATTTCTTTCGCGAAATAATGAGTATGCAGGGATTGATTCATCAAATGTTCCCTAGCGTCGCACAACGTCGTGAATTTGAGACGACCCCCGAATATGTTGAGATCCAACACATGATGGCCGAGATGCGAGGTCGGCGTAAGAAGTGACGTCAAGACCGCGAAAAAACTCGAGTGATTACCGTCCGCCTACCGGAAAGCCTTCACGCTTCGCTGCAACATGAAGCCGAGCAACTTAACACCAGTATGAACAAACTCTGCATCTCCAAGTTGCTCCAAATCATTGACAAGCAACTGGTCCAATAAAAAGTCCCTGGCAAACTCTATCCCTACTCGCGGGTAATAGGCAATTCGTAACATGCGACGGTTGTGGCATTTCGCACAAGCAACTTGTTATCATAAACAGCCGGATTTGCCCAACTGATACCGTCGAGTGCTTCGACCGTTAGCAGCTTATCAAACCCTGTCTCATGTGGTCGCAGAAAATGCAGTGGGCCGTCTTCATCTTGAACAACAATAATATCATCGATCATCATTATCTGGCCGTGATTGAAACGCCCCTTTTTCCACACCCGTTCTCCCGTGGAAATTCGTGCACATTCCAAGATTCCATCCGATAATCCGTAAACCAAATCGTCGACTGCCACAATATTTGTATACTTCGTTTTTAGGACTCGAGGGTTTCCCCAAATCCTTACCGCATTCCATTTACCGTCGGCCTCAGAAACTGAAAACAACTCCGCTCCTGAGCCATACCCTTTGCTGATCCATATACGGTCCTCTCCAACGAGCACAGCCTGGCTATTACTAGCTTCACTCGTACTGGAACCGGGCCAGGGATACTCCCACATCACTTTACCCGTCTCAATTTCGTGCCCAGACACTGTACTTTCATTGACACTCACAATTTGCCTCTGCCCAACCAACGTCATGACAACCGGCGATGCGTAACTCATTTGCACTTCTCCACCGCGCCAACGCTCCTCACCAGTTTCTTGGTCAAATGCGACAAGTGAATAAAAAGGGCCTCCGGGTGCACCACCGAGCGGGACAACAACGAGTCCATCCACAGCCAAAGCGGAAGTACTACGCCCCCAACGGAGAACGTTCTTTTCCTGTTCTGGAGTCGACCCGATCATATCGAGCAGTTCTTTTTCCCACAGCACATCACCAGATTCACCTGCGAGACACACAAAGTGGCCAGTGGCTCCAACGCTAAAGACTCGACCTTCAGCAATTGTCGGTGTAGCCCGCGGCCCAACACCACCAAGCAAAGTCGCATGACGCTGCTTCACTGCGTGAGCCCATCTGAGTTCTCCACCTTGGAGATCATAACAGCTGACAATCTCCTCGTCCCCTCGTTGTTCACAGGTCACAGCGAACCCATTCACTATCGCAAACGAAGACCAACCGGCACCGATATCACGTTTCCACAAAAGCTTAACGTTTTCCACATTAGGATCCGCCGTCCAACCCGCATTGGTTACATGCGGATGCCCCGTAGGTCCCAGAAATCGAGGGTAATCCAAATTTATATTTTCAGACCGCAAATCAACGGCGCCTAACTCAACCTGAGTTGACACCTGTTCCAGAGTTTCATCGGCCAACTTCGTACCCCGTAATTGAATCTTGGGTAATAACAATCCGGACACAGCAGTTATCTCAAAAAAGAAGAATCCCGTCCCTGCCAGCAGCGGCATGCCAATAAACACCACCATCCGTACTCGCAAAGAAGCGCAACTAAAGATCACGAATCTCACATATAACACAAAACCCAAGATGATTAGCACAAATGCCATTAATACATTTGCCATAGCACGGTCATTCGGCACGGTCCATTGTGACACCGCAATACACAGGAGGGTAATTCCAAGCACAATTATAAACCAGCGCGGAAAAATCAACGCGCGCGGTTTTAATTGTTGGGAGGAATCCTGTGACTCATTCATTTCAACACAACCCTTGGGCCAAATTACACGAAAACCATATCAAAAACGAGGAAGGCGACTGGGCTATAAGCCGGGTTTTGTAATTACCGAAGTAATGATGGTCATTCATCTAGGACGGCAATTGCTTGCCGCCTCAAGCAGCCTACCCGAAAGTCAACGAGAACGAGCTGCTCTCGGGGCACTTGCGTGCCCTTCCTTCCTGTTTGGCTTTGCTTCCAATGGGGTTTACCTAGCCACACAGGTCACCCTGCATGCTGGTGAGCTCTTACCTCACCGTTTCACCCTTACCTGTTTGCACAGGCGGTTTGCTTTCTGCTGCACTTGCCCTAACCAAATGATAAATCATTTAGCCGGTCGGCGTTACCGACCATCGCGCTCTATGAAGCCCGGACTTTCCTCTCGTTCAAAAAGAACCAGCGACCATCCACCCAGCACATCTTCCTCTACACTTAAACATAGAACACAAGCAGCGCTACAAACAGTGCAAACGCTCGTAATCTCAGCAAGAAAATTCAGCCAGCGCGTCACGGTCAAGCTCGATACCTAATCCAGGTTTATCTGAAATTTCCAAAAACCCTTGTTCGTCGATAAGGAAAGGTGCAACGACAATATCCTCAATATACTTTGCCGGAGTTAAGTACTCGACATATTTGGCATTTGGAATTGCCGCCGCCAATTGCAAGTCCGCGGCGAGACCCACTGCCGTATTCCATCCATGACTGACGAATTGCACATGATGATCCGCTGCCATCCAAGCAATGCGACGTGCCTCACTCAGACCACCACACTTCGTGACATCAGGTTGAATAATATCTACGGCGCGACGTTCAATCCATGGCTGGAACGACTGCCTCCGCGTCAACACTTCACATCCCGCGATCGGAACTGGGGAATGTTCACGCAGTTTACAATATCCATCGATATCATCTGGGGCCAGCGGTTCCTCAAACCACTGAATATCATAGGCTGCGAGCATCTGAGAGGTCCGCAATGCCCACTTATAACCATGTGGCCAAAACTGTTCACTGCCCCCAGCATCGACTAGCAACGTTACTTCCGAACCAACCGTTTCCCGTGCCGTCGCTACTAGTTTCTCGTCAAAAGCATTATTGCGTCTCCCGAAGGGTCGCCATCCCAACTTAATCGCCTTAAAACCACGTGCGACGACTTGCTGCAATCGCTGGGCAAGCACGTCAGGTTCATCGAACAACATCGAACCATAAGGCTGAATACGATCTCGGTAAACACCGCCTAACAAACGTGACACGGGTTGGTTACATATTTTCCCAAACAGGTCCCACAGCGCAATATCGATTCCTGAAATCGCGTGCTCCACCGTGCCGCCGCGTCCCTGCCAAAAACTACTCTGCCGCATCAACTCACTAAGTCGCTCCGGCTCATTCGCAGCCGCTCCTTTCCAGATCGGCTCTAGAAAATCAACTCCTGCTTGAGTCAAGGCCGAGCCCGTGAACACGGAACCCACGCCCGACAGACCTTCATCGGTATGCACTTCGACAAGCGTATGCAAATCATCTTGGGGCGCATGACCTTCAGGCCAGCCTCCATCAACCGTCGCGCCTAATAGTTTATGGCACTGGATGCTCTCAATCTTCATCAATCATTTTCCCTGATAGTTTGCTAGGAATTGAGCTGCCATTTCGTTGGCAATGCGTTGTCGGATATCTGGGGACATTAGGGTGAAATGGTCTTTTCCTTCAACCATCACGATTTCGGCATCGCTGTCGAGGTCTTGCAAGGTCGCTTTGATCTGATCACAAGCTCCATTTAGATAAAAAGTGTCTAACGTACCCATGAACACGTGCAAGCGCCCTGTTAACTGCTGCTTCAGCCCAGCATCCCACCGTCGTTTAATCAACAAATTTATATCGTATTCGCGCCAGTACTTAACCGTACTCGGTATCACTTGCCCATTATCGCGGCGCCACATTAGCATCGGGTTTCCCTGTTGGTCTACCGGACTGAACACGGCTACAAACGACCGCAACTGTCCCCCACGCCCAATGGCGTCATCCATTTTCCCAAAGTCATCATACCAAATCATCGGTGTTTCACCCCGCCGGGCCAATGGTCGACGTTCACCGTCAGGATTGTGATACAAACTCAACGGTTTTGCAGCGTAAAGATTCACTTCTTGATAATCCCGAAAATCAACGGGGTCGGGAGCCGTACTCCAGACGCCACCAAAGGTCTCCGGGTAATTGACTTGTAGCCAAAAAGAACTCCAACCGCCGGAACTATGCCCCGTCAAAAAACGCGATTCAATCGCATTGATGGTTCTATAACGCCGTGCAATCTCAGGCACTAATTCTTGGACCACTGCAGCGCCTCGCGGGCCATTGGTCGCACTGTCGGCATACACGTGATGCCCCCATTTACATTGGCCGTCGAGATAGACGCGGATGAAATCCACTTCTGCATCGCCGGTTGGATTTGAACCTTGCATGTACCGCCGACCCATCGTCTCGTGGGCGCCTCCAAAACCAGAAACTTCATAGATAATCGGATATCGTTTATCCGGCGTTTCGTAGTAACTCTTTGGCAAAACGACTGTTGCTTTCTGAACGACATCACGATTGAAGAATGCTGAAAGCCGCGGGCTTAACATCCGCACTTGTTGGTGATATTTCGTGCTGGAAAACTCTTTCTCAGCAATAACACTGCCGAGCCGAAGTTCAAATTCGTTATCGCCATCCCAGTCGATTTTCACTATTTCACTGTAAAAATTACCCGCCCCTTGAGCGTGGTTTGAACGGTAAAAATCATGGTCGAATAATGCTTGGAAATAGTAAGTACCTGCCGGCAAATCGCCTAATGTCTTGGGGAAACCCCGAGTGGCACCTGTTAAAGCAACAGTCATTTTCGGAGCCAGCGTGAGATCGACTGCATAGAACGGTTCTGGGCTAAACCAGTTAGGCCCCCTAAAGGGCGGTTGGCCTTCCCGTTCTGACGTAAACAGATACAATCGCCCCGACAAAGGCTGACTAATCATAGCTTGGTCTATGCTTACAGTCACCTTCGGATCTGCTTGTAGTGGAACCACGTACACCACACAAACCAACGCCACACAAATCCACGTTATTATTCTCATGTCAGATTATCTCACCAAAGTACCAACTGCGATTAACCATCGTCTATCCTAACATTTACAGAGACATTTTCCATCAACACTGATTAATTTGTATTTATCTAAATACATCCATCGCATCTGCGGTTTTTATCGGTCCGCAACAAACACCCGAGTCGATCCAATGATGAGACGTCGTTTGCCATAAATAGCGACTCGAACTGTTTGCAATCCGCTCGAAACGTTTTCGACTAACACGTCAATGTCCTGAGGGCCAACTTGCACCTCCCGACCGACCGACACCCACACGGGGTCGTTTGCCATCTCATACTCTTTTGAATAACCATCCCAGCGGTCAGACTTTGGAGTTGACTTAAGTTTGTTGATATTGCGATCGATCAACGGTTCCCTTTGCGATCCACGCTGCGCGACAATTTCAACAACGGCTTTTCCGACAATTGGCGAGTCGAATGTGACTTGCAACTTCTTCCCATTGCTCACGGTAGCCGCACATTTCACCCCCATCCCGTCCGGATAATTTACTCTTAACAACGGGTCGCCAAGCAGGTTAAACATCCAACTGTGTTCTTGCCGCTCTTCTTTAAGCAAGCCTGAGTCGGGGCTCGCCACCGCTGCTATTTGGTCCAGCAATTGTCGATTGGGAGAAACTGATTTACCAGTCGCAGCGACCAATTCTTGTTTGGCTAACAACACAATCTCACCCAATGTTTCGCGCCGATACTTAAAAGCTTGGTTTAACATGGAATCGCCCATAACACTCATCGCATAAGGCATCGTCACACGAGTCGCTGCTAAAACAGCGATCGCCCCTTGAGGTGCCAATAACATTTGTTCGCCTATGCTTGCCCGCGGTGCATCAAATGCACCGGTGTTACAGGCAAGGAATACACAAATTGGTGGCACACCCCGCACCTTTAACTTTGCAGTATCCGAGGACCGATAGATCGGCAACGGCGGACATTCAGGTGCTCGCAAAGCATCGAGTTGGTAGCTTTGACCATGGCCCATGTATACCCAAAATAGGCCGCCTTCGTTAAACCTATCGATCGTAAAGGCACTAAACTCTCTGGGAGCTGGGCAATAAGGACTTTGCCAACTAGCGTAAGTCATCGATACGTTCAACGAGCCTGGGATTCCACCGCCGATGAGTCTACGAGAAATGGCATCTATCAATCCATCAGCCAATGGGCCAAATCCTCCAACCCCTGCAATGAAATGCACATTGCGTTTGCTCGCGTGATTAACATTATCCACTTCATAGGAAATGATACGTTGCACTAATTTGGTCAACTGTTGTGGATTTTCTACAGGCAAACGCCCTAGGGCCACATCAACTCGACCATCACCATCAAAATCAGCGTAATGCGAATCCGAAGCAATTTCTGGATCCGACCCAAACAACACGTTTACCTTTGCGCGATGATAAAACGTGGGCACCTGCACAGACGCTACCGCAGAGGACGGTGGCTTCGATGGCAGTTTTGACTCGGTATCTCCGCGTACTAAACTCGGTGCATCGCCAACAATGATGATCGCTTTGATCTGTGACCTTTGCGGCAGCGCCAAGATGCTGGCACGAGTCAATCCTGCAGTTGGCCCAGGCACTATAAACTGCAATTTATAACCTTGCTTTTCGCGATACTCACACCAGGGCTGCAGCGCACTTCGAAAAGAAGTGGGACATATGACAACCGTATCGCTGGCAATAGTCGTACTACTTGAAAAGCAAACAAAGCAAGCAAAAACAAACAGAACCAACGACGAATTGAGCTGGAAAAATCGCCTCAAGGGACGGTTAACAAGCGAAGCATTCCAGGGAGTGGTCATCCACCGCAGCAATCCACATTCTCCTAATGCACTAATTTACCAATGACAATCCGACAATTGCACGGCCGTGGTGCTTATTTAACAATAGACACTTTTCGTACGATTCTCGAGCCGACGTACGATCGTTCAAGGCACGCTGCGATTCGGCCAAA
>JAYZBF010000140.1:0-5131 GCA_036338835.1 Planctomycetota bacterium
GAAATTGATCCTTGCCAATTTGCAATCGCAAATATAACTGATTGACGGGCTGCAAATCCGGAATCTCAAGAAACAACCCCTTGCCATCATCGACAACACTCGCCGACTTAATCGCAACATAATCATGTCCTTGCATACCAAAGTGTTTTCCAGAATACTCGGGCGAACCGTACTGTCCGCCGTAGCGATAATTCCAACTCATCGCAAAATGACTTTGAATTTCAGCGGCACTCGCTTCGTCAATCTTTTCGGAAAACTGGACCATAACACCGTTGCGATATGTGTGTATTCCAAGTGGTTGTTGGACATTACCACCCTGATATCGCACTCTCTGAAAACAGCCATCCGTGGGCGTATAGGACCCCCAGCCTTGCATTCCCGTCACATACAACTGACCATCAAACGGGCTAAATCGACCACGATGTGTACCGGACAGAAAATCCCCCGGTAACGGCACAACGGCACCTTGCAACTGACCGCTGACATCATCGCGGAGAACTAAAAACATCTTTCCCGTACCAAACGAAAAATGCAATATCTGGTCGGTAAGTGGTCCCCAGCGTTTACTCTGAACCACCTGTTGTCCACCCGCTTGGTTATCCACACCTCGCGGCAGGTAAACCAATGGCAGATCGGGGACCTCCTCGCCGCGCGGCCCGGGGAATCCAAAATGCCCTACCCGCTGTTGCCCGGTACGCACAGCACAGATCATCGATGCCGGTGTCCATGTCCCCTCAGCACAAGGCACGGTCAAAACGCCATCGACCGTAAGACCCAATCCATCCGGATTTCTAAATCCTGTTGCAATAATATTCGATCGTGAACCATCGGCAGCGATTCTCAATATCCCCTGCCCGCCTACCGCCGTGTAGAAATTCCCCTCGGCATCTCGCTCTAAGCCACAGATGAAATCGTGCCCGCCCGCCGACGTCGTGAATTGATTGCTGAAGCACTCATAATAATCTGCTTCGCCGTCTCCGTTGCGGTCGACCAATCTGGTCAATTGATCACGACAAATAACAAACACACCGTCGCTGTCCACGACGATGCCAAGTGGCTGATGCAACCCAGATGCAAACCGCTGCCACGTCGCTTGTCGCGACGGATACTCGTAATTGGTGATCCGCCACACATCCCCGTGCATCGTCGCTAACAATGCAGAACCATCCGGAAGAAACCCAATTCCTGTCCCAAAAAATGGCACGTTCCACGGATTTTCCCGAGGCAACTTCAACGTATCAGTTGCATACGGTTTTTGATCGCCATGTTCAACATTGGACTGAAGTGTCCCCTGCCAGATACGTTGTGGTTGCTCGATGTCCAACCCCTTTGCAGTAGCTGCCTGCAGCGATACGCTGCGTTGAAATTGTCCATCTACAACCCACGGTGAATCGCGGTAAATATCCCCATTGATTTCATACAAAAAGACAATTCTGTCACCATTGCGATAGAACCCACGATACTTCTTGGTTTTAATTTCAGCCGCCGCAATTGCCGTTTTCCCATTCTCGGCAAAAGCAACCGGCTCGCCTGCCATCGTGACGCCACCGAGAAATCCATGGCGGACGCTGGAGAACTTCAAAAACTTACCCCGCCAGACTTGGCGGTACGTCAACGTCTCTGGGTCAAACACACACGACAACTCACGATCCTTACCAAGTTGCACGCAGACACTACGTATGATTGTCTGCGCACCGTCACGAAACACTCCAGACTGGACGCGACCGAGAACCACATGATTCCAACCGTCGCTTGCCCAAGTCTCTTCGTTTTGATTACCCCAGTGTCCTTGATCACCCCCATCAAGACCGGGATAAGCCATCAGCACCGGCGGCATTTGTTCACCGGCAAGCAACTTGCCCCGAAAGTGCTCAGCTTCCTTCGCATAAAAATCATAAATCCGGTCACGATTAACTGCCGCTTGCCAATACGGATTCGCTGCCTTATCAAGCGGCTCCTGTGTGATTTCAAACAACGCCGGACCGTGGCTGTGTACGAGTGCATGTTTGACTACAGGTTCTATTTCCGCCAACGGGATTCCTTGGGGCGTTCCCAATTCCGTTACAAAACGAATCAAATCAAAGAGTTGTTGATAGGTAGACGTTGCTAATAAATTCTCAGGCATCAGCGTGCCCGTTTTTCGCGTCGCCTCGATGTCGCGTAGCGGAATAATCAAATGCTGATCAATGTCTCGACTGGGGTCATGCAATTCAATCGCATCATCACCGTGTGGTTTCACATAGCCACTAAGTACCCTGCCATTAACGGTCAAAACCTCATGTGCTTCAAACTCCGGCTTGACCACGCGTTTGGGCCACAACATCGATTCAACTATTTCAGCAGGTTTGCGTTCTTGTCCAAGTTTACTAAACGCCGGACCGACTGTACCACCGATCTCACCTAACTTGTGACAATTCAAACATGCTGTTTTACTATTCGCAAACAATATCATTCCTCGAGTCGCATCACCCTGCAGCTTAGCTTTCACTAGTAATTGATTAACAAGCTGTACGGAATAGTCCCCCACAGCACCCAGCCGGTGAGTATCCGGCGGCAGATCCACACTCGCACCAGTAGATTTGACGTCTTGGGTTTCTTTCAACGGTGGAATCGGCGTTCGTAAAGGTGGCCGTTTCGTAGCCGGTTTTCCATCGAGTTGAGGGCGAATCCAATCGAGCCCTTCTAGGTTATCTAAGAGTCGTTGTTCAACATCGTCTTGCGTGTGGCCAATAATTCCTATCGGGCCATCGTACTTAGAATCACGAATTATCCTCAGCATTTTTACATCGAGTAGGTCCACACCCAATGGCAGGATTTTGCGCCCATTCGCTTCGCCACCGCGGGTCATGCCGTTAAGGTTAAGGCACAGCAAGTGGGGTTGGAGCATCTTGAGCACAGCGCCAAAGTCATCGATGCGATGGTGGCTATGATGCTGGTTATAGACGATACCAACGTTTGTGATTTTATGGTGTTGCTGCAGATAGCTACAAACCGCCACCATATTCTCCGGTTCGCCGGACCAGCCACCATGGTTATATAAACCGACCTGACTGCCCATTGCCTTGGCTCGAGCTAATAACGGCAACAGATTTTCTGCTGATGTTTTGACGCGCTCAGCCTGAGTGCCGTCCGGCGGTTGCGACATCATGAACCAAATTTGAGGTGAGAGTTTGTGTTTTTCGAAGAGCTTAAATGCTTCTTCATGAACGGCCCAAAAGGCGAAATATTCTAGTCCGTGCTTTTTGTATTCGAGGATTTCCTGTTCAAATGTAGCGACATGTTCCGCCCGCCAATCATAAGCAATTCGCTTGATACCCAGTTTTGCACACATTGCCGCTCGCTCGGCCGGTCCACGATGCTTACCGTCAAACGGAACAATGCACCAAGCAACGAGATTGTCGCGTGCAAAAATATCAGTGGGTTCATCCGCAGAAGCCGCTAGCGGATGAACTAAAAAAACAATTAACAGAAAACAGAATAGCGATTTTGTCATAGTATTTATTGTCACTGGGTTAATTAAAAACACATTATAACAAATCGCGATTCGAATTGACATTAACGCTCCGTGTTAGCCTCTATATATAAATCCATAACTTTCGTGATGAAACGGTTGCAGAATTTCAGAGTTACCTAAACAATAGTCGCATCAACCAAAACACTCGTCTATTTTCGCTTTCGTTCTCACTCTTTAATACGAGACCTTAAACATGATTATCGGTGTACCATGTGAAACACTGCACGATGAATATCGAGTAGCCCTACTGCCTGTCGGAGTCGAAGAACTTATCCGCTGCGGACACACTGTGCTGGTAGAACCCAATGCAGGACTAGGCTCCGGAATCTCGGACCACGAGTATCTACAGCAAGGTGCCGAGATGGTCACAGTCGACGATTTGTTTGAACGCGCTGAGATGATCATCAAGGTCAAAGAACCCCAACCAGCGGAGTGGGAGAAGATCCGAGCGGGCCAAATCATTTTCACGTATTTCCACTTTGCAGCGAGTCTAGATCTCACTGAAGCGATGATGCAGTCCGGCGCAACGTGTGTCGCTTATGAAACATTAAAAGATGAGAACGGGCGATTACCGTTGCTAACCCCGATGAGCGAAGTCGCTGGACGAATGTCCGTGCAAGAAGGGGCCAAATATCTGGAAAAACCACAAATGGGAAGAGGTATCTTGTTAGGTGGTGTACCTGGCGTTCCCCCGGCCCACATTTTGATTCTCGGTGGCGGTATCGTTGGCGCCAATGCTGCTCGAATTGCAGCAGGATTCCAAGCTGATGTTACGATCCTTGATATCAACATGGATCGATTACGGTATCTCGATGATGTGATGCCAGCCAACGTGAATGTGTTGTTCAGCGATCGCCATGTTGTTAGGCAACAATTGCCATTAGCTGATTTGGTTATCGGGGCAGTCTTGATTCCTGGCGCCAAAGCGCCACGACTTGTCAGTGCCGAAGATCTAAAAATAATGAAAGCGGGCAGTGTGATTATCGACGTCGCTGTCGACCAAGGCGGATGCGTCGAGACTTCTCGCCCCACAACACACAGCGAACCAACATTCTTGGAAGAAGGTGTTGTCCATTATTGCGTGACGAACATGCCCGGTGCCGTTGGACGGACTAGCACATTTGCCTTGTGTAATGTCACGTTACCCTGGGCAATCAAAATCGCAAATCATGGGATTGTACCTGCTGCAGCTCAATTTGCACCGATTCGTGAAGCGATCAATGTACATCAGGGAACTGTCACCAATGCCGCCGTTGCCGGCGCTCTAGATTTACCCTTACGAGAAGATATATAGTGTTGTAAGCAGATCGCCTTGACGACTAGGAACTCTACACAGATTCATCATGAACGACACATCACAGCGCGCATCATTTTGGCAGTTGCGGACGCAGCGCATTGAGTTTTCAAGCCACCCTGCCTTGATGGGAATCGTCAACGTTACGCCCGATAGCTTTTCCGATGGTGGGCAGTTCGACAATACCGCCGCGGCCGTCGACCATGCATTGCAACTAGCGGACGACGGTGCAGCCATTCTAGACATTGGTGGTGAAAGCACACGTCCCTATGCCACGGAAGTTTCAACGCAAGAAGAACTTAATCGCGTCATACCCGTCATTG
>JAYZBF010000141.1:0-7828 GCA_036338835.1 Planctomycetota bacterium
CCGTGAATCCGGCATTCGGACCCAACAGTTTGACGACTAGGCTAGCATCGGCGCTACTCTGTAACCGCAGGCCACCGTAAGTATGGAAATCATCAATGACGACTTGATCAAACAACACATGGGTAATCGTCTGGTCATCCCAGACACTTTCGGTTGTTAACGTCTCACCGCGGACAACCAAACCATTGATATCGTTGTTGTCTAAACGATTTTCCACGATCAACGGACCATGGTTATCTTCAAAGCCACTGAGTGCATCAGCATATCCGGTCGATCGCCCGAGATCTGTGTTGAGTTGATAGTTTAACGAATTCACATTGATAGTAATGGCCGGTGAATTAGTCGTCTGAGAGGCATTGTTTCTGATTGTATTGTTGAGAAATGTGGGTTGTGAATTACGAACAAAAATGACACCCTGAGTATTTTCCCCACGACCAAATCGATTTGCCGGTCCAGTCGCCGCACGACCGCTGGCATTAAACTCAAAGACACTGTTAGTAATTCGAGCGTCTGCTTGATGGACTTCGATGGCGTTAAATCCAGCGAAATCACCTTCAATACGGTTTACACCACCAGCATAGGACACGACAACATTATCGAGACTGAGGTTACTACCAGGGTATGCGTATAAACCACCCCAATTACCAGATGCCGGTGCGATTGCACCGTCGTTGGTCGTATCAAAGGTTCCACCATAGCCATACCGATCATCTAAAATACTGGTGAAAACTGTTTCGTTACCATCGGTCGCTTCCGCAATTAACTGGGCCCCCGGTTCGACTTCAATACGGCTGCTGTCAAGTTTAATAACAACCTGAGAATCAATCGCTAGACTCGCATCTAAACGAGGACGTAAACGTTGGGTAACTTCTGAGAGAATTCCGCCAATCGTAGTTCCGTCGTCAACATATTCCGTGTCCGATTGGTTAATTTGAGCGATCAATTCCCATGGTCCGGTATTGGGACTCGTCGTGCTTCGATAGAGTCGTCGAGCGACAAAATCGGAAGGAGCCGCTAATAGCTGGGATAATCGAACCGCGTTTTGTGCACCCGCAACGGTTGCATTGGCCGTCGCTGTTGTCGGGCGACTTTCAAATCCATTGCCATCGACAAATACCATACGGTAACTAAAAGTGCCATTCGCAAGACTTGAATCGGGAAGTTGCAGGGCGGTAACCGTCACGAGGTCAAGTTGTTGTTCAACAGTTTCCAAGAAAGGTCCACCAGGCGTGGCTTCAATAACTAAATTTTCCTGCAAGACATGAACGATATCTCTATCATCCATACGACCTGAAACAGTCAGTTTTTGTAATTCACTTGTTGCCGGTGTCGCGATGCTAATAAACAGTCCGTTGATGGTATTGTCCAAGAGCTGGTTTGCCGAAATTTCTGGACCTACTCGATCATAATCATACGTATATGTATTACTGGCGCTGGCCTGAAAAATAGGAGCGTGGAAATTAGTTTCCGCAAAACTGTTAGGAGTTGCCCCAATCGCAGCATCACGACTTTGGGTGATCTGATTATGTGTAATTGTCGGACGTGCATCTATAATCGTGATCGGATCCACAATTTGGTTCACCGACTCAACGAGTACTTCGCCACCACCATATCGTATGTCTGCATGGTTAACGTAGTTCAGGAAGATACCCTGTGCCTCATAGTCAAAGCGACTCTGATCTGCCTGATCAATATCGTTGCGGAAAATTATCCCGCCCCAGTCACCTTTGGACGGAGTCGTACTGAAGGAAAACTGGTCTAGTCCTATTTCTTCATCATCGTATGAAGTGAAGTGCACAAGACCATCGCCATCACTACCTTCGGGCGTTGCCGGTAGTACGGCAGCATTCGCGAAATCTCCACCAATGGGTACTGTGTTTCCGAGTTGATCGACAAACACCGGCGTACCTAATACTTGAAAGACTCCCGCACTATGATCCCGCAGTGGACTTGCTGATACGCTGCCAGCGGCGATCCACGAACGACGCATTTTGAAGATGGATCCCGCGTCCACCATAACGGTTACATCGCGAGGAACTTCAAAGATCGCTCCATCTTCGAGTACACTTCCCAATGAATTGAAACCGATTTCGTAAGCAAGGTTATCGATTTCAGTTCGGATGTCTCCATCAGTACCCGTGTTGGATACAATGCGTAAAATATCACCTCCACGAGCAGGATCGACTGCATTGGGATTGGCTACCGGTAATGGCTGACCCGACGCGTTTACATTGAGTGCGTTGCGAATCAAATTAAACGGTGATGCTAATGTGCCAGCACCACCATCAGGAGCGGACTTATCCACGTAAATGGTTCGGGGGTCATTATACCGCGGGTCGCTTTCCAACATCCCCACGAAATTATCACTGGGTTCGGCCGCGTTAAACCAGAAATTATAAACGCCACCTGGCACACCATCTGCATCACCATCGAAGGATGTATCTTTAATCACAGGATTTGCTGGATCCTCTGGATTATCCGCATCGACAATCGTGCGGTCAACGTCCGGGCGGAAGTTCAGCCGCAGATCGTACCGACCTTGGGTGCGCCCGCCAATTCCAGAATCATAAACAGCCGGATCGTACACTGAGTTCCCACTGGCACTCACACCAATGTAGTATTTCCCAGCACGCAATCGCAATTCTAAGAATGAATCTTTGCTGAAGTAATCGTCATTACGACCAATGAGATCTTTGACTTCATTACCGTTGGCGTCCAATATCGGCTGCAGCTGACCACTACTATCTAGGATAGGTATATTGGTGTCGACATCAGTCAGTACTCGAACTTGATATAAATTCATCGTGGTATCGAGTACCATGTTTTGACCGTCGATACCAAGTAGTCTTTCGGCCATCGTTTCCGCTGTAAATATACCATCCTCGGTGACATTGAATTCATACATATCAATGTCATTACTTTCGGGCCGCATTAAATGTTGCAAGTGAACAATATCGTGATTACCCGGGAAACCCTCTTCTCTGTCAGGGCTATGGGCATTACCCATCACTGATGGTAAATCATAGGCATGTGCTAGGCTACTTTGGTGTCCGATTTCGTGAATGGCCGTCTTAAACCAACTTCCACCAAACTCGTCATTCCAGTTTTCCGCATTGTCCATAATGGCGATTGCCCCTTTGGACGTACTGCCGGCTAAACCAATCACACCACCTGGTCCAGAAATAATTCCCGGAGAACAGTTACCTACAAAACATCCAACACTGCGCAAGTCACCAGTGGCGATTATTAATCCGCTGTCAACCGTTTCAATAAATTGGACACCTGCATATTCAGAGATTAATTGGAATATCTCTCGGGCTCGTTTTTTCTGCTCTTCGGTGATGTCATTAAACGCGGGTTCGGTACCACCATTGGCCGCCGGAATCAATCCAATTTCACGCTGGAAATTGTATTGCACAGTACGAATCCCATCGACTCGGTCATAACCGTTGATATGCATTGCGCCACCAATGGGAATATCCCGATGTCCCGGTTCGCTATCGGGGCCAGGAAATCTCAGCGAGTATTTTTCGCTAGCTAAATCTGGTGGTGTAATTTCCTCGCTAATAATAATACCTTCACTTGCTAAACCAAGGCCCTGCAAGCTGTCGCCCAGTAATACGTTTGCATCGCCATCGATTCGTACGGTGGTCATCGTTGCGGATCCGCCAACCGTTGCGGTTACGCCCGTGGCACCTCCCCAAAGATTAATGGCATTTTCAATCGCTGCTGCCATCGCCGCTGTACTTGTCGGCGTTGCGGAATTGAAAGCGACCGCTGCATTGCCTGCATCAAGCGTTCCGCCAGTAGCAGCATCTACAAATTCAAACTGTTGTGTGCCTGAACCATTGGCAGCTTCAACTGTGAACGTCTCACCGTCCATAAACTGAGCACCATCGCCAAGTACAACCATAATATGCCCCGTGTCCCAATTCGCAGCGAGGTCTACAACCGTCCGTGCGCCGTTGTCGTCAACACCTGTAAAAGTCGAACCTGGGTCGTCGCTCGGTGTAAACGAAACTGGCTGCAGCGGACGATGTTCGGCTGTGCCGACGCGTAAACGATAGGTGCCCGAGGTACGTGTTACGTCGTCGATGTTGTCAGCGAAAGTCAGTAGGACAGCGTCTAGTTCAGCGTTATATACGGCTGTCTGTGGGAAAATGACAACATCATCTACGTTCGAGAGCGTCGGATGATTTGCTTCGCCCGTACTGCCACCCGCGCCGTTTGAACCTTCACCGGTATAGATCAACTGGTAGAAATTGGTGTTTTCAGCGGAAGCTGGATTTAAGTCATCGGCATTGAAATATACTAAGATTTGGTTACGATTTTGAACGAGCGATCCATTCGCTTGGCGAACGATCGGTTGCGGAACAACCGAGATTATTTGGGCACCTAGATCCAGTTCAAATTGAATGGACTGGGCGACGCCATTATCAACACCATCATCGGTAAGATCACCAAAGGCAACGCCTTGGTCATTTCGCAACGCGTTGAGTCCATCTCCGTAGACATCAATACGGTACAGGTCATCGGGAAGTGTTTCGGCAAAACGCACAATGATTTCATTGGGGGAATCGGCTACTCCTAAATAGCCCGGTTCAATGACAACATCATTCGCGCCTGAGGTTAATAGAGGTGAATAACTATTGGATGGCGAGGCAATATCCGCACCTTCATCGCCTGCGACGATCTCTGCTTGGATCAGCGCGCGAGCTGCTACGTCTTGGTTTAATGCAGCGATTAAATCGCTCGCTGTTGATTCATTTCCCGTGTTGATATTCAGACTTACATCAATTCGTTTACCAACAACACCGATCGATGGAGTCCCTGGCCCACCTAAATCCCGTTTACTAAACACCAGCTTGATATCATTTTCAGCGATGCCTAATTTTGTCGCCGAAAATTTGACGGTAACGAGACCGCCAGAGTTGAAGTCAGTTGTTACACTTGCAAATGTGAAATCTCCATCAAGACTACTACGCGTAATCTGAATTCCATCGAGATCCGTCGGGTCAAATACCTGGTTCTCGTCAAAACGAAAAAGTAGATCGCGGGGGGCGGTCGTGCGGATATAGTCAGGATTATCAAATGGCAGCAACTCACCGTCGTTAGGTTGGATCCCGATCAATTGGGGACCTACCGCTAACAAACGGCGATCTTCCAAAGACTCAAGAAACAGCTGACGTGATGCTACACGTGGCTTGTCCTGATTTTTGTTTCTTAACATGTGCTTCCCCTTGCGGAACAAGGAGTCACGACGATTTTTTCCTATCGTCATTTACTATCCCTCGATAACGAGTTACTGCTGGGTTTTAGATCAGACATGTGTCTAAATCCTCATTAACCAGCTAAATCAAAGTAAATATCACATCGCTGCAATCAACAAATCAAGCACCTTAAAGGGACTCGCATTTGCGTAAATTCAAATAACAATAAAAGACTGTAAATACAGACCTTCACTGTAATTTGATTGGAACCCGTCAATTATAGTTTTTTAAGGTTTTCGTGCAAATACTGTCAGGGGGTATTACACCCCCCTTTAATGGGGTGATGGTGCGTCAGCAGCGGTTTACACCACTTATGACGGTAACTATCACACTAAACTGCTGAGTTCAAGTGATCGCCAATCTGCGTTGCCGCAGTGGTTAGCGGTCAAATACACCAACAGTTTTGGATTTTTGACGTTCCTTAAAATTAGTATCTATGAATTAACTCATCCAATAATTCCACGGCATTATCCATCAATGCCGCTAAAAAGCAGCCGTGATAGACTCTGCGCGCAGTATATTTGTGGTTGATTCTACCCAATCAACGCTCGGCAACGCTATAGCGATTCGGCATCTAACCGACCTTATAAAAAAATATAGTGAGGCGTTTCATTCCTTGTTTTTGTTAACCGGATCCTGGTAAACGCAAATCGAACAGCCCAAAAATATCATCTTGTGTTAAGCCCGTACTTGCTGGTTTCTTAGTACTTGAAAATATCGTGTCGAACAATTCACGTTTTGCTTCAAGCACCGAATGTATTCGTTCTTCAATTGTTCCCACACTCAACATCCGCGTAACGGTGACCGTTCCCACCGCGCCAATGCGATGAGCGCGATTGATCGCCTGATCTTCCACTGCGGGGTTCCACCATCGATCAAACAAAAAGACATATTCACAAAACTGTAAATTCAGCCCAACAGCTCCGGCGCCATAGCTCATTAGAATCACAGAATGATCGGGGTCATTTTTAAATTGATCAAGAATTGCATCTCGTTTTTTCGAGGCAATCCCTCCGTGATACTGCAATGGCCCAAATCTATCTAACCGCTCTGAGATATGTTCCAGCGTCTTTACCCATTGGCTAAACACAATCGCTTTCTTACCACTCGCCGCAACCTCTTCAATGTCGGCTTCAAGTCGATCTAATTTAGCACTCGCACCGGTAACGGGATCAAAATTGCATATCTGCTTGAGTCGTAACACCAACTCAAAAACATGCTGAATCGTCACGCTGTCTCCCATTTGATTCAACTTCATCACTCCATCGGTCTCCGCAATCCGATATCGCTCCCACTGCTGCTCAGTCAACTGCAACTCCGCATCGCGATTCATGATCGGTGGCATATCCGTCATCACCACATCCTTCGTTCGCCGCAATACGTAGTCGCCCACTAGTTCAGCAGCTCGGTGGGGTTCTATCCCAGGATGGAGATAACCGGCTGACAAAAACTCAAAAATACCGACTAGGTCATCACAACTATTCTCAACTGGCGTACCTGTTAATGCCCAACTACGACTACGAGGAATGCTTCGGATCACTTTACTCGTCGAACTCGATCGATTTTTGATTCGTTGCGCTTCGTCGAGCACCATTAAATCAAACTGGGCATCGTCACGCACAATCGACTCATAATCCCGTAAAATAAGCTCGTAATTAGCTATCGTGACTGCCGCGGAGGTCTGCTGCCATTGCCAATCACGTTTTGCCGAATCACCTTCGACAACCATTACTGGTATTTCTGGCGCCCATAACGCAAACTCACGTTTCCAATTACTCACAAGGGGCTTGGGGCATACCAGTAATACATTGCGAATCTCACCGGAAAATAACAACATGCGAATCGTCGTTATCGCTTGCATCGTTTTACCTAAGCCCATCTCATCTGCCAAAATGGCTGAGAACCGAGGATACAAGAAAGCCACACCCTCATACTGATAGGGAAAGGGTTCAAATGGAAATCGCAGCGATGCGCCATGTGCTAATGATTCAAGTGGTGGTTGCAGAAGGTAATACAGGCGATCTTCTAATTTAATGACGTCTTGCGGAGGTAGCATCCGAGTGGGACGCTGACCTTTGCGAATCCGCGGCTGCACCTGAAGCCGTGAGGAACTTGGCCCACTGACACTGTCGTCTGATTCTTCATCGATACCGTCTACGAAGTCATCTTTGTTGGAAAATGATTTCCATGTCGCAGACTCCGGAAAACGAAAACCGAGCACACGAACGTCAGCCATCTCCATACGAAACGTCACGACGCTGGGAGCGTTTAGGGTCCAAGACATTTCAAGTGGCTGAATCTCGGGGTTTCGCTTGAGCGCCGTTTGCCAACCAGTCCTATAAAAATCAACCCGCGGCAGCAATGAATACACTCCTGCTCGCATCGCATCAGCTATAGGTCTGTTTTGCCAGGATACAACTTCAGGGCGACCGGCTAGGGAATTTTCAGCGCCTCTACTGAGGCGCAGCGCTGGCCTAGCACTTTGTCTGCGCTGCTGTGGCACCATTCCAACCATCACTCCCTCCTCTCCTGAACTTAGGCTTGTTAACTATTACGCT
>JAYZBF010000142.1:0-6353 GCA_036338835.1 Planctomycetota bacterium
CCCCAGTTCCAATATACAACAGTCCTTTTTCCTCGACGTATTTTGTGCGACGTTCCGTATCAGTAAAATGCGTGTTCCCACCATCAATGATGATGTCGCCTTCATCTAACAATTCCAGCAAGGAATCAATGATTGTGTCGACCGCTGGCCCGGCCTTAACAAGCATCATGACTTTACGAGGAGTACTGAGATTCGCAACCAACTCTTCTAGACTATGGCAACCAATAAAATTCTTACCCGCCGCACGCCCTTGAATTAGGTTGTCGACTTTATCGATAGTACGATTGAAAACTGCCATGCGGTAACCGCGGCTTTCAACGTTTAATGCCAAGTTCTCGCCCATCACTGCTAGGCCGATCAGGCCAAAATCTGCTTTTTCTTCCGACATCTTTTTTTCACATTTCCTATTTAGTGGTTATTTCTTATTAGACAGCGTCATACGTCTACCTGCAATTATTCAGCATTTACTGGCCACGGTGGATCAACCGGTAAAAATGAATCGAATTCATCCAATAATGCTTGCTGATATTCGCCGGCAAATTCGCCCGTCAAGAACTTACCAACTCCTTCATCAAAGAACCTCTGCCAACTCGCTTCTTCCGCGCCAGGGTTAATCGGATAGAACAGACAATCATTAGCAACGGCCGCATTATAGTCGCCTGGGGCATCACCAATCATCAAAGAATGATCCGGTGCGTATTTGGCGGCATTGGTTAATGTCTCTTTTTTATTCCCAGATTCTTGCCCGCAAATTTCAGTAACAAATTGTACTAATCCGTGCTCACTCCACTCCGACTTCAAAGCTTCGTTGGGCGTCGCCGACACTACGAGCATATCGCATTGGGGATGTAGTTTTTCTAGGCACTCGCGTACTAAAGGGAAGGGCGGTACGCCGTGTACCATTTCAGCAACCGTATCATTGACGGCCACAGACCACTTTAGAGCCGTTACCAGATCAGGGTCCGGATTTTCGCTGCCTTCCAGTAAGGCTTCAAGTGCTGGGTTACCAAGTTTGGTTTCTTCCTCTATCCACCGTGCTAATCCCGGCGGAATTTCGATGGTCAAACCACGGGCTGCGACTTCTGGTCTTTTCTGTAGCCACTCAAGCGATTCGACCAACGCTGGAAACCGATTAATCCCGCGACTCTTGGAATACAAGTTCACAAACTCTGCCGCTTCGCGAGCATATTTACTGATTGCCTGCAAGTTATAGTATCGAATCGTGTTGTGAATGAAGCATTCTTTGTGTTTGAGTTCCATTGTGTCAAATGCACAACCGTCTGAATCAATACCAACAAAAAACTCTTTGGTGCGTTCTAATTCGTACATATTTTCTTAATCTAACCTGAGGGTCTAAATAGTTAATAAGTTAATTGATGTCGGGCGGCAACAACCCTATCGTTTAGCCTGCGGTTCATAGGGGGCTAATTGTTGAGTTGCAAATATCGGTTTGAGTTGCGTCAAACGTTGACGGCCTTGAATCATTGGCAACTTGACCATCGAATCGCCAAGCAGGGGTTGAGCATATTTAATGAACGCATCCGTCACATCGTTGCCACTATCGGTAATCCACTCAGTGGGAAAGGTGCGTTCGCTATTAGCAACTTCGCTCAAAGGTACTTTGTCGTAATACACGGAGTATTCGTCACCTGGGTTTCGCAAAATAGTCGCCATATTGCCGCTATCACCAGCCGCTGCCAATGTGCAAGCTTTTTGACCAGCAAGATAGGCTTCTGCTAGATCGACTGTGGAAGCGTAGGCCATGCTATGACGTTGGTCGGTGCCTGGCACGTTACACCGTGCTGCGCCATGGGCGGCGAGTCCGCTTGCATTCAAGTAGTTGACGATCAATTGAGCAACCGTTGTTTGGCTGGAGCTAAAACTGGTGTGGCCAAAACCATCTTTCACTTCGCCCAAGTCACCGACATCAAACCCTTCACTGACGACTACAATACAACGACCGTCCTGTTTCAATTGGTCATTGACATTATCCGCTAACTGAGCAAGCGAGCAGGGGCTTTCGGCCAAGTATATTTGTAATGGCATTTCGCGATTGGGATCCGCAAGTCGAGCGGCAGCAGGAATGTAGCCGATTTTACGTCCCATCGCTTGCAGAACTAGTACTGGATCAGCTGGACAAGATCCCCGATTTTCCTCGTTGGCATTCTGAACTGCGTGCATCCAATATTTTGCCGTCGACCCATAGCCAGGCGTGTGGTCAATCAGCTTGTATTCGTTATCTCCAACGTCGTTATCAATAGTCTTGGGACCACCAATACCGACCAGATCAAGACCGCGTTGTTGCCCCAAACTGGCGATTTTATTAGCCGTATCCATCGAATCGTTGCCACCGATGTAGATAAAGTAGCCAACATCATGAGCCTTTAACACTTCAATAACACGATCAAAATCCTCGTCCTGGCCGTCCTTTAACTTGTATCGACAGGTACCAATAGATCCCGCGGCAGGTGTAAATTCCAGCAATTCGATTTCTTCATCCGATTGAGCAGAGAGGTCCCACAGTTCTTCTTTGAGGACACCTTCAATTCCATGACGCGCACCATAGACAGTGCCGATTTCGTCAAGATTACGCGCCGTTTCGATAATTCCCCGCAGGGTGTTATTGATGACCGGACTAGGACCGCCGCTTTGGGCAATCACTAGATTCTTTGCTGTGGCCATAATCTATTGTACTCCGTTCTTCGCAATTGAAAGACCACATTTTAACGCTCGACAACCAATCTGACAATCCGCCATCGCCGTGTCGCACTACCGCAATTGCCAAGTGTTCCTACCAAGGATTTAAGACGCTTGATAAACGATTCGTCCGCCATTGACAGTCGTGTGTACTTCAAATTCACCGTTGTTGATCCGAAAGAAAACCAAATCGACGGGTGAATCAACTTCCAACGGGGCAATCTCATGTTTGATTATATTAGCCGGTCCGATGCTTGCCATATGAATCGCCGTGTCCAAGTCTAATCCTGCCTGTTCCAGCAAGGTGACGATACCAGCACCAATTGGGAGCGCGGCTCCCGCTAGTAATTGGCTTTGCCCCGGCACGACCAGTCGTCCGTTTTCGAGAATTTCAACAGTCCCCAGTCCTGTCGATGTGTATTTCCCAGGTGACATTCCACCCATTCCTGTAATATCACTCACCAATACACAACGCTCAGGTGATTTTGCTCGTATGATCGACTTGATTACAGCGGTGGGTAAATGGTGACCATCGGCGATCAGGCTGCAAGTCAGTTCATCAGCCGCAATTTGATCCCAGATATAGTTCGGGTGTCGACGAATTGTTCCATGTGCTCCATTGCCTAGGTGCGTAGACATGGTTGCCCCCGCGTCGATGGCTGCCTCTATTTGATCTGACGACGCGGCCGTGTGCCCGATAGCGACCACCACACCACTGTCAACAACTCGTTGGATAAATTCCCCCACATCTGGGAATTCTGGGGATAAAGTCAAAATCCCAATTTTGCCTTCCGCGGCATTCTGAAGTTTTTGATACTCGTCCCAGCATGGCGGTCTGACGTGTTCCAATGGATGCGCGCCGCGAGGACCGTCTTCACCCGAAATATATGGGCCTTCTAAATGCAATATCGTGCAGCGAGCGGCAATATCAGCATGCTCGTCGATAGCCTGTGCGACGGTTGCCATGCTATGCCGCAACAACTCGAACGACTGAGTCGTAAATGTTGGGCAAAATTGAGTGACGCCATGGCGATCCAGCGCCAAACAAATCTGTAAGACCTTTTCCGTAGATAATTCTGGGTCGTTGAACTCTTGGCCACCGTAGCCATTTACTTGCAAATCAACTAAACCTGGAGATAAAACTAGTAGGTTCTCTGAACTCGATTCAAGCGGGGATATGTCACAAATAACTCCGTCGTCGAAGGAGACCAGGATTGGGTCGGCGGTGTTGTAGTGCCGAGCTTGGATTGAACTTAAAGTCATCGGAGAGGATTCTATAAGCGGTGTCTAAGCGGAAAAGGCGCCGCCGGGATTCGAACCCGGGATGGAGGATTTGCAATCCACTGCCTTAGCCACTTGGCCACGGCGCCGTGTATCAGGGCTTTCGATGCCCTCAAGAATACCATCCTAATTACCGTAGTCTACTTTGAAAAGGCGCGGAACGTAAAAACGAACTTTAGTAGCTAGCTGAGTAATAATCGGTACAGTTTGCCCATCTAGAACATAACGCACGTTGTCGGCAATAGTGATGCCTAGAGGGCCTATGTAACGATTTATATAGAAGTGGTATCGGTGCTCCAATTTACCAACCGTTGGCCACTAAGCTCGCTACAAATAGTCCCCCGTGGAAGGATTCCCCAACATGTTTTTAAAATCACTGATTCAAAGCATCACTGGCCAAGCAAAACTCAATAGGCTCGCTGAAAACCTCGCTCATGCATGTTCGAGTGTGGTCTGGCAAAAAGTTGAATCACGCATCGATACGATGACGCATTCACAGGCTCGCGGATACGTCCGAGTCAAGGCCGGGCGGACCGTACGGCTGATCCTTAGCGACACATTGCGTCGCAATCTCATTCCTCCTCGCCATCAAACAAAGGTCCTTGAACTAACCATGGATGCAATTGTTGAACAGGCACTCTTGAAATACCGCGGGCAACAAACCCAGACATTAGGTCTCCAACGCGCTGCGTAGGCCTAGCAAGGACTTCAAATCAAAGGGAGACTTCGGTCTCCCTTTTTTGCTGCGCGCTTTATAATATTGCTGTTGACTCCGACCGAAATCTAGACTGCGCCTGCCGTATTTTCGAAATCATGAACTTTTGCCTACCGAAAAGGAATCACTGATACCCCGACCAACGTTCTAGTGGTTAGAATTAACGCTTCTACATACCTGTTTCACTTCACGTACACCCAACAGAAACACTAAACATGTCCAAACCTACCGATATCTGCATCAAACAAATCACGACCAGTTTTACCGAAATAGAATATCGTACGCCAATCAAATTCGGTGGACGCGTAGTAGCCAATGCGACATTGTTCAATGTCGACGTTGATGTCGAAACGAATGATGGGCGGCGTGCGACGGGTTTTGGCTCCATGCCGATGGGAAATGCTTGGGGGTGGCCATCACAAGTTGAACCGGGGGAACGAACATTGAATGCCATGACCGCACTGGGAAAACAAGCGGCTCTCTTAACTGAGCAATACAACGGCGCAGCGCACCCGATAGAAATCATGCATGATCTACAAACATTATTCACCGACGCGGCGAGTGAACTAGTGCAATCCATGGGACTTCTTGAGCCAATGCCCAAACTTGCCCAACTCGTATCCACGAGCCCAATTGATGCGGCTGTAAATGATGCCTATGGAAAAGCGCTGTCGCTAAACTCGTACAACCTTCTCGGGCCCGAGTTTATGAATCGTGACCTAGGGCAGTTTCTCGATGGAGACATGTCTGGGCTATTCTTGGACCAATTCACGCTACGACAGCCCAAGGAACACATGCCGCTTTACCACCTCGTCGGTGCCCTGGATCCACTTACAGACGAAGATTTATCGACACCACTCAATGATGGCGTACCTGAGACTCTCGGCAACTGGATAACCGCAGACGGACTTACCCATTTGAAAATTAAGCTTGCCGGAGACGACCTCCAATGGGATGTACAGCGAGTAATCGACATCGACCGAGTCTCCACAGCAGCACAAGAATCTCGAGGTTGCCAACAATGGTGGTACTCAACGGATTTTAACGAGAAATGCAGAGACGTTCAGTACGTGCTCGACTTCTTAGCTGAACTCCAAGCACGCGCCCCTCAAGCATTTGACCGAATCCAATATATCGAACAGCCCACACATCGTGACTTAAAGAATCATCCGAGCAGCGGCATGCATCAAGCGGCAGAAATCAAGCCTGTTGTCATCGACGAATCGCTTATTGATTTTGAATCACTATTGCTCGCGCGTGAACAAGGCTACTCCGGCGTAGCGCTCAAAGCCTGCAAAGGACACGGCGAAGCTCTTATTATGGGAGCGGCCGCTCAGCACTATAACCTATTTTTGTGCGTTCAAGATCTAACGTGCGTTGGTGCATCGTTTTTGCATTCCGCAAGCTTGGCCGCTCGAATTCCCACGATCATGGCTATCGAAGGAAACGGACGACAGTATTGCCCATTTGGTAATGAACCTTGGGATGTTAAGTTCCCCTCCATGTTCGATATTAGCGACGGCACCGTCGGTACACACTGCTTAACTGGTATCGGATTAGGATACTAAGAGCCGTAGCGGGGCAGGCATTTGTTCGTAACGGCTTTACACGATTCCCTGCCGCACTGCCCACACCGCTGCTTGAGTTCGATCGCTAACTC
>JAYZBF010000143.1:0-28041 GCA_036338835.1 Planctomycetota bacterium
CAAAAATCGTCAACCTACGCTCCCGGCGACAGCACCATTCGGGGATCCTATGACCAAGCTTCTGGCACTCAAAGCTTCGAAGGCCCCGACTTTGGCGATCGATCATATCAACGATCTGCAGGTGCTAATGCTCCTAGCGACAGTCTTGATGGTGCCCCACGAGTGGTTGCTGACGATGAGTCTGCAGTAACGGTGCAACCATTTAAGGATTTAGCGGACCTGCCTGATGACCTACAAGATCCGCTAGATAATTTAAAAGTAGCGATACTACAACACAAAGCTAACCACTGGGAATCCGTAAACGAAGAAACGGTTGTTGGCCATCTCAATGGACTCATCCAAATGATCCAGTCCACCAGCGAGTAGCACTACTATTTCGTGTAATCTGCGACTTTGTCATCAGCGGTATATAAATAATGACCTTCACTATTCGCACCATGACCAGTGATGATCGGCATGACGTGGCCGAGTTGATTTATATTTCCATCAACCATTGGTACCAAGTTCACGGGATGCCTGCCATTTTTACCGGTGGCCCTGTCGTTTGTAATATCTTCTTTGACACTTACGAAGCCCTCGATCCCCAATGCGGCATTGTTGCCGTTGATGATGAAACCAACGTTGTTATAGGGTCCTGCTTTTATCATCCTCGCGCACACCATGTTTCACTGGGGATCATGACGGTACACCCCAATCATTTTGGGGCTGGAGCTGGCAAAGCACTGTTGGACTGGATTGTCGATTTATCAAATTTACAGAACAAACCTGTTCGCTTGACGCAGAGCGCGTTGAACGTCGACTCGTTTTCGCTCTATAGCAAAGCGGGATTC
Source organism: Planctomycetota bacterium (assembly GCA_036338835.1). Classification (GTDB taxonomy): domain Bacteria; phylum Planctomycetota; class Planctomycetia; order Pirellulales; family Pirellulaceae; genus UBA721. The sequence goes on from JAYZBF010000143.1 coordinate 831, forward strand.
GTACCGCGGCATGCCTATCAAGATATGATTTTGGAGATTCCAGCTAATGGGTTAGATTTTGATTGTGACGTCGGCAACGTACGGTCAGCCACAATGGCAGATATCCCCGCGTTGGTTGAACTTGAAATGCAAGTCGCAGGGATTTCACGGGCGCAAGATTATGAGTTTCTGATTTGTAACGACGACGGCAATTGGCACTTATCCGTATACGTCTGTCCCGAGTCGGGCAGGCTGTTAGGGTTTCTGGGTTCCTGCTCACACTTGGCAACTAACCTAATGGGACCTGGAGTTTCACTGGACGAAGAAACAGCGATAGCTTTGTTAGCGAGCGAGCTTGACCGCCAACGGGGACAAACACCTGTATTTTTAGTGCCTGTGGAAGCCGAAAAGATCGTCCGGAGGGCATATGCCTGGGGCGCCCGCAATTGCGAAATGCATTTTTGCCAAGTCCTCGGAGACTACAAGCCATTCGCCGGTGTCAACATGCCTACGTTCATGCCCGAAACTGGGTGAACGCCTGTTTGTACGGTGCCCGCACGAATTCACGTTTAGAAATTCCAGTCCACGCCAATATAGGCTCCGTGCATCATCAAACTGCCGTCGGAAGTCACGGGCTGGCCTAAAGCCGCTTCAGCAAAACTCGCTGGTATCTGATCCGTAGCAAATGCCATCCCAGTCACTCCCATGACACGATAGCCCGCGGTCAATTGACAGCTTGGTGTCAGCAGGTAATCAAAGCCTAGCTCTAGCTGTCCTAAGAATGACATGTCCGTTTTTTTGGAGTATTCATTGAAGTCGTCGCGCCAGTTCATAATGGCCGGATCTTCAACAAACGCGTGGCCCGCAGCGCCAATGATTTTCGTGCGATGGTCGATAGCGTTAAAGAATACACCTGTCTTGACACCGATATGATAGGTCAATTTTCTTCCTTTTCGCTTGGTCCACAGCGCCCCGACTTGAGCGCCAAACAAGTGATTATCATCTGTCACACTATAAGCCACCTCATCAATATTTAAGTTGAACCGATCATCCGCTTTGAAATATCGAAAGCCTGCGAGCAACCGCACCGATTGCGTGCGGTCTTTGTTATACATGTCACTAGTAAAATTCCATTCTACATTGTGATATTCAAAGGTGCGTGTTAGCGACTGCGTTGCCGAATTATTAAAAACTGCTGACAGTGGATTGCCAAAGCCGTTATAGCTCAAACCAGATATATTCAGCAGGGTATTAAGTTCACTACCAGCGTCATTAGCCACCGCAATGTCACCTTGAGTAAACAAACCCCAATAAACCATTTCTATCCGCTCGGTATTGTCTTCGAGTGTCTTGCCAAGCGAAATTTCTACACCACCGGATGTATCCATGTCGGCGTCTCGTGTGCTCAATACGGTTTCACTCGCTGCATTGCTTGTTAAAGCTTGATTCGTCGCATTGTCTCGCATCATGACCAGACCCCTCACTTGTAAATTCAGTGACTTGGGTAGGTTTTGAAATGGAAGTAAGTTGGTGGTCCGCGATGACACCCGCTCCGAGCGATTAGGTCGATGAAAACGGTCCGTGTTTCCAACAGTGATATACTCGTGTTGCGTTGGCGGCATGACTGCCTGAGATGATAACGCATGTACTGGCCGTGAAGGTTGTTCACTGGGGTTAAATAAACTCGGCTCTTGCGTTTGTTGTCCCACAACGTTTGTACCAAAACTACATATAAGCAAGAACAACAGGCTTACCACTAAATTTTTAACTATCTTCATTTTTCGTACCCATCATTGATCGTAAGACAAATTGGATTAGTTGATACTATTGCTGTAAGAATAAAAATCGGTATATTCCTTACCACTGCTAGCGTGGAATCGTCGACATTGGCACGGAATCAAAAACTGCGCCCGCATAATCGATACGGCCGGCACTATTCAAAAATGCTCTGCTGCTAGAGAGAACTTAATCCCCATAATCCCTGCAATCATTAAGGTTGCCGAACCCCAAAATGGCTAGTCGTAAGAAATCCATTGGGGCTGTATAATATGGTCCTATACTGCTGCGGTGAACGAATAGCTAGCAACACTTTACTGCTGGCATTCTACAATTGTCCGGCAGTCAATACTGTTGTATCGACTTAGCTTAAAGGAGCAATGTGGCCCATGGCCGACAAATTTGACGCTTATCGCGAAGCGCTGGTACTCGAAGAAACTACTATTTGGGGCGATGAATACGATCACTTGGAAGCAGGAGAAAAGGCATCCATAGCTACTGCCCTTCACGCCGATGCCGAGCAGTGTAGCGATTTAGCGTATGTCCGTACCTTCACAGGATTCTGTCGCCAAATTACCGTAACGCAAGAAGATCTACAACGAGTAAGTTCCTAAAACGAACTGTCTCTAAGATTGCGAGAAAGGCTCCTGCTGTGTCCGTTGAATCCACTACCGTATGTGTTGCACTAGCAGAACGCAGTTATGAGATCCGCATAGGCTCGGACAATCTCGCTGGCATCGGGCGGTGGGTAGAATCGGTTGGCGACATTTCACAAACCATCGTCATTACCGATACCAATGTTCGCCAACTCTATGGCGAAACCGTCCTGCGAACTCTTTCAGCGATCGACACTCGCATCGACGTTATCACCGTACCAGCTGGTGAAGCAAGTAAGTCCATCCCCATGTACGAGGAAATATTGAACCAAATGCTGGCGCTGCAAGCAGATCGAAAGTCGTTAGTTTTAGCGCTCGGCGGTGGCGTCGTTGGCGACCTTGCCGGATTCGCAGCCGCCACCTTTGGCCGAGGTATCCGTTTTCTGCAAATCCCTACGACTCTCTTAGCAACGGTTGATAGCAGCGTTGGTGGAAAAGTCGGTATTAACTTGCCTGGTGCCAAAAACATGGTAGGTGCATTTTGGCAACCACAGGGAGTGCTCGTCGATGTCAATGTCTTGCAAAGTTTGCCCGAACGCGATTACCAAGCAGGGTTAGCCGAAGTCGTTAAATATGGTGTGATCCAAGATGTCGATTTTTTTGACAGGCTTGAGGCACATGCCGATTTAATACTGGCTCGGGATCCCGTATTAATGCGCGATATTATTGCTCGCTGTTGTCAGCTCAAAGCCGAGGTGGTCGCTGAGGATGAACGCGAAACAACGGGACGCCGGGCGATTTTAAATTACGGTCACACATTTTGCCATGCTCTCGAATCATGTACTGGGTACGGGCAATTTTTACATGGCGAAGCAGTCTCTATCGGCATGCTCTGTGCATCGCGTCTAGCCGAAAGCCTTGATATGATTGACGCCAGCATCACCCAACGACAATTCGAATTGCTCACTAAATTTGGGTTACCCACCGACGTGCCCACCGACCTAAGCCGGCGAGATCTTGTCGAGGCCATGCAACATGACAAAAAAACCGAGCATGGCAAATTGCGTTTCATTTTACCGGTGGCCATGGGACATGTGAAAATCGTCGATAACATCGACTCCAAATTGGTGGAAGCCGCTCTTCATTAACTTATTTTAACAACGCCGTTACCTACCGCTGTCATAATATCCTCATGCGTAAATTAATTTCCTATCCTGCTGAACCACCCTTAGCTCAAAAACTGCATGCTTGGTTAGCAGTCAATCAAATCGATGCGCGATGCAAGCAAGCCGGCGAGCAATGGGAAATATGGGTTCTCGATGAAGATCAACTTCCCCTAGCACACGAACTTGCTGCCACATTTAACGACAATCCAGATGACGCTCAATTTGATACAGTACTCAACGAAGCCAATAAAATTGAATTGGAAAAAGACAAACTGCAACGAGCTCGTAAAAAAGAAGCGAATAAACTGGAACGACAACAGCAGCGGCATCTTACTCGGTCTAGCAAAAGCCTCACGCGGTCAATTATTATCCTCTGCTCCCTATTATTCGGTGCGTCGCTCTTCCCATCTGGCGATGATGGCAGCTTTATACACGAATCACTCGGAGTCGTCCGCACGAATTCTAAGAACGAATCTTACAACGAACGCATTTACTTGCTGCAACGGTTGGACGGTGGCTCTACTGAAGAGGCACAAAAAGAGGTAAAGAAGATCCTAAACAGTTCCTATAACTCACTGTATCTCGAAGACATCAAACGCTTTCAACTGTGGCGAATGGTGACCCCTATATTCCTTCACGCAGAGCCCACCGAGATTGATAAGAAAAGCGGCCGCCGCGCTATCACCTCCAAAAGCATGTTCACCAGCTGCTTGCACATCTTCTTCAATATGTATTGGCTGTTTGCTCTAGGCCTCGGGATAGAAAGGCACTTCGGTACGGGAAATTTTGCCCTCTTGGTTCTCTTTACCGGCGTTATCAGTATTTTGTTACCGGCGAGTTCTCCTCACGGTGGAATTTTCGGTTTAACGGCTCTCAAGGGCGCCTCTGTCGTCGGATTCTCTGGAGTCATCTATGGCATCATCGGCTTCGGTTGGATCAAGATGAAAATGCAGCCTCACTTAGGAATCATCATTCCCCCGTTTGTTTTCATCTTCATGATGATCTGGCTAGGCATCGGATTGGTGAGCCCTGAGGGTGGATTTTTTGGCGCTATCAGTCACCTAGCACACGCAGCTGGGTTGCTCGCTGGTGTTGCATTTGGATATGTCCACACTCAATTAGGTCACTAAAAGGGCAACCATGGTTAAGGGCAAATATGTAATTATCGTGATCTTTGGGACCGCGCTTGCCATGGCAGTTTTTGCGTGGCAATTTCGCATCAGCGAAGGCGATGACGTGCTAGATTATTGGGGCGTAGAATCCGCCAGCCTCCTGCGGCACGCTAAACAAGTCGAATTCCTTAAACTCGATTCCGTTGACGCGTTAGATTCCGCTTCAACACTCACCATTAACGGCACTCGGCAAAGCATTATTTCTGTCGAGGACATCTCTTTGCGCAAAGGGCTCATCCACGCGCGCCACATGTTTATTGTGGACCATACGTACCTCTGGGAAGAATCTCCGCCAAAAGACATACAAAACTGGCAGTTTGCCCTCCGCTTTAGCGATGGAGACAAAGAAGTAACGCTCGTGTTTCACAAACAAAACCACGCAGTACAAATGCTCGGCAACAACAAGCCCTTAATCATGGGCCCCATGTTTGACAACTTACGGTATTACCTAGAGAACCCTTATCAGAGCCCATAAAACCGTGCCAGCGGGTGTTTCAGCGACAATCAACACCTGGCTGATTTCCACATTCGTAATAATTGCATCAATTTTTAGGCATCACCCAAACAATGCGGTAACTGGAGCTGCTTTGACAAGCTCACGAGGTTGATTGAGGTGATTGAATTGAATCGTGTGGGGATTGATTCCAATACTGTGGTACATCGTTGCAAGCAACTCAATCGGATGCACCGGATCACTCAACGGCGCTGAACCTGTTTTGTCCGACTCGCCATGTACATAGCCTCGCTTAATTCCCGCACCAGCTGCAATCGCCGTATAACAGTATGGCCAATGGTCACGGCCATCATCGGTGTTGTTGTTACCCGATGTGCTAACGCCCCGAATCGGACTACGTCCAAATTCACCAATAGCGACGACCAAGGTATCTTCTAGCATGCCACGCTCATCCAAATCCCCAATCAACGCGCTCAAGCCCGAATCGAGCATGGGACCAGATTCGTTTTTCATCCGAGCGGATAAGCCAACATGAACATCAAACGAATGACGATCGGAATTGGCAACTTTTGGCCAAATCACTTCAACCACTCGAGTCCCAGCGGCAACTAACCGCCGAGCTAATAAGCAGCTTTGGCCAAACGTAGTGCGACCATAACGATCACGGGTCGCCTCTGTTTCCTTGGATAAATCAAATGCGTCTCGAGCACGACCCGAACTAATCAGACTCATCGCGGATTCATAGTATTTATTGAGGCCATATTTTTCAGTCGCTCGGTCAATCTGCGGCATTCCGCTGTTGATCAAATCTCGCAAACGCGAACGCCGGTTCAGTCGACCCATCGATACTTCTTTCCGCAATTGAAGATCATCAACATTAATGCGGTCCATTTTTGTTTGGTCTAAGTCACCACCAGCCGGAAAGAGGTAGTAAGGATCATAGGCTCGACCTAAGAACCCAGCCGTACCCGATTTGTTGACTACGTTACTTTCCTGCAATGGCCGTGGCATCATGACAAACGGCAACATGTCTTCTTCTGGTGGTTTAATACGGATAATATTCGAACCGAAATTAGGAAAGTCTTTTGGACTCGGAGGTTCGAGCTGACCTGATGGGCTTACTTTGTCAGCCGTATAGCCCGTATGTATTTGATAAATGGCGGCCGTGTGATTAAACAAGCCAACTGGTGTGTAGCTCATCGAACGAACCATTGTTAATTTGTCCGTAACCTGAGCAAGTTTCGGCAAGTTCTCGGTCACATCCATCCCAGGCACTTTAGTTTTGATGCGTTTAAAGACACTGCGGACGTTATCCGGCACATCATCTTTAGGATCCCATAAATCCAAGTGGCTAGGACCGCCTTGCAAATAAACCAAAATAATACTCTTGGCTTTATTCCAACCGGGACCTCCACCCTCGGTAGCTTCCGCAGCTTGGGCTTTGATCTCCATCATCTGTCCCAGCGACATCCCTAACATCGCAGAACCGCCCACTCGCATAATATCTCGCCTAGTAACACCTAGGGTTTTATCGCAAAGATCTTTTCCAGCTTGTCCGGGAATACGTAACATTGTTTTATTTCCAACTAAGGGGTCAACTGATAACTTAAGTCCGTTAGGCGATCAACGAGCAATCTACTGTATTACGAGGTGTGATCCAGCAGAAAAACACTTCCTACTATTGTAATTCGTATCACAATGCCCCGTCAATTGAATTATTTTAGTTGGTTGGGAGCGGATAACACGCTGTTAATTGTACTGCGCTCATGCGTTTTTTGTGAACGGCCTTGCTACAAACCGATCTTTTTCGGTACAAATCTCCTCACGAGCACCTCCATTTCGGTGCTAAGTGCTCGATCAGCAACGACCAGACTTGCGCGAGACAGTGGTTATGAAACGACGACAGTTTTTATTACAGGCTACACGTGGTGTGCAAGTCACAACCATTGGGCTGTTGTTTTCGCCGGTGATTCCATGTCTTACTCCGCTGCAAGCCGGTAAGAGCGCGCAATTAGTTGATCAACTAAACGCTGGTCTAAAGGTTCGCAAGCCTGCCGAGAAATTATTTGTTGAACGAGTGGTTCAATTGGTAGACAAAAAGGTGCTCCCCTTGTCAATGGTTCTCGGAGTTTTTCAATATGCTCGCAAAAAAGAGGACCGGTACCCCTTTTTCTACTTCCGCGAAGCGTTAAAAATAAGAGCTGCCAAAGAACTTGGTGTAAAGCTCTAGCCCTTTAAAGTTCGTCGTCGGCTATATTGTATTGTTCGTTCGCTTACGCGCCTTTTGTATATCGATGCATCGGAATCAGATTGTGCAATCATGAAGACACTGATCAAAAACGCTCAAGTTGTTCTCCCCACTGAAACGGTACAAGTTGACGTATTGCTTGATGGGCAATCTATCGCAGCTATCGATCCCGCGGTCACCGCGGAGGCAGACTCGATAATCGATGCGACGGGGCTGCATTTAATTCCTGGCGTGGTTGATGATCAGGTCCATTTCCGTGAACCCGGATTAACACATAAAGAAGATCTAGCGCATGCGAGTCGCGCTTGTGCCAAGGGCGGTATCACAACCTTTTTAGAGATGCCCAACACGATTCCCAATGCCATTAACCAGCCGCTGCTAGAACAAAAGCTGGCATTAGGGGCCGAGCATAGCTTAGTTAATTATGGCTTTTACATTGGTGCAACCGGCAACAACGTGGAAGATTTACGAACGGCGACTCGAACCCCTGGGATTAAAATTTTCATCGGCTCAAGCACTGGTGACTTATTGGTTGACGGCCAAGATGACCTAGAGCGAATATTTGCCGAAACCACTTTGCCGCTAACGGCGCATTGTGAAGATGAAACAACCGTTCAAGCGAATCGCCAGAAATGGTCGGAAACCACTGACGTCCGCGACCATAGCCGCATTCGCGACCATGAAGCCGCCATGATCGCCACGCTCCGCGCCATCGACTTGGCCCAGCGCCATGATCACCGTTTTCATGTCTTACATGTATCCACTGGCGCCGAAGCCGATATGTTATCCGCTACCGGCCCATTAATTACTGCCGAAGCCTGTCCGCATCATCTATTTTTTAACGTTGACGATTACGCGCGACTTGGCACGCTAATTCAAATGAACCCCTCCATCAAAAACCGCGCGGATAACGAAAGAATTTGGGCCGGATTACACGCTGGGCGAATCCAAGTTATCGCCACAGATCACGCTCCTCATACACTACAAGAAAAACAAGAGCCCTACCCCTCATCGCCGTCTGGGTTGCCAGCGGTGGAAAACGCGTTGGCGCTGATGCTCAATGAAGTGCACCATCAACGTTGTGCTCTGCAGCAAGTGGTAGCGTGGATGTGTGACGCGCCGGCGCGAGTGTGGGATATGATCGGCAAGGGTCGGATTGAAGTTGGATATGATGCCGATCTCGCACTAGTCGACTTAAATCGCGACCATGTGATTCGCAACGAAGAACAAGAAACCAAGTGTGGCTGGTCGCCGTGGGATGGCGAAACACTTGTCGGCTCTTGTGTCCGCACTTGGGTGATGGGTCATGAAGTGTACCGCGAAGGCGAATTTGACATAAACCACCGAGGAAGCGAAGTGCAATATGACCATAGCCGCGGCGGCTATTGGGCCACTGAGTAAAAACCACCATAGATTTACACACGGATGAAAAATTAATATCGGTCTTGCAGCGCCTGCACGTCCATTTCTTCTTCGGTCAATGCTTCCATCGCTTTAACTGCTGCTTCGGCTGCTTGAATCGTCGTAATACAAGGCACGCCATGTTGCACAGCGGTCGCTCGGATTTTACCCTCGTCCGTCCTAGCGCCTTTTCCATTGGGTGTATTCAAGGCCAACATTACATCACCATCGATTAAATGATCTATCAAGTTAGGATGCCCTTCGGCGATCTTTTTCACCCGCTGCACCGGAATATCCGCTTCTTCGATTCGAGCAGCTGTGCCCTCGGTTGCCATCAACATATAGCCCATCGCGTGTAATCGCTTTGCCAATTCCTTGATCTGTTCCTTGTGCCGTTCCGCTACACTCAGAAAAATTTTCCCTTCTTTTGGTAAAATGATTCCCGCGCCAAGCTGGCTCTTAGCAAATGCAATTGAGAACCGATCACTCGACCCCATCACCTCACCGGTCGACCGCATTTCTGGGCCTAAAATAATATCAACACCAACAAATTTGCGAAAAGGAAAAACGCTTTCTTTAACCGACACACAACTCGGTATCGGTGCGGACTCAATGCCCAACTCGTCAAGTGTTTTGCCCGTCATGACTTGAGTGGCAATTTTTGCTGCGGGGAAACCTGTAGCCTTCGCAACAAAGGGGACGGTGCGACTAGCCCGCGGGTTGACTTCAAGCACATAAACCACCGGTTGATCATCTTCCTTTTTGACAGCAAACTGAATATTCATCAGTCCAACCACTTTTAATTCCATTGCCAACGCAATCGTCGCTCTTTTAATTTCTTCAACAACAGGGCCTGGCAAACTGTACGGTGGTATTGCACAGGCCGAATCGCCCGAGTGAACACCCGCTTCTTCTATGTGTTCCATGATGCCGGCGACAACGACTCGTTCACCATCACAAATTGCATCGACATCGACTTCTGTTGCATCTTCTAAAAAACGGTCAATTAATACTGGTTGTCCTTGGGCTACAACAAAGGCTGCTGCTACATAGCGATCTAGTTGAGTCATGTCATAACAAATTTCCATCGCTCGACCACCCAGTACGAAACTTGGCCGAACCAATACCGGAAATCCAATCTCGGCGACTTCTCGACGCGCTTCATCCATCGTACGAGCAATCCCGTTCGCTGGTTGTTTTAACTCCAATTTGTACAACAACCGTTGAAATTTTTCGCGATCTTCAGCGGCTTCAATCGTATCCACGGATGTGCCAATAATCGGGAGCCCAGCGTTTTGCAGTCCACGAGCAAGATTTAATGGCGTTTGGCCACCAAACTGAACAATCACTCCATCGGGTTCAATGTAATCCGCAATGTTCAATACATCTTCGGTTGTCAGGGGCTCAAAAAAAAGTATGTCGCTCGTGTCGTAATCGGTACTAACCGTTTCTGGGTTGGAGTTGACCATGACGGATTCAATACCCAATTCACGCAGAGCAAAACTAGCGTGACAGCAACAATAGTCAAACTCAATCCCCTGCCCGATGCGATTAGGTCCGCCTCCAAGAATCATTACTCGCTGTTTACCCTCAGATTTGTCCGGGGCTTCATTCTCGTCTTCATATGTCGAATAATAATAGGGTGTGTAAGCCTCAAATTCTGCTGCACAAGTATCCACGGACTTGAAGACAGCGATTACGCCTAAGTCTTTTCGCCACTGACGAATATCAATTTCATTGTTATCAAGCAATGTGGCTAGTTGACGGTCCGAATAACCAAACTGTTTAATCTTCTTTAACGTCGCGACATCAATGGCTTCACAACTACCCAAGGCAATAATGCTCTCTTCCATTTCTACAAGCTCATATAATTGATCCAGAAACCATGGATCGATTTTAGTGATGGCAAACAGCTGTTCTGGGGTATAGCCGCTTTTAATGGCGTAACGCAAATGCCAAACTCTGTTTTCATTTGGCACAGACAGCTTGGCGCGAATCTCGTCGTCGGCTGGCTGTTCCTCGGTCCCCCACAAATCTTTGCCATCACAGCCAAAGCCGAAATGCCCTGTTTCAAGTCCCCGCAGCGCCTTTTGAAAAGACTCCTTAAACGTGCGGCCAATTGCCATCGTTTCGCCAACACTTTTCATTTGAGTGGTCAGAGTGGCATCCGCTTCTGGAAATTTTTCAAAAGCAAACCGCGGGATTTTCGTTACGACATAGTCGATCGTGGGTTCAAAACAGGCGAGTGTTTCTCGTGTAATATCATTTTTTAGTTCGTGCAGGGTATATCCAATTGCCAATTTTGCAGCGATCTTAGCAATCGGGAAACCGGTCGCCTTACTGGCGAGCGCACTCGATCGACTCACCCGCGGATTCATCTCAATAACAATCATCCGGCCATTTTCTGGATCGATGGCAAATTGAATGTTCGAGCCGCCTGTTTCCACACCAATTTCACGGATGACAGCTAGCGATGCATCTCGCATCCGTTGATATTCTTTGTCCGACAGTGTCTGAGCGGGGGCGACCGTAATGGAGTCGCCGGTATGAACGCCCATGGGATCAAAATTTTCGATGCTACAGATAATGACAACATTATCGGCATGGTCTCGCATCACTTCCATCTCATACTCTTTCCAACCAATGATAGATTCTTCTACGAGCACTTCGGTAACCGGGGATTGGTCAAGACCATCGCGCACAAGTACATCAAACTCTTCTCGGTTGTAGGCAATTGCCGAACCAGACCCGCCCATGGTAAAGCTGGGGCGAATAACCGCTGGCAGTCCGATCGTATCCAAAAAACCACGAGCATCTTCAATGGTCCGCACTGTTTGACCAACACAAACGTCCAAGCCAATTTTATTCATGGCTTGTTTAAATTGTTCGCGTTCTTCAGCTTTTGCGATCGCGTCAATCCGTGCACCTAACATTTCAACATTATATTTTTCCAGTACGCCTTCGCGATCAAGGTCCATAGCAAGATTCAGGCCCGTTTGTCCGCCGAGCGTAGCGAGCAATGCGTCAGGGCGTTCTTTGGCAATAACTTTTTCGGCGATTTCCCAGGTTAACGGTTCTATATAAGTACGATCCGCTGACGCTGGATCCGTCATGATTGTGGCTGGGTTTGAATTAATTAATACAACTTCATACCCTTCTTCACGCAACGCTTTACAGGCTTGCGTTCCCGAGTAATCAAATTCACACGCTTGGCCGATAATAATCGGGCCCGATCCAATGATCAATATTTTTTTGAGGTCGTCGCGTCGCGGCACGCTAGTTAATTCTTTCTATGTTCTCAACGAACACCCTAATGTGGCTTTTGGAAAGTAACTACAGAACAAATCCCTGCTGCGTTGTAATGCGGTATCTTTGACAGCAGGGAAGCGATCTCAGTTAGTGTATAAAATTTCCTGATTTTATCCCCCCGCCGCCCTTTTTCGCAAGTGGCACGCCTATTGAATTGTCATAATTTAGACGTATTCCACCGTTATCTCAATCATTTGCAGCGTTTCCCATCGAACCTTGATTACTTTTGACACAATCAATATTTATTGACAGTCATCAGTGCCGTCTCTAGCATAGGAAGACATGCGAAAGCAAACACTCTGCTTTCAAGCGCTTTTCCGTTGGACGTATTTAATACACTCAACACAACAAGAAAAATCAAACCCTGTGGACAGTCCCTCCCGATCCGGTGTCTTTGACGCTGCTGCTGATAATCGTGTTGCTTCTTTTACCGAGAGCATTAGTTTTGATGCGCGGTTATATAGCCACGACATCCTCGGCTCAATTGCCCATGCGAAGATGCTTCAGGAAATCGGGATTCTTACTGCCGATGAAGCCGTTGCTATCGAAACAACCCTGCTTAAAATAAAAATAAAAATAGAAGCTGGTGACTTTCAAACTAATATCACACTCGAAGATATCCACATGCACATCGAGGCTTTATTAATCGACGAGCTAGGCGATGTTGGCAAAAAACTGCACACCGGCCGGAGTCGAAATGATCAAGTCAGTACCGATTTCCGATTATGGGTACGAGCCGCCCTAGACCATGTCGATCAACTGCTACTCAACCTCCAACAAGCCTTCGTCAACCGCTGCGGCGACGATCATGACGTAATCCTGCCTGGGTACACACATTTGCAACGAGCGCAACCTGTATTGGCCTCACACTATTGGCTGGCTTATTGTGAAAAACTTCAAAGGGACCGAGAACGAATCGCGGACTGCCGCAAACGAGTCAATGTGTCAAGTCTGGGCGTGGCCGCTGTCGCCGGAACCTCCATACCAATAAATCGGGACATGACAGCTGAGCTTTTAGGGTTCGAATGTGTTGCGGCAAACAGCCTTGATGTCTCCAGTGACCGAGATTTTGTGCTGGAGTCTGCTTTTGTGCTTTCCACTATCGCAATTCACTTAAGTGGTTGGGCTGAGGAATGGATCCTTTGGAAAACCGCCGAGTTTGATTTTATCGACTTGCCACATGAATTCTGTACGGGCTCATCTATCATGCCCCAGAAAATCAACCCCGATATTTTAGAGTTAATCCGCGGGAAAACTGGGCGGGTCGTCGGGTCGCTGCAAACGCTGTTGATAATTCTCAAGGGGCTGCCATTAGCGTATAACCGCGATCTGCAAGAAGACAAGCCGGCGTTGTTCGATGCGTTTGATACTATAACGGCCTGCCTTGATATCGCGGCGCCATTAGTAGCGGGTGCGTTGCTTAACCGAGAAAAAATTGCCGCTAGCCTTGATAAAGGCTTTCTGGATGCAACAACCTTAATGGAATATTTAATCCTGCGAGGGACTCCCCAGCGGACGGCACACCACCTAATCGGGTCGCTTGTTGCCGTCGCGACTAAGCAAAATGTCACGTTAAAAGACCTTCCGCTCGAGGAGTTCCAAAAGCTAGACGCTAATTTGGACGAAGAGATATATGGAGTACTAGGTGTTCAGAATGCAGTTGCTGCGTTTACGAGCTTTGGTTCTACCGCTCCGGATCAGGTCGCTGCTCAAATCACCGCCTGGAAAGAGCGATTAGGGCTTTAGATTACCCTGCGGTTATAGCCATTTTACTGTTTGCTAAAACACCTAGCTCCATTTAAATGCCGTCCGTATCCGGATTGGTTATGATGTATAAAAATAGGTTAACTAGGTAATGCAAGTGATATTTATCGATTATTCACGTTCGGGCCGCGTTTCTAAGCCACTTGGTAGATTCTTTTTCGGCTTTTTTTTCCTTGCCAGTTTCGGCGTTTACTTAGCGCTTGCGCCTCAGTCTGTGCTTGCTCAAGCCAACCCGTTTGGAGGCCCCGCAAAACCAGCCGTACCTAACAATGCCGCAACAAACCCCCAGCCTGCGCCGACGCTTAATCTTAGCCTCGACCCCAATCTTATCATTCGCCGTTATGGTGACCTGCGACCCGGTACACCAACCGAATTAGCACAGGCTATCCTGATTTGCACTCAAATATCTCGAACCGATGTTACTCGAATCTTTATCCAAGACTTTGAAAAACTAAACATCTCAGCCGCTCAAGCATCCGCCGTTCAAAAACTTCTTGGATCTGCTTTTTTGTTTGAATTATCACTCGACCCAAAAATTCAACCAGAAGGCTCTCGATTTGCGGCAATCGTAAATAAAGGCGCTCTCGCCTACATGCGAGATGATACTCGTGTTAAATCTCTCATCGCCAACTTAGCAAGCACTGACAAACTAACACGAGTCCGCGCTCGTGACACATTCAAAACCCTAGACATGGGAGCAGCGGCGCTGCTCGGTGCCGCTCTTGGCGATCCTCAATACAGTGAAAACTACGGAGAAATCCAACGGGCCATCATTGGCATGGGGGATATTGCCGTCGAACCTATCATTGGCTACTTAGATGTATCTGACGAACAGCATCAAGCGCGAGTGATTGAAGTGCTCGGACACCTCGGTGCTACGCGTGTAGCTGATCAGCTTGTGTCTTATGCTGTTTTAGAAGCCCCTGATTCCATTCTGGGGGCAGCAGCCCGACGGGCACTAATTCAGCTCGTTAAAACTCTGCCTACTAAACGAGATGCCATGGCATACTTGCAACTGCAATTGAATCGAGCGCTCCGTGGTGATTTAATGCTGCCTGTTGATGAATTCAGCCGCGTCACCTTATGGACATACGATGAGAAACAAGCTCTCGTCGCTCCCACAACACATGATGCTCGAGTCGTCGCGCTGGTATTAGCCACACGAATTTCCAAAAACCTATATAGCCTCGACCTTTCAAACGCTCAGTATAAACGTCAGTTTCTGCGAAGCGTCTTAGCCTCCAGTAAAGTTCTTAACGGTATAAATCAGCCTTTAGCTGGCGGAACGCTACAGTTGGTAAGCCAAGAATCGCCGGCATATGTATTAGCGCTGTTGGAACACTGCCTTAAGGAAGAAAATTATCCTGCTGCTGTAGGGGCTGCTGAGGTATTAGGTGCCATTGGTAGCGAGGCGTTGGTTTATTCCCCATCGGGGAAACCCACGCCACTTGTTGGATTGCTCAACCACCCCAACCGTCGCGTGCGATTTGCGGTGGCCAGTGCTATCTTCAAAATCAATCCTCAGCGAGCGTTTGCTGGCTGTACATTTTTAAGCGAAGCGGCTGGACATTACATTAAAACAGCAGGTACCCGTGCAGTGCTAACCGGCGACGTGAAGCCCGAGCGCAGTCAAACATGGTCTGGATTATTGGCGCAAATCGGCTTCAGTGGTGACCGCGCCAAGAGTGGCCGTGACCTTGTGCGAATGGCTCAACAAAGTGCTGACTATGAATTCATCATGATTGGCGAGTCAATTGCTGGTCCTCATATCAATGATGTTGTTTATATGTTGCGGCATGACCCGCGGACTGCTGGGATACCGATTGGGATTGTTGTTCATGATCTATCTATTGGTCGAGCAAATCCGATTGCAGCGGTCGATCCTTTGACTTTTGTTCTTACCGAACCCGTTTCCGCAGAAGGGTTGCTACATCAAACTCGGCCCTTGTTATTGACAGCGAAGTATCAAGAAATCACCACCCCTGAGAGACTCGCTCAAGCTAAGGTTTGTTTAACGTGGATTGAAAAAGTGTTGGCCAATCAACAACAATTTGAGTTTTTCAATGTCCAGCGACAACAACAAGCCATTATTAACGCGCTGTTTGTTCCGCCGCTCAGCAAGCACGCGGCCACGGCCCTGGCCTACATTGGGTCCGATAAGGCCCAGCGAACCTTGGCGACGTTTGCTAGTCAGGATACTGAAATTCTCAACAATCGTGTGCATGCGGTTGGAGCCTTACAACAGAACCTGCAACAGTATAAGGTTCTGTTAACTCGCGATGAGATACTCAAGTTGTATGACCTCTACAACAAAAGCTTGGCCTCACCTCAGGAAAACATTGATGTCCTCTCTGACATCCTTGATGCCATTGAGTCGCCCACAAAAACCGCCACTGCAAAACCATAAACCTGCTTGTCCACGATATGAATAAAGCCGGTTACTGCTACAATTGGACGTGTGAGCTTTTAATAGCCCAACAATCATTGATGTATTGGTCACTGGATCGTTAACCACCGGCCAAAGATAACCAGATAATCATGGCGACACTTGAGCCTAATGGACAATTTGACGATTCTGGCGAACAGCGCCCACGCTCAGCGCTAGAGGTATCGGGTGATTCAACGCCCCTAGGCGGCCTTATCGGCACGAGCTTGGCGATGCAAAAGGTCTATCAACTCACTCGCAAAGTTGCTAAAAGTGATGCCTCGGTGTTATTGCTTGGTGAAACCGGCACTGGAAAAGAATTGATTGCCACGGCTATTCATCAATTGAGCCGGCGATCAAACGGGCCCTTCGTCAAAGTCAATTGTGGGGCCTTGAGTGAGAGTTTATTAGAGAGTGAACTGTTTGGCCATGTCCGCGGCTCATTTACTGGAGCTGTTAATAACCGCACTGGACGATTTGAAGCTGCCCATTCGGGGACAATTTTCCTGGATGAAATTAATTCTACGTCCTTAGAATTACAAGTTAAATTGCTGCGTGTGTTACAAGAACGCGAGTTTGAGCGTGTTGGTGATACACAAACAATCAGTGTCGACACACGTGTAATTGCCGCTAGTAATCGTGATTTAATGAGCGAAGTCCGAGCTGGAAAGTTTCGTGAAGATGTCTATTGGCGATTGAATGTGGTGCCTGTTGAAATTCCTCCGCTACGAGACCGCCGAGAAGATATTCCTCAACTGCTTACTTTCTTTCTGCAACAATATAACGAGGTTAATGACCGCTACGTTGTTCATATCCAACCCGCGGTGATCGAAGCGCTGCAGCAATACACTTGGCCTGGAAATGTTCGTGAGCTACAAAACTATGTCGAGCGGGCAGTGGTGTTGGCCAACGGAGATGAATTTACAACTGACTTATTGCCGCCATCGGTCTTATCTAATCAGCCCGAACAATTATCTGCCGATGGCGACCCGAGCGAAGATCTGGCTAATTTATCTTTCCGAGCGGTACAGCAGGGATTGCGGGAGCTAGCTGACAAAGAGGGAAACTTGCATAGCGAAATCGTCGATCGCATCGAGCGTGAACTCATTCAACAGGTCCTGGCTGCTTGCGGCGGTACGCGAACCAAAGCCGCCATTCAGCTCGGTATTAACCGCAATACGCTCCACAAAAAAATCAAAGACCTCCGGATTGACGAGTAAAACACGGCCTCCGCTGTTTTTCTGACTCGTTGATCGCCGTGGTTTATCCCCTCGCTAAAACCGGCAAATAATCGCAATTATCGGTGTAATCCTATCGTTCTCGTGTGAACACATTGATTCATCTTCGTCCAATTTGATTTTTGCACCCATTTGCGGTTCGCAGCCGCCATTAAGTGGATAAAATAAAATAATTCACATAGTTTTGGAGTGCTGTGTTACTTGGCCATGGAACAGGCTTGCCTCTCTCATTTAATGGGTCGTTAAGTAAATTATTTCCATGCTCAATGTAATCGCTATGGCTGAATGGTTAACACGCATTTCACTGTCGTGTTTTGCGCTTAGCTATCTAATTGCCCTGTTGCTAGAAATATCTCGGTTGTTTTACCGAGTATCGGTCCGAAGCATTGTTATTTTCACAATGATGCTCGCAGGCATTTTTGCGCACATCATTTTTTTATGGGACAAGTTCCAGTCTGATTTTTCTGGCGGGACGCCATTGGCGAGTTGGTATGACTGGTGCCTCGTTATCTCACTAGCACTTGCTATTACCTACACGATTGTCGCTTTACAACGAGTGCGGCATTCCGTCGGAATATTCTTTTTGCCGGTAATTTTAGGTCTGATTCTGTTTGCTGTTTCCATCGAGAACCGCCAACCGTTTTCTGCCCAAGAACGTGGGGATCTGTGGGGCATGACTCATGGCATTAGTTTATTGGCTGGCACGGCCTCTATGGCGATCGCGTTTACGACAGGGCTGATGTACTTAGTCCAAGCTTCACGTCTTAAACGTAAGTTGCCGCCCCAAGCCGGATTTAGGTTGCCATCGCTGGAGTGGCTGCAAGTCTGTAATCGCCGCAGTCTGTTTTTAGCAACCGGACTTATTATGATCGGCTTATTTTCCGGCATTATCATGAACATGCTATTTCAAAACAAACTTAAAAATATTGTTCCTTGGGATGACATGGTTGTGATTTCCTCTTCGATCTTGTTGTTGTGGTTAATCGTTGTTTCCGTTTTTGAAATGCTTTATCGTCCTGCTCGCCAGGGTAGAAAAATCGCTTATTTAACCATAGCTAGCTTTCTGTTCTTGATCATGGTTTTGTATTTTGTGATTTTTGGACAACACGCTGAAACGCCAGTCGTCGCCATCTTGTGGCCTAGAGGTGGTGTATGAGAGTGCAGATGATTGGCTGTAGCCACCACAACTCCGACGTTACCTTCCGAGAAAAACTCGCCTTTCAGCCTACCCAAGCGGCGGCGGCCTTAGAACAAATGCGGCGGCTCTTTCCTCGGACTGAGGCTGTTTTGTTATCGACCTGTAACCGAATGGAAATCTATACCGCTGCTGAAGATGAAGCCGATTGTCCTACAGCGGAACAGTTGATTAACTTTGTTGCGGAGTTTCACGGCTTAGTTCCGCAAGATATCGCTGTAGAATTACATAACTTAAGTGGTGATGAGGCGGTCCGGCATTTGTTTTCCACCGCCGCAAGCCTCGATAGTATGGTTGTCGGCGAAGCCCAGATTCTATCCCAAATTAAACAAGCCTATGATTTGGCAAATGCTGGTGATAGTACCGGACCCCTAACACATAGCACATTTCAAGCAGCTATTCGAGTGGCAAAACGGGTACAAAACGAGACACGCCTGCACGAAAAACGGGTTAGTATTCCCTCAATTGCCGTTGCGGATTATGCCAGTCAGTTTTTCGAACGGTTTGATGATAAGCTTGTCCTAATAATCGGCGCAGGTGAAATGGCCCAAGAAACCCTGACCTACCTCGTTGATAAAAACGTCGGCAGAATAGTTATCGTTAATCGTGACCGAGAGCGAGCAGATCAACTGGCCAAACAAACCGGCAGTAAGGCCGCTGATTGGGATCAACTCGAGAATTTATTGGCCGAAGCCGATTTGGTTGTCAGTGCTACTGCGTCAAGTGAACCGGTGGTTACGGCAGATATGTTTCACCAAGTGGTTGAGAAGCGCTATCAGCGCCCAATCTTTATTTTGGATCTGGCTGTTCCCCGTGATTTTGATAACGCGATTTCTGAACTCATTAATGTATATCTTTATTCCATTGATGATATTCAGGCGGTTTGTGATGCTAACCTTGCGTCTCGCCAATTGGAGTGGCCCAAGGCTGAGAAGATCATCGCTGAAGAAACCGAATTGTTTATGAAGGTCTTGTTTCAACGAATTACAGGGCCCTGGATTGGGCGGCTAAAACAACAGGCAAATGACATTAAAGAGGCTGAGCTACAGCGTCTACAAAACAAGCTTGGTGATTTAGTAACTGACCCGACTGTCGCCAAAGAAATTGAAATAACGCTCGATCGCCTAGTAAACAAACTGTTACACCCACCACTAGAATCTCTACGCGAAGATGTTTCCCCTGACACTGGTGCTGGGCTGCTAGACGCACTCAAAAAACTCTTTCAACTTAAAGATTAATGCGCGATCAAGCAGTTTTCCGCAATTCTAACTGCAGCGGGATTTCCATCACCGGCAAGTCATCAATGGACCCTAATCCGAATAACGCTAGGAACGTTCTAGTTGTGGCGTATAAATAAGGCCGGCCTAGTTCTTCGCTACGTCCTGCAATTCGAACAAGGTCTCGTTCCAAAAGTTGGCGAATCACCTCGCCACACCCAACTCCACGAATTGCTTCAATTTCTGCCCGCATGACTGGTTGCCGATAAGCAATAACCGCCAATGTTTCAATCGACGGCGTGGAAAAGCGTTGCGGTGCTATCGTGTGTTCTAGTCGTTTAAGCCAGCCTGAAAACACTGATCGGCTCATCAATTGATAGCCTCCGGCAACCTGTTCGATTCGGTAGGCGCAGTTGGTTTTATCGTATTGGTTGTTGAGTTGTTCTATCAGTCGTCGCGCCTCTTGGCCATTATGTAAGCGCGCATATTGCACTAGTTTTGTCGTTGTAATCGGTTCGCGCGCTATAAAAATAACCCCTTCGGTTGTTTGCATCAACGACTGGACATCTTCTTCGCTGCGAAGTTGAATGGGAGCTTTAACGTGTTGTTGCCGCAAACGGCTATTTCGCCGACGAATAATCCGGGGGATGGGGGATCTTAAGCGGTTTCTTTTGTGCTTTGATTTCATCTAAAAATCGCTCGGGAAACGTGGTTGCCTACGCAGATATTACCCTGTAGATAGTAATTGATGAAAGGCGAGTTATTTATCCCATAAAATATCCATGCCCTATATGTGACGTTTTCAATCAAACCGACTAAACTGACCAGCATGAAAACTATTTACTTTGACAACAATGCCACGACCCCGGTTGCTGACCAGGTAGTCGAAACATTGGTCAACACATTGCAACTGGAGCTCAAAAACCCTGGTAGCCAACATGAGCTAGGGCGGCAAAGCCGTAAGCAATTAGAAATAACCCGCGAACGAGTTGGGGTCTTGTTGGGGTGCAATCAAGAAGGATCCGATGACGATATAATTGTCTTTACATCAGGGGGAACGGAAGCAAACAATTTGGCATTGCTCGGTATTTGTGCGTCTTTTCCTCAACGCGGTCGATTGATTATTTCTGGCATTGAACACCCTAGCGTTACAGTGGTAGCGGAAATGTTAGAAAAAGATGGGTGGGATTTACAGGTGGTCAATACTCTGTCCAACGGTAAAATCGACCTTGACCACCTAACATCTCTACTTAATGACGAAAAGAGACTCGTGTCGGTGATGCTCGCCAACAACGAAACCGGGGTCATTCAGCCAGTCGCTGACGTGGTAGCTCTATGCAAAAACCATGGTATTTTAGTACACACAGATGCTGTTCAAGCAGTTGGAAAAATGAAGATGGATTTTCAGCAATTGGGCGTGGACGCCTTGTCTCTATCCGCCCATAAAATACATGGTCCGGTTGGGGTTGGTGCCCTATTAATCAAAAACGGCTGCCCAGTTATGCCTGTTTTGCATGGTGGATTTCAGCAAAACGGATTGCGGCCCGGTAGTGAAGCGTGCCCGCTGCCAGCTGCACTTAACGCAACGCTTGAACTCTATCTCGACCAACAAGATGCTAATCTCTCACTATTGCTGGATCTGCGATCGCGGCTTGAGCGTGGTATTATCGCGCTGTTTCCTGATGCCATTGTTGTTGGGCTGGAACTCCCGAGGCTACCGCAAACCACCTGTGTTTCCTTTCCTGGAGTAGACCGGCAGGCGTTAATGATGGCCCTGGATGTTGCGGGGGTCTGCTGCAGTACGGGATCTGCCTGCGCGTCGGGATCTAGTGAACCCTCGCCCGTATTAATCGCAATGGGGCTACCTGAGGGCGTAATCGAGGGGGCGATTCGTTTCAGTTTAAGTAGATTCAACACACCAGCGGAAGTGGACGCTGTCATCGAGATATTGTCAGAGATTTTACCGCTTTTGTCAGAGTAACAATCTCTCACAATTCATCTAAATTTCACCCTCTCTCTGCTCGATAATGGTGGCAAAAAACCTTATAATAAGGCCTGCAACAAAAGCAATCGTTTTTTATCTTTTGCTTTGTTTCTCTTCATCTTTTTTTGGTTGGCTTTAGCTTTGGCAAACGTCTTTTCTATCCCGATTTCCACCTCTTCTGCCGCCTCGACTGTGGGCGAGCAGTTGGAATTATTCCCACAAGATCATCAAGGCTCTGCTGGGTTGGGTGAATTTGTTTTTGGGAATGAAAACGCTGTATTACAGTCTGTGCTGCAGTCTGTATTAGACCAACGTTTTACCGACAGCCCGCTCGTTTTATATGGTGATCGAGGAACCGGAAAAACCGCCCTCAGCCATGCCTTCTTGGTCCAGTGGAGGTTTAAGCACCCTGGTTTAAAGTCGCTGCACACTAATGGGATCGACTTTGCGCGAGAACACGCCCGGGCAGTGCATACCCACTCGCTTCCAAGCTTTCGAAAAAAATACTTTTCCTTTGATCTGCTTGTAATTGATGATGTTCAAGTCTTAAAAACAAGGACTTCCGCTCAACAAACGCTCAGCTTGATCATTGATGCTTTTTGTGAACAGGGGTGTATGCTAATCGTATGTACCAACGAATTGCCCCTTGAGTCATCCGGCTTGGATGCCCGCTTAGCGAGCCGGTTGATGGGTGGTTTGCAGGTACAAATTGCAACGCCTGGAGAAGCGGCTCGCGAAGAGCTTGTTCGTATGCTATCTGATCAACATGGTGTTGTCTTAGATAGCGCAACACAAAAGTCTCTTATCAACGAGGTCGGCCCAGCCGGGCCCAAACTAAAAACCGTGCCGGAAATGAGAAGCGCTGTATTACGTCTTCGAGCTCAAGCCGACCTTGAGGCTCGAGATATTTGTCGTGGTGATGTTGAGCGGTTTTTTGCTGATGGCCCAAACAGCTCTTCGCTTGGCCTGCGAGATATTGCCATGGCTGTTTCTCGACACTTAAATATTCGTCTGTCTGACATGAAAAGCTCCTCCCGCCGACGTTATGTTGTTCGCGCTCGTAATATTGCCATATACCTGTGCCGCCTACATACAAATAAAAGCTATCGCGAAATTGGCCTGTACTTCGGTCGCCGCGACCACTCCACCATCATGCATGCCTTTAACAAAACAAAATCTGATGTTTCATCCGATAATTCTGTTCGGCTCGTCGTCGAAGAGGTTAACACCAAGTTATCGGTCAAACTAAACCCCGGAACAAATGGCTGAATGGTGAACTTCGATGTTCAATCTTGACTGATGGTGGAAAAGGTGTCGGCCGATTGTTTCCTCTCATCTAATGGTTTTTCGGTATTGAGCATCGGCATGCTGGCTATCGACTTTTTTATCAAATCACTGACTGCCATTGGTTGTTGAATAAACATTCCCTCAATGTTTTTTCCACCACCAAAACATGTCCTTTTGTTTATGTTTTAACCTTAAATGATAGTGTAAAAGTTGTTTGTTATTCGCTTTGTTTACACTGCTTGGTCAGTTACTTCTATTACTACTTTTTATTTAATTAATATATATCATCACCTTACAATCACTAACCAACACCCCATAGAACGCCAAAGGACTCACAATGAAATTTACTTTTGATCGCGAGATGATGCTATCCTCTTTTCAGCCTGCTGCTGCGGTTGCTCCTAGTCGTAGCCCCAAGCCAATCTTGCAGTCGGTCAAGCTCATCTGCACTGAAGGCGAAAGCATATTGATGGCCACCGACACAGAGGTGGGGGTGCGGATTAGTGTTGAAGGGATAAACATTGAAGTACCTGGGAGCATTGTCTTGCCGGTAGAGTTGTTCGGTCAAATTTTGCGAGAGTGTACCGATGAATCGCTTACCGTCGAAGTGAAAGACACGGAGATATCGGTCGACGGTGATACGAGTTCGTATAAGATACCTTCCCAAAACCCAGATGAGTTCCCCGATGTTTCCAGCGTGGACAATGATTCTTACTTGGAAATCGCCGCTCGGTTAATGTCCGAGTTGATCAAACGAACTTTCTTTGCAACTGACAGCCAAAGCAGTCGCTACGCCTTGGGGGGGCTGTTGCTTGAGCTCGATGGCAGCAACTTGATCGCCGTTGGTACGGATGGACGTAGATTGGCAAAGATGCAGGGACCTGTGGAGGTCCACGGAAACGTAGAATTGGGCAGTTCCTCGACAATCGTGCCTACCCGCTCGATGACGTTGATTTCGCGCGCTATCGTAAATCCAGACGCAACCGTCAAGATTATGGTCAATGACAACCAAATCGTATTTGTCAGTGATAAAACAACGCTAACTTCTCGGTTAGTAGAGGGTCGCTATCCGAAATGGAAAGATGTTTTTCCAAGTACCTCGGAAACGAAATCGATAGATATTGGCTCTGGAGATATGCTTTCCAAGCTAAAGCAAGCAGCGATTGTAGCCAACGATGATAGCCGAGGGATCAATTTTACGTTTGCCAAGGGCACTCTTACGATGGATGCCCAAGCAGCGGAAAGAGGGCAATCTCATACCGAAATGCCAATTGCCTATGAGGGCGAAGATATATCAGTGACGATGGATCACCGTTATGTGTCGGATTTTCTAAAAGCACTAGACGCGACGAGTCAATTCTCAATTTTTATTGAAAACGCCCAAGCAGCAGTGCTGTTTACCACGGAAGACGGCTATTCGTATATTATTATGCCTCTTGCGACAGACAGGTAAAAGCAAACAGGATGATAGACAAATCAAAAGCAGAACAGTTTTTATTGGAAGACCTAAAGAACAAGCAACGACATATACCGCTGCCAGCAAAAATGGATCGCTTGGTGAGCGAGTTATTAACCAGGCGAGGATATGCCAGAGTCAAAGCTGCTTCTAAATTAACCGACGTCTGGAGCGATGTCGTAGGAGAGCGGATCGCGGGAATGACGACAGCAGGAACAATTCGCCGAGGGATGCTGGAAGTGACTTGTAAAAACTCCGCTGTGATGCAGGAACTGGCATTTAAAAAACATTCACTAGTAACCAAGCTGAACCAAAAAATGGGCAGTCAGGCAAACCAACAAATACAGGATTTAAAACTTCGTGTAGTCGCAACGTAATCATGGCACCATCAACTGAACCAACACTTCCGCGTACAGAACACGACCGACGCAAAAAAGGGACTGATATTAGATGAGTGATAGTAATGAAACTAACGAGACCAAAGAATATGGCGCTGAGAATCTACAGCACCTTTCTGACCGAGAGCACGTACGTAAACGACCAGGGATGTACATAGGTGACACGTTTAACCGCGGTCTACATCACTTAGTTTATGAAGTTGTTGACAATTCGATCGACGAAGCCATGGCGGACTATGCATCATTAATCGCGGTAGTCATTAATCCAGACGGAAGCATCACGGTAGAAGACGATGGTCGAGGAATACCTGTCGAGAAACACGAAGCACTATCGGAAGAATTTGATAGAGAGGTGTCCACGCTAGAGGGAGTGATGACAGTCCTGAAGTTTGGCGGAAAGTTCGACAAAGGTGCATATCAAACTTCCGGTGGACTCCACGGTGTCGGCGTGACAGTGGTAAATTTTTTGAGTCAGTGGTGTAAGGTTGAGGTCGGTAGAGACGGCTATATTTACCGTCAAGAATATGAATATGGCGAACCGGTGGGATTGGTTAAACGCGGGGAAAAGTCTAATAAAACAGGGACGAAAACAACATTTAAGCCCGATGGCGATATTTTTGAAACCACAAAATATCAATTTGATATTTTAGCGAAAAGGATGCAGGACCTAGCATTTTTGAACAGAGGTGTAACGATCGAAATTAGCGATGAGCGGTCGGACCAAAAAGAAAGCTACTGCTATGAAAATGGAATTATAGACTTTGTTCACCACTTAAATAGAGCTAGCGATGTCTTGCACGAAGATGTCTTTTATATCGAAGGCAACGAGACGATCGAAGAGGGCAATGTCGTCGGTTTTGAAATAGCCTTGCAATATACGAACGATTATACCGAGCACCTGCATTCATACGTCAACAACATTCACACACACGAAGGAGGCACACATGAAACAGGCTTTCGCAAAGCTTTGACGCGAGTGTTAAATGCATATGGACTGAAGGAAAAAATACTAAAAGATAACAAGGAAGTTCCCACGGGTGATGATGTCCGCGAGGGAATGACGGTCATCTTGTCAGCCAAGGTTGGCCACCCTCAATTTGAAGGACAGACTAAAACAAAACTGGGCAACCGTGAAGTGGAGTCAGTAATCTCATCAAACTTTGGCAAAGCACTGGAAAAATACCTAGAAGAGAACCCTAAGAACGCGCGCATCATTATTCAGAAGGGGATCATTGCGATGGAGGCTCGAGAAGCCGCCAAGAAGGCCCGTCAGTTGATGCGTAAGAGAAAAGACGTGCTCGGAGGCGGAAGTCTGCCAGGCAAGCTTAGGGACTGCATCAGCAAAGATATGGAAAAGTGTGAATTGTACCTTGTCGAAGGTGATTCTGCCGGTGGGAGTGCTGAGGGGGGCCGATTAAAACAGTATCAGGCGATTCTGCCACTACGAGGTAAAATCATTAATGCCTACAAAGCACGGGTTGATAAAGTGCTGGCCAACGAAGAAGTCCAGGCAATGATCAACGCCATAGGTTGTGGTTTTGGTGATGACCAAAACCTAGAAAAATTGCGGTACAACAAGATTATTATTATGACTGACGCCGATGTAGACGGTTCTCACATTAGAACCCTACTGCTCTGTTTTTTCTATCGCCAAATGTATTCGTTAATGGAACGCGGGCACGTTTATGTTGCCCAACCGCCACTGTTCCGAGTGAAACAAGGAAAGAAAATATATTATATCCAAAGCGAAGACGAGATGAAGAACCAACTTTTGGAAAAGGGCTTAGCGGACGCAGTGTTTATTACGGAGAATGGTGACGAGTTCGAAGGTGAGAAAATGGGCTCGTTGTGTCGTACATTATCCGGCATGGAAGAAGCATTGCTTGCACTAGAACGCCGTGGAATCAACCTTAAAATACATGCACAACGCCAAAATGTTGAAACCGGCAAGTTGCCGATGTTCCACGTGTTTGAAGGAACAGACGACTACTGGTTTAGCGAACGAGATGCGGTTGATGCGTTCATTGATGAGCGAACTCCCGACGAACCGCCGCCAACGGAATCGGCTGAAGAAGGAGTAGAAGAAGGATCAGAAGAAGAAGCCATCGGGGATTTATCTGCAAGTATCCACGTCGTGGAGTTGCAT
>JAYZBF010000144.1:0-5928 GCA_036338835.1 Planctomycetota bacterium
CTATATCGCACAATGCTCATTGCCCGAGAGATCGATCGTGTTGAGCAGCAGATCGCAAGCCGTGGCGAAGCGTTTTTTCATCTATCCGGTGCCGGCCATGAAGCAACCGCCGCACTTGCCGAATATTTAACTCCCGACGACTGGTTACATTGCCATTATCGCGATCGAGCTCTGCTTGTCGCACGAGGAATTTCACCGCGAACATTTTTCGACAACTTACTGTGTAACGAATACGCACCCGGTAGTGGCCGACGCATGTCAGCGTTTTTCAGTGACCCACAACTCAACGTATTGAGTATGGTAGCACCAACGGGAAACAATGCCTTGCAAGCTACCGGAGTCGCGGCGGCCGTAAAAGAACAAGACAAGCATCCGATTGTTTATTGTGGCGTCGGCGACGGGACGACTCAACAAGGAGAGTGGTTAGAAGGAGTGGCTGAAGCTGTACGGTCCGACCTACCGGTGTTGTTCATTGTGCAAGACAACCGCTGGGCAATTTCCACCAACACCGAAGGGCAAACTTGTTTTTCACGTGCCGACGGCCAAGCCACTGATCTGTTCGGTTTGCCAATACACTATGTTGATGGGCGAGACGTATTGTTTGCCGATAAAGTGTTTGCGCAAGTTGTCGCCGAAATGCGAGAGCATCGCAAACCGGCAATGATTGTTATGCGAGTGGAACGCCTCCGCAGCCACACCAATGCCGATGATCATTCCATCTATCGCAGCGAAGAAGATCTAGCAGAGGCGCAGTTGCATGGTGATCCGATTACAAACCTCGAAGAACATTTAACTGCTTATGGCATGACGACCGCCGAATTAAAAGTGATTCGCGCTCAAGTTGATGACCAGGTTGCCGCCGCCGAAGAAGAAGCACTACAAGCCAAAGATGCACTTCCTGCCTTTGACGCCTGTATACAACATCCCGTTGAACTAACGCACCCTAACAAGGAGACTTTTGGAGATCAGGGTGATGCTACAGACACGGCCAACATGCTCAACATGCTCAACATGAAAGACGCAATGCGACAGGTGCTTTTGAACCACTTGCTTGTCGACCCCAGCGTAACTTTGTATGGCGAGGACATCGAAGATCCCAAGGGAGATGTGTTTGGCGTAACACGGGGCTTGAGCACTCGATTTCCGGGCCGAGTAATGAATTCGCCGCTTTCCGAATCAACCATCATCGGGTCCTCCATTGGACGAGCGCTCACTGGTGAACGCCCCGTCGCCTTTCTGCAATTTGCAGATTTCATGCCCACAGCCTATAACCAAATCGTTAATGAATTGGCCACGATCCACTGGCGCAGCGATGGCCAGTGGTCAGCTCCGGTCATTATTATGGTCGCCTGCGGTGGATATCGGCCAGGACTTGGCCCCTACCATGCCCAAACCAATGAAAGCGTACTGGCACATTGCCCAGGCATAGATGTTGTGATGCCCAGTTCGGCACACGACGCTGCTGGACTACTCAATGCAGCATTCCTATCTCAACGCCCCACCGTTTTCATGTATCCCAAAACCTGCCTTAACGATTCCGACAAATCGACGTCTGATGACGTTCATAAACAATTCGTGCCGCTCGGCGTCGCTCGTAAAATTCAATCAGGCCACGACCTCACACTAGTAGGCTGGGGAAACACGGTCGGCATTTGCGAACAAACGGCGACCGCTCTTGAGCAAGCGGGAATCGCGACGGATGTCATTGATTTACGTAGCATCTCACCGTGGGATCAGAAACTCGTACTCTCTTCGGTTGAAAAAACAGCGCGGCTCATTGTTGTACACGAAGACAACCAAACGTGTGGGCTTGGTGCGGAAGTTATTGCGACCGTAGCTGAGAAAGCCAAATTACCCGTTGCCATGCGACGTGTCACTCGATCCGATACACATGTTCCCTGTAACTTCTCCAATCAAACTCTCATACTTCCAGGTTTCAAACGCACGTTGACTGTGGCAGCCGAATTATTAGATTTGGATCTCAAATGGGAAGAGAAATCAGCGCCCAAAGATGGCAACACTTTTATCGAAGCAATTGGGTCTGGGCCGGCTGACGAGTCGATCGAAATTATCGAGCTCTATGTCGCCCTGGGACAACAACTACAACGAGGTGATGTGGTTGCCTCTGTTGAAGCGACCAAGAGTGTATTTGACATTACCTGTAGTAGTGATGGGGAGGTAGCAGAGATTTTGTGTGAGGTTGGGGATACAGTCAACGTCGGCGCCGACATGATCCTATTAAAAACGGCAAGCGGATCTCAAGGTAAACTATCCGTCAAAGAAGCCACTGGGAATCCAATACTCCACCGCCGCAAATCTCAGAATACACTTGTCCTGACCCGCGAATCCCGTGGTCATCGCGCGTTTGATGTGGGCATGTCAACCGTGGAGATCGCCAAAGGAAGTCGTATTGTCACCAATGAAGAATTATTGGGTGCCGACAATCCGATGACCAGCGAAGACATTGTCCGGCGTACTGGAATTCGGCAACGGTATTGGGCGGACAAAAACGAAGATGCCATTTCATTATCGGTGCACGCTTGTCAACAAGTCTTGGAACAGCAAGGATTACTGATCGACGACATTGATTTGGTCATTTGCTCGACAACTAGTCCGATGTCGATGACACCTTCAATGGCATGTCGAATACTGAACAGGCTCTCTATTGGAAAAGAGGCTTTGATCCAAGCCTATGATATTAGCGCTGCCTGTAGTGGCTATTTGTACGCCTTGCAATCTGGATATGATTTCTTGCAAAGCACGCCTCACGGACGAGTGCTTGTTACCACAGCCGAGATTCTATCGCCACTACTGGACCTCGACGATTTTGATACATCGATTTTGTTTGGTGATGCGACGACAGCAACAATCCTCTACGGAGAAAACCACTTTGAAAGTTCTGCTGCGCGTATTCAACGACCTGAACTATCGGCCAAGGGTGAAGATGGCAGCACGCTTTCTGTCCCGTTTCGCAACGCGGGATTCATTCAGATGAAGGGCCGACGAGTATTCCAAGAAGCGGTACGATGCATGATGAACAGTTTGAATCGCGTTTGTGATCGCGATGGGATTCAGGTCGATGAGCTTGATTTAGTGGTACCTCATCAAGCCAACCAACGTATCATTGACGCGATCCAGCATCGCATTAACCCACAAGTTTTCAGCAATATTGCTCAACACGGAAACACTTCAAGTAGCACGATTCCGCTCTGTCTGCACGAACTGCTTCCCTCGATGGAAGCTGATCAAACACTCGGACTCTGTGCCTTCGGCGGGGGATTCACCTTTGGCGCCAGCATCATCAAAACGCTATAGGTTAATTAGTGGTCGTAGTTTGCCCGTCCAAATCCACCATCGGCGGGCTTTGAACGCTGGCGGTTTCCATGCCTAACATTTCCTTTTGGAAGAAATCACCGGCCCAGACGTATATGCGATAGAACACCGGTACAAGATACAAGATCATGACCGTGCCAACAGCAAGGCCGAAACACAAACTTGCCGCCATCGGAATCAGTAAGGTAGCCTGCAACGACGTCTCCGTTAAGATTGGAAACAACCCCGCAACTGTCGTGATCGATGTCAGCGCAACGGGACGGAATCGATCACGTCCCGCTTCCATCAAAACTTCCACAATATCCCCGCCCCGCTCATACCGCTTATTAATAAAGTCTACGAGCACGATCGAGTCATTAATCACGACGCCCATCAAAGCCACGATGCCACAGAGGCTAAACAGAGTGATCGGAATCATTAAAAAGTAGTGTCCCCAAATCACGCCGATAAGTGCAAAGGGCATGATCGCCATAATAATAAACGGTTGAATGTAGGATTTAAACTGCAATGTTAACACCAAGAAAATCACCATCATCGCAACAATAAAGCCCGTAATCATACTATTGATTGTCTCGGCTTGTTGCTGTGCTTGGCCTTCATACATCAGGAACACACTTGGATATTTTTTCTTAATCGTATTCTCAAAGAACTCATTGAATGACGGTTTTCCATCGTTCACATCGCCGTCAAAAATCGCACTTGCTGTGACGCCCTTCGAGAAATCGATGTCACCGGTCACGGTAATAGAACGTAATTGATTGACTCGATTTAATTCAGAATATTCGCGTACTTTTTCAATTTCTGCTACTTCCGTGATAGGACGTTCTGCGCGGTCATTTCCGCGAACGCGAATATCCGACAGGTTCAGTAAACTGCGGCGTTCGTCCGTTGGATAACGCACCATCAGTTTCACTTCATGACGACCTCGTTGTAAACGCATCACCTCTTCACCGTAATAGGCACCGCGAACAGCGTCAGCAAGTTGAGAAGACGTAATTCCCATCGCCTTAGCATCATCTTTTACTTTGAATCGAAATTCTTCTTTTCCAATGTTAATATCATTATCAAGATCATAAACACCCGGCTTCGCTCGTAAAAATGCTAAGCATTCCTCGGATGCTTTCTCCAAATCATCCATGTATTTGGCATCAGCAAGTAATTTAAATTCAATTTGCTTGCCACCTGGTCCACCTGGTCCGCCGGTATCTGAAAAAATCAACGACTCGGCATCGGGGTAAGTCGGGCTCATTTCACGCCAGCGTTTGATCAGTGTCACACTATCGATCGACCGTAAACCACTGTCCACCAATTCCACATCAACGACACCAACAAACGATCCATTGGTACGTCCTTGAGGACCTGGAGGAGCGGTGCCTGTTGTGTGGCCCACCGCACGATGGATTACTTTAAATATTTTCTTATCCGGCGACACTTCCTGTAACAACTTAACCACTGCGTCTTGCAGTTCACGCGTCGCCGCATCAGTGACTTCAACTGGCGTGCCATCGCTGAAAACAACTTTCGCGTTAATCATTGGACTGTCCACTTTCGGGAACAATATAAACGGCGTGATACCTTGCAAAACCACTGCTAAGGACACACCCAGTATGCCCGTGCCGATACTAATCGGGACGAACGGAAAACGAAGTGCATACCGCAATGATGGTAAATAGATTTTGTGGATCGCAGATTGCATGCACCAAGTCGCGCCTTGATTTGCTTTACCAATGCACCACAAAAACGGTTTTACGGGTAACGACAACCATTTGATAATTCGTGTAACCGGACCATCGTCATGCCCTAAGTGACAAGGCAAAATAAACATGCTCTCACCTAGGGAAATAATCAACATGGCAACCACAGCGGTTGGCAAAACCGCAAAAAACTTACCCATGACTCCGGCAATAAAGAACAACGGTAAAAAAGCGATCACGGTTGTCGTGACGGAAGCGGTAACGGCAGGTAACACTTCCAACGTTCCCTGAATTGCCGCTTCTCGTGGTTTCAGACCCTTCTCACGGTATCGGTATATATTCTCACCAATGACAATGGCATCATCGACAACAATTCCCAGCGCCAGAAGAAAGGCAAACAGCGACAGCATGTTGATCGTGGCACCCATATATATCAACACAATTCCGGCTCCCAGCACTGAAATTGGAATTCCCATGGCCACCCAAAAGGCGAGTCGGAATTCTAAGAACAACGCTAACACCAAGAACACAAAGAAAAGTCCTTGTAGACCATTCCTAGTTAACAAGTCCATCCGACCTTGAACCATTTCAGATTGGTCAAACCAGAAGGCTAACTCATAACCAGGTGGCATTGTTTTGTTCCGGTTTTCAACAAACGCTTTGACCGTATCGGTAATATGCAACAGGTCTTCCGATGGCGTCCTCATGATAGATAGAACAAGGGCTGGTCGACCATTAACTCGATCAATCGAATCTACATCGGCAAACCCATCATTGACGGTCGCGACATCGCCCACCCGCAACACCACTTCACCTTTGGAACGCACCAGTGGTAACTGTGCAATTTCGACGCCTGTGAGGACCTTGCGGTTAGCTTGTAACGATACATCTCCAACTTCTG
>JAYZBF010000145.1:0-11779 GCA_036338835.1 Planctomycetota bacterium
AAATCAAAGGACCCGGCCAAGAAGAAAGCAGCCGCCAAAAATAAAACACCGGCGAAGTCCACTACAAAGAAAGCCGCTGCTAAAACCAACAAAACGAAGCGAACTGCAACAAAGGCTAAAAAGACAAAGGCCAAGGCTAAAAAGACAAAGGCTAAGAGAGCCACCCGAAAAAAGAAATCCACGTAAGCGAGCAAACTTACATCAGGATTATGATTTTGCGGTATGTTGCCAGAGCCACTAGAATTGTGCGGCCTATATTCCAAAATTTCATTTTGGTAGTAATATACAATTCGTTAGAATGGAGCTGTCACAACTGAATACTTTGATAGGGCTAATATCTTGAATCGGATTATTTTCGTTTTACTTTTGTTCTCTCACTTGGTGACCAATGCGGCTGCGGATCCAACGCGGCAAGCGGACTTTCCGACAGAAATCGACTACGACGTCAAGAATCTTAGCGACAACGATCGGACGGAACGACAACAAGACAAACTACATGCTGCAACACAATTTGCCCAAGGGCGCATACAGTATCGCCGCCGCAATTTTGAACAATCTTTACAGCATTTCCAACGAGCTTGGCGTTATGACCGATCAGTGGTTTCTATCACCAATGAGTTGATCCCCTTGGCGATCAATCTAAAACGTGACACCGTCGCTGTTCGATACGCTGAACTAGCTCTAGAGGCCGGTAATCTTGATCCTCAAGCTCTCGGACGAATCGCCGTCCTGCTGGCTAAAAGCCAACGATATGACGGAGCAATTGAGGCGTACCAAACATTGCTAGCATCCAAGCCGAAAACCCAAGTAGACGATTCCTTCGTTGCAATCCACGTTGAAATTGCACGCGTTTCACTTCTAAATGGTAATGCCGACCTAGCCGCCGACTCACACGATATTGTTAGGCACACCCTAGAGCATCGAGATCAGAATCAGGTATCCGAAGCCACCAGCAAACGCTTGCAGGGACAAGGAGGTGTGCTCTATCAGATGATGATTGAATCCTACCTGCAGACGAAACAGTATAAGAAGGCTCATGCGGCGTTCAACAAACTGAACACGCTCTATCCAAAGGAAGCCACGAATCCACTTCGTTTGGCGAAAATTTTAGCTGCCCAAGAGTTGTTTGATGAAGCAATCGCAAAATTGAATCTGTATTTCGAATCAAAATCAATACGAGGTGCATCCACGCCCTATAAGCTACTCATTGAAATTAATCGCCAGAAAATCAAGGATACAACAATAGCGAACAAAACGAGTGCATTAACACTACAGGGAATATTGGTCGAGCAGCACGACAATCATCACTTGGCTTTTACTCTTGCCGAACTACTTGCTAACAGCGCTGAAGATACACACGACTATGCGGCAGCATCTCACAAAATATATCGCCAATTCTTGCCAACCCAAGCTTCACCCGTAGGCTATCGAATTATCCTTAATAGCTTATTGCAAGAGGTCACTGCTGAGGCGCCCGTTACGGATTCTCAAGCTATGGAAATTGCTTGGATATTGGGAAACTTTTACGCTCGTGAAAGAAGTTTTCGTTCGTTAACAGAAGATTTCATCGATCAATTCAAACAACATCCTGAACTGCTTAAACAACTCGTAAAAGTCACCACGGCTTACGCCCAACAGGACGAAATACCTGCGGCAACTCCACTTGAACTCAAATCATTTCCTGGGCATACAGCGGCAGCGATAGCCTTACTTTCCGCTTTGCTAGAAGACTGGGATCAAGCGGACACATTGTTTCAGGTCGCAATTAAAGCGGCGCCCAATCTAACTGGACAATTCTATGAAACGTGGGGACTTCAAGCGTATTCCCAAAACCGTATTGAACGCGCCGCGGAACTTTTCAATCAAGCCATCAAATCAGATTTCGTAAAACAAAAAACCACTTTTCATTTCTTCCTCGCAGGTGCCGCTTATACCCTAGAAGATGAAACTACCGCGATTCGTAATGCCAAACTTGCAGCGGAACTAGGCGCAACGAATCCTCGTTTATCAAGTCGACTCCCGTGGATACTATACCGCACAGGTAAATATGAAGAGGCTGAACGGCTTTACGGTGATTTGGTTGAACAATTTGGTAAGCAGACAAGTAATCCAGCCGTAGCCGAAGTAGTTCAAGAATCGAAAATGATCCTTTCCAACATCTGTCATCATCTTGAAAAACATGAAGCAGCAGTCGAATGGTTAGAACAAATATTAGACGACGACCCACAACACATTGGGACTTTCAACGATCTCGGCTACTTATGGGCGGACCAAAACGAACATCTAGCACGAGCCAAGAATATGCTTGAAGCGGCGGTGCACGCTCAACCCGAAAACAAGTCTTATCGCGATAGTCTCGGTTGGGCCTATTACCGACTAGGAGATTTTCAGCGAGCAAAGATTGAACTAGAAAAAGCAGCAGCCGGCGATTCGCCGGATGGTGTAATCCTCGATCACCTCGGCGACACGTTTGAGCAACTTGGCAATGCCAAGAGAGCGCGTGAGCTATGGAAGCAAGCTATCGAACAGTTTGATCCCCAACGCGACGCGAAGCTTCGAAAAGCAGCACAAGATAAATTAAACAAGTCAACCACAATGGAATGATTTAGTACTATGGCAGGACACTCACATTGGGCAGGGATCAAACACAAGAAAGCTGCGATTGATAACAAACGTGGCAAATTGTGGAGCAAGTTGTCTAAAGC
The DNA here is from genome assembly GCA_036338835.1 of Planctomycetota bacterium. Classification (GTDB taxonomy): domain Bacteria; phylum Planctomycetota; class Planctomycetia; order Pirellulales; family Pirellulaceae; genus UBA721. The sequence goes on from JAYZBF010000145.1 coordinate 2,706, forward strand.
AATTATCGTCGCTGCCAAATCAGGAGGGGGAGATGTCGACACCAATCATCGCCTACGGCAAGCGATTCAAGACGCTAAAGATGTGTCGATGCCCAAGGACAATATCACTCGAGCGTTAAAAAAAGGTACCGGGGAACTCGGAGGGGGTGACGTCGAGGAAATCGTATACGAAGGTTATGCCAACCATGGCGTTGCTGTCATGTGCGATATCATGACGGACAACCGAAACCGGACCGCGCCTGAAATCAGAAAGATGTTCGAGATTCACAATGGAAATCTAGGAGCGACTAATTGTGTCGGCTGGATATTCAATCGTAAAGGACTGTTTCTAGTACTCGCAGAAAACGTTGATGAAGAACAATTAATAGAAGTCGCCCTGCAAGCCGGTGCTGATGATATCAGTGAAACCGACGGGCGCATCGAAGTCACCTGTGAACCGGAAGATTACACATCACTATCAGATGCATTACGAGATGCAGAGATTGACGTTGAATCAAAACAAGTAACTCGTATTCCAACCAATACGATCGAGCTCGACGCCCATCAGGCGCGACAAGTCATGAAGCTACTCGAAGCCCTCGATGACCATGATGATGTTCAGAACGTCTCTGCCAATTTTAATATTTCTGACGAAGTTCTGGCAGAACTGCAAACTGAATCCTAGACAGTTGCCAAGTCTATTCGTGTTCATCCGAGTGTGCGTCTTAGTGACCCTTAGTGCTTAATCTGATCCCAATATCGCTCGAAGGCACCTTCGTCGTGAAAGTCTGGGCTGTTGTCTAGATCATGACACGTTGTACACTGATGCTCCTTGGCCGTAGCGATTGACAGTTGCATTGACTGTCGAGCATTCAATAATTTACCGGCATCCGCCACATCATCAAGTAGGTCTAGCCGCTCGAGCCGAACGTGTTCACTCCCAGGGCCATGACAATTTTCACAACCACTACCAGCTAAGTGCTGAGTCGCTGCCATGCTCTTGAAACCTGAAGAAAATGGGGTGTACCCCTGAGGTTGCCAACCCGTAGTGTGACAACTGAGACATTCCGGGTCGTATTGCCTAGTGATTTCTGAACGCTCAGGAGGTGTGATCAATGAATATGTTGCCTGAGCATGTGCCGAATCACTCCAAATATCAAACGCTTCCTGATGACATTCAGCACACACTTTGCTGCCGATAAAGGTATACCCAGATTGATGAGGCTGTGGTTTTATCCCCAACCCCGATAATCCCGCGCGTTGCAACTCCTCTTGGTATTGCTTGAAATAGGACATCACCTGTGGGGAGTCCTTGTAACTTGCATCGAGCGGAACTCTTTGATAGCGGAAACTAAGGCCGTTTACGTCTGTGAAAAAGCCAACGACCGAGGCGTACATTCCCTTCACGCCAACTTCGACAAAACGGGTGGTCCCGCCCTTTATTGTTTCCATCTCATGAGGTGGTTCACCTCCACTACCTGCGGATACAACAAAATCAAATTGCGGGAATTTTTTTGCTAAAATGCGAGAGTCCGAGAGCGAATCGTGAATCAGCAAAACGTTAATATCGCAATCAGCCCTCTTCACTTCCTGTAATGTCTGCTGTAACCCCTGCTCAACGGATTCCAACACCAAGTCTTCACTGAAATTCTGTGCCGTCCATTGGTCAGCTAACAACGAGGTAACGCCAATCGTCTTGCCACCAAGTTCAATAATATTTAAACGCGGCAAGACACTGCGATCTAATACCGCAGCATTCGCACTGACGAATATCGATTTACCTTGTTGATCAGCGGCTGCAACAGCGAACAGTTCACCGGCGGGGAGCTTCAGGTCATTGGGACCGAACGCCACAGCTTGGTATCCCATCAATTCCAACAACTGAGCTGTCAAGTTAAACTTCAGTTCGGGCTGGCGACCGAATCTGCGCACTTGATTGCCAATATCAATTCCGGCGACGGGCCACCCACGATCGGTGAGCCCCGTCAGAAAAGTGTGCCGTCGAGCGAGGCCACCTTTTTGATTATCCAAACCGGTACACCCACAGGGCTCAACATACCCATTTTGCCGTCCCGTAAATACCATTACGCCAAGTGGATCCGACCAACCGTCAAATAGTGCTAATGGACCCAATTCGCCGACTTTGGGAAGTTGAGGTTCACCTGGTTGTGGAGGTTGGCTGAGCTCGCCCGCTGGTTGCGGCGATTCTCCTGAAATACTGGAATTGCCACCTGCAGGATCACCTTGGAAAACATTGGCGACATTTTCCCATATCAAATAACCCGCAACAACAATCACAACGCCTATTAAGACTTTGATGTTTTTATTCATTACTAACGCCTATCGGTAGTATTCACACACGCTGTCCATTGAACATCTCTGACCTTCAATAAAGGCAATCCAAGTAGCCCTTATTGCGTAATTGAGAAAACAACGGAAATTGAAATTTCAGGTATATTGGGATACGTCGTTTTCAATACTATTTCCAAGGCGTTTCCTTGGTTACCCCCAACGAAATCACCAGCAGCTTGTCCCGGTTTGACGGTCAATAACAACTTGTGGTGAACGGTTTTCCCATTGCCAACAACAGTGGCGGGCCCCAATTCAACATCTACAACGCCTGCTGGTAAAACAGAATCTACGCTAAAGGAAACATCGTTCCGTAAAACACCTTTCACCACCAAAATTACGTTATGCTCCAACCCTGTTTCACTAGGAATTGTACCTAACTTCAATACCCCGAAATATTCTGGATTATCACCATCGGATGCTCGAAAGCCTCTGCCAAAAATAGTGATATCTTGAACGACTTCGCCATTTAAAAAGACATCCACACGAGGGGCATCTGGTAGGTTTGTTTTCACTCGAATGGCTTGGCTAAACAGACCAGCTTGCATACCTGGTTTCAGTTTGACATGCATTACTTGCCCACTCGTTGCTCGCGGTTCTTTAGCAACTTGTTCCGCCGACATCGGTTCAAAGTGGATTTCAACTAAATCTAGGGGCGTTTCACCTAACAACTCAAAATCGATAACTTCAAGCCGATCCACTGTATCCTTATAACAATAAAGTCCGGTCATCGCGGTATACTCTTCGCCAGATGAAATATTGTTCAAGGTCAAAACTTCAGGTTTTGGCAAGACTGATTGAATAATCTTCCCGCGCACAACTAAACGCACGGAGCGATTGGCCGGGTCGTTTGTGTATATTTCAGCCGATTGATTGAACTCGGTTGTCGGTCCCACTTCCTTGGCGGTCCAGTCCAACTTGATTTCCACCGACTCGCCGGGAGCAACCACGCCTTGTGCTAATGAGCTAAATGTACATTTACAAGTTGTCTCTCCTTTTTTCAGCGATAACGGTTGCGTCCCGTCATTACGGATGACAAACGTATGACTGCGAGTTCCACGCCGTTCCATACTGCCAAAGTCGTATTGGTTTCCGCCAACAACTGTGGCAATCGGACGATCTTCGTTGTCTGCGTCCACAATCAATTCAATGCCCATCATCTCAGCAACACTGTCCATTGAATTCGGTCGAAACTGCTCTTGGATTCCGGTATGTGTCCACCGCGCGTGTACCAACCCGACGCAAATACCCAAGACGATTGTCACAACTGTAGCTACTAATAATTTCATTTAATATTGTCTTTAAAGGCTAAAAAGAAAGTGAAACGTGTAGAAAATTCGGCCACCGTTATCAGCCGGAAATCATGCCAAAACGTTCTTAAATTTAAGACGTACTAGCTATGGAAGTTTAGCATATACGACCGACAAACGCTGACAGTATCTATTTTCTTTGTTGATTTACTGAAAAACCCCGCGATCACCGAATCCGGTTATCACAGGGTCATCAGTTCTTTATTTCTGCGGAGCTATTCCGTCTTATCACTATTCATTACGCACTTCCCGTACAAGCTGTTCGAGAGATTTTGCATTATTAATCGATATATTATTCTCCAATTTCCACCGATACATCGTTTTGATCGACCAGGCTTGGTAATCCAGTTCAATGCAGTGGCGATTTTCTAATTTAAACTCCAAATGTGGGTTTTGTTCGTTCAGTTCTAGTGCCTGCTTCGCAGTTGCTACCGCCGTAGCCGACCCTAAAATCGATTCATAAACAGCGAGTCGCCCCCAACTATATGCGCTACTTGGAAAGAGTTCGACTTCCTTTTTTGTTAGTTCAACCGCCCGTTGCAGCCAAATTTTTTCATCGGTCGCCTCATAGATTACAAAGCACTGTTGGGCAAGCGTACTGTGCAACGGATGACTATTGGCGTGCACCAATTTCGCCTTTTCCATTGCTGCCAAATAATCTGTCATGCCAGCAGACGTAAGATTCTGAGCCAGTCGATGAAACAACATATTGGTTTTCAGACCATAGGCTCGAGCAGACGCTGGATCGGCTGCAATTGCTGCGTCGACCGACTTCATGGCCCGCCCGCTTTGTCCCTGACCGTTGTAATACCGAGCATCCAGCAAATGCGCAGCAGATTGCGTAACTGGATGATGCCCCGTAACGTGAAAAGTGCCAAGCACTAGTAGTGCCCCAACCAATATCATGCCCATCTGATTTCGACCAAATTTCTTATGTCCCGCTGTCAGTGTGCCCATGGCAGCTGACGACTTTCCCTCACAATTCAAGAGCATGGCTAATAACATCCAGCCCGTTATCGATACCCCAGGAACGCTGATCCCACTTTGCATACTCAAGTTAAACAACCAGACCATAAATGCACCGCCAAGTTGCACCCTTGTTAACTCACCATTTTTGACCCAGTCTTGCAACAAATAAATGACGATCGCAAAAATCGGCAAACCAACATAAAACACTCGGTCAGCAATCAACCCAGATCCTAAAGCATCCATAAACATAGCCAATACGATTCCCAAGGCACCGCCAACGAATATCTTCGTACTAGAAACTTCTGCCTGAGCTGGAAATTTGACCGCCACAGGTTTGAATATGCGTTTGATCGCAATGCCAAACACGCCGATCATCAATAGGGCAACCAATGTTCCAAACGACGTCCAAATTTCGAGAACCGCATTATGGGGATCTGCAATTGCCTCGGAGGCTACGGGTAATTTATAGACCATGTAGGCATCACGAAAATTTCCTGCACCAACGCCCCACAGCCAATGGTCGATAACCATCGCCATGGAACTACGCCAATATTCCAATCGATATAACAAGCTATTTGTTGCTTCAGAGAGAATTTCCATATCGAGCCGGTTGGTAAACCAGGCACACCCCACAGCAACCGCTAATAGTACACCGGTCAGACCAAGTCCACGAGCGATACGTTGTCGGCTAACTTGAAATTGCACGACCGTCAAGTAAACTGTGCCTAGCAAAACGGCACACCACGCAGAACGGCTTTTGGTGAGCAACAAGCAAACGGAAATAAGAAAGACAAGTATCAATGATTTCGAGAGGGTCGACCGTGAAAGGGAGGTGTGCTGTGTCGTAATTATCATCCCTAAGATGATAAGTAACCACGGCGCCAAAAAACCCGCTAGTGAATTGGTGAGGGAAAAAGTAACAAATGGTTCTGGACTCTGCAGACGACTTTCAAAATGATATCGCGCTGGAGATCCGATCGCGGCATCGCCGATACCAGCCTGTTGTAGCATTCCCATACGATCCATTTCACTACTATTGAAATACTCCATGCGTAGGTTGGGGATTTGCACCAACGAATCGTATATTCCTACACAAGCAATCGCCGTAGCCGCCGCGAGCATGACGACAACAATTGCCCGCATCTCACGACCAGGACGCAAGCACTGCAAACACAATGTAAACACTGCAGCAAACCCAACCCATTGCCACAGACCGTTGAGCGACACACGCTCGTCTCCCGTTCCAAGTGTCGCCAAAAAGCTCACGAACATCACGGCCACGCTTGCTAACAACAAAAATAAGATGCGATCGACACGTAGTATGCCATTACGACACCGAATATGACATATTGCCCATGACAGTAGCAGTCCGAACCAAGCCCATAACGGCCAAGTCATCAACCCTTCACCCACCGATGTGCTGTCACCAGTCATGAATGCTGATGACGTGAGTAGCGACACGCACCCGATTAACAACCACTGTTGCCAAGTGTGCCAACGCTGTTTAGCGAAATCCAACTGTTTACCGGATGATGCCATGCTAATGCAGATTCTCCAGTCAATCACCAAGGTCGGTGTTTTGCCGACTGCGGGCTGTATTTTCCAATATCGCGATTAAAGATAAAACACAAAAGGTCATCAGAACGATAAGAAATGAACCAAATAAGTCAACTTGTGGCAACAGAATAGCCGCCAACCCAGTTGTCGCCGTTGTCAAATACATGGTCAATACTGCTCGGCTACGCGACAACCCCAGTTCAACAAGGCGATGAGAAAAATGGCTCTTGTCCGGTTTAAACAAGCTGCGACCTTCGATAATCCGAATCACCATAACGGTTACCAAATCGTAAATAGGAACGGCCATGATAATCACGGGAGCCATGATTGCGTGAACGCTAGAGCCCTTGGAATCGGTGTAGGTTGCCAACAGCGTAGCAATCGCGATACAGAAACCAACAAAGTACGATCCAGCATCCCCCATGAAAATCCGCGCAGGTGGTCGGTTATGCCACAGGAACCCAAGTAGTGCTCCCACAAACACCATCAAAAATCCAGCGACAAAAAGCTGAGGTCCTTCGGGAGTTGCCCCCGGTATGATGACATACAACACCAACATTAATGATGAAATAACAGCCACTCCTGCGGAAGCGGCATCCATATTATCGAGCATGTTGAAGGAATTTATTAACATCACAATCCAAAATACGCTGCCAAGAATGGTGATGACCTTGAACGGGATAAATGCGGTTAAATACCATTGCTGAGACATTACACACGCTAAGGCAACAAGACACTGCACAGTCAATCTCAGCTTCCAACTTAAGCCACGAATATCGTCGATCAAACCAAGCACCATCAGAACCGTGCCAGATAAAAGGAGTACCCACAGTGATCCTAATTCAGCGCGGAAGCCAACCAGATAAGGTGTGATGCTGGCGGGAATCCAAGCGGCGAAAAAATCGTCCGCTAGTAATATAATTGTGGCCACAAAAAAGGTGACCATGACGGCCAGCCATATGCCTAAGCCACCACCCATTGGCGTTGGCTCTGTGTGAACCTTCCGATTGTTCGGTTTATCGACGAGACCCCAACGGTCCGCGCTGCGACGAATCCAGTAGATCGATAGCCAAGCGAGCAAACCGCTCGGAATCGCAACGACAAATAATATCCAATACGGTATTTGATGGTCCATGGAATTCTTCTTGTCACTTATGCACTCACAGTCGGCAAAATTAAAGACACACAGATTCTCATTTGCAAGCGAGTTCGCAACACGATGGTTTAAATTGTACGTTTTAGCAAACCTATTCTATCGTACGTTCTCTTCGCGAAATCGTTCACGTAGACATTGCCGACACTCATTGAAAAATTCATGGTAGCCAGCGGTGCAATAGTCAGGATAAGTCCAACGACTGTCTTGCCATCCATCGCGATGGTAGGTCAAAGTGACTTCAGCAAAAATTCCTTGGGACAAATAAATGCGATGATCGCGGTCCTTAGTAGTCGCTAGGACTAATTTTGCTTCGGTCAAATAACCTGGGTCAATGTTGACGGGCCGCAGGAAATCGTTCCTATTATTTTCATCGGCATATTCGGCTTCCCAGCCATTCGTTAGCAGCTTGATTTCAGCTAAATCCGCAGGTTCTATTAGATTTTCTAGCGCCCAAAACTGTTTTTTCAGTTCTGATCCCATTTCTGCTTCGTAATAGCTAGTTTGATCAAAGTCATATACCGGTGATTCCAGCAAAATCGTACCCCACTCTGCTTCGACTCGAGCGCGAATTGCTGTTAATGCTGCTGGGTCGCTACTAAATACGCCCACAATCAACAGCACGCCACGATGTGGTTTACTCTCACCCATTTGATTTACACCTCTAGTTTCACCGACGACGGAGTCCTGGCGCGGGGCACTCTATTTTATGGCAATATGCGGTTTTATTATACAGGTTGATGATCAATACGATTTTCCAAACACAGCACGGCAACGACTCGCTTCCCCCGTAAAAATACACGTTCCCGGTTCTGGTTCGTCTTCTAAAGGAATACAGCGGATGCTGACCTTATGCTTAGCAATCATCTTTAGAACCTCCGGATTGTCTTCAGCAAAATGACACATGGCAAACCCGCCCTGCCCCTCATCAGTGCTCGTGAAATACTCTTCGAACTCTTCGTACGATTCAATCGTCTTCGTGTTCGACTGACGCAAAGCCAAAGCTCGCTGAAAAAGCCCGTTGTGAATGTCGTTTAGCATATCCCCAGCATTTGCCACAAATTCCGCGCGGTCGATGCCTTCACTTTTTCCCGTATCACGACGACCGACGAACACTTGTCCATTTTCCATATCACGCGGTCCCACTTCGATTCGAATAGGAACTCCTCGCTTTACGTGATACCATTTCTTTTCACCACCGCGTAAATCTCGCTCATCGATGAACACTCGGATGTTGCTGTCAGCATATTTTTGGTTTTTCAGATCTGCTTCAAGCTCCTCACAATATTGCATCACGGCATCACGTGTCTCATCACCTTTAATAATAGGTAGAATGACGATCTGTTGTGGGGCAAGTTTTGGCGGTAACACTAAACCATCGTCATCGCTGTGCGTCATGATCAGGGCGCCGACGAGTCGAGTGGACGCTCCCCAAGATGTTGTCCAAGCATGTTGTTGCAGCCCTTGCTTGTCTTGGTACATAATTTTCTGAGCCTTAGCGAAATTCTGACCTAGAAAATGTGATGTTCCGGACTGGAGCGCTTTTTTATCTTGCATCATCGCTTCGATCGTAAGCGTCGATACAGCACCGGGAAATCGCTCGTCCGCTGTCTTTTCACCTTTGATGACTGGCATCGCCATAATGTTCTCAGCAAACTCGGCGTACACATCCAACATCAACCGAGTTTCTTCCAATGCTTCTTCTTCGGTTGCATGGCACGTGTGACCCTCTTGCCATAAAAATTCAGTGGTCCGCA
>JAYZBF010000146.1:0-6159 GCA_036338835.1 Planctomycetota bacterium
AATGCGTCGACCATTGCCGTTGCAATCGGCGCCGTGTTTCTCGCAAGATGGATGATGCCAGAAGACAACTGGATGATCGCGTTTAGCGTAATTGTTGGCCTCGCAGCAGGTTGGTTGATCGGTTGGTGGACCGAATATGTGACGAGTGATGAATTTGCTCCAACTCGAGGCCTATCTGAATCTTCTCAAATGGGCCCAGCGAATGTCATTATTCGTGGATTGGCCGATGGTATGCAATCGGTTTGGCTACCGGTGTTGATTGTCTGTGCAGCTACGATATTGGCATTCGGATTTGCAACTGGGTTTGAGTTCAAGGATGTATCCAAGTTCACCCTAGGTCTGTACGGCGTTGGCATTGCTGCTGTGGGGATGCTGAGTACGCTTGGTATTACCTTGGCCACAGATGCATATGGCCCCATCGCTGACAATGCTGGTGGTAACGCTGAAATGGCAGGATTGGACTCAATTGTTCGTGATCGCACAGATGCATTGGACAGCTTAGGAAACACAACCGCCGCGACTGGCAAAGGATTCGCCATTGGCTCGGCCGCATTGACCGCTTTGGCACTGCTGGCTGCTTACATGGAACAAGTTCGAGTTGGCTTTGATCGCTGGGCTGAAGAAGTTGTTGTTGCCGAGCACGAAGATGGTTGGTACAAGGTTAACGATCAATTCTTGATTCTTCACGAACAGGGCGTCAAAGAAAATACGTCATATTTAATGTTCCCTGATGAAGTGAACAGTGTTGAAGATTGGACGAATATCCCAAAGGACGTCAATACTACGATTACGTCTTCAGCACTTACATTGGAACTCCCCGCACTTACTTTGGGACTCCCCGAGGGCAGTACTATGGCGATCGCCGATGCAACCAAGGCGGACATGAGCGCCTATGCGGACATGAGCGACTATAAGCATAAGCTCACACTAAATGCAGGACCTGAAGCAAGACCCATAACGCTTGTACGCCGCGACAAAGCGACGTTACCTGATTTTGCGCGGTACTACGATGCTTCGTTGTTGAATCCAAAAATCTTAGTCGGTATCTTTATTGGTTGTATGGCTACATTTGTATTCTGTGCGATGACGATGAACGCCGTTGGTCGTGCTGCTGGCGGTATGGTGGAAGAAGTTCGGCGGCAATTCAAAGAGAATCCTGGCATCATGGATTACAGCGTTAAGCCAGATTATGCGACCCCGGTGCGCATTAGTACATTGGCGGCCCAAAAAGAAATGATTGCGCCGTCACTGTTGGGGCTGCTAACTCCAATTGCCACTGGATTGGTCCTAGGTGTTGGTGGTGTCATGGGACTATTGGTTGGAACGATGACTTGTGGTTTCTGTTTGGCAATCTTCATGTCCAACTCCGGTGGTGCTTGGGATAACGCTAAGAAATACATCGAATCTGGTAAGTTTGGCGGCAAAGGATCTGATGCTCACAAAGCTGGGGTTGTTGGCGACACGGTAGGTGACCCGTTCAAAGATACGAGCGGTCCCAGTTTGAACATACTTATTAAATTAATGAGTATGGTTAGCGTTGTGGTTGCCGGCTTAATCGTCCGCTACAGTTTGACCGCGCTGGAAATCTTCTAATTCAAGCGTTGATTGAAAGCTTTGCTAAATCAATAGAATAGCCCGCTCGTGTGATTGACCGACGAATGGTCGACGAATGACAAGCTTTGGATGGTGACAGTTGTTAAGATGCCGAGTAAAATTCTTGGTAGGTGCAACGAAGTTTTCAATCTATTTTAGCTAAAAGCTCAATATCCTATGACCAAATCGTCTGAACCGAATGATGCCATTGATATCACCGATTTGATTCCTGAATCAGATCGTTTGCGTCGAGGAGAAGTTCCTAATGAAGCAGCTCGCATTGCGCGGTCGTTAGAACTCGCCAAAGCGGCTGCTCGTACGGCTGCCGAAAACAATGGCCGCGATATCGTTGTGCTCGATTTACGGTTGCAGTCGTCCATGTTTGATTTTTTTGTGCTCGCAACGGGGTCAAGTCGCCGCCAGCTACATGCGATTAGCGAGGAAATCGATCATACATTAGAAGATGATTTAAAAGATCGTCGAATTGGTATCGAAGGTTATAGCGAGAGTCGCTGGATACTGCTGGACTATGGCAGTGTGGTGATTCACTTATTTGATGATGAAACCCGCGAATACTATAGTTTAGAGTCCTTGTGGGCCGATGCGACACAAGTAGATATCTCCGATCTTCTTTCAGCGGTCGCCGCGGAAGATACTCGGAATCAAAGCTAATAGCAGGACTCTAGGCGACGGTCTCTGCTATAAATGATGTTGCTTGGCGGTCGAATGGTTGAAATTTATGAATGTTCTAGCGGAAATTAAACAGCGATTTGCAGGTGTCCTAGAATCATACGCTGAATCGGACAATGTTGAGTCACTACTGGCAATGATCAAACCGGCTCAGGATTCGCGTTTTGGCGATTACCAAGCTAACTGTGCGATGTCGGTCGGGAAGCGACTGTCACGCGCGCCACGCGATATCGCCGCAGAGATTGTTGAAAAAGTCCAATTGGATGACTTATGTGGCAACGTAGAAATTGCTGGTCCTGGTTTTATCAACTTGACGATCCGCGATGACTATCTGGCACAGCAAATCGTGCAAACGTTAGCCGATGATCGCCTAGGTGTGCCCGCTGTTACTAATGAACGAACTTATGTTATTGACTATTCTTCACCCAATGTCGCTAAGCCCATGCACGTTGGCCATATACGCTCAACGGTAATCGGCGATAGTCTAGCACGCACGCTAAAATTCTTAGGACATCAGGTCATCCGAGATAATCACCTGGGTGATTGGGGCACTCAGTTTGGAATGATTATTTATGGCTACAAGTATTTCGTAGATTTAGATGCTTATACGGATAGTCCCGTGGCGGAGTTGAGCCGTTTGTATCGCTTGGTCAATCAACTGGTTGATTATTTTAAAAGCCAATCGCAACTCGATTCGCTGTTGGATCAAATTAAAATTCGCCAAGGGAAAGTTGAGGAATTGGCGGCTATTGAATTGACCGGCGATGAATCCCAAGATAAAAAACTAAAAAAATCGCAGCAACGAGCAGAGACTCAATTGGATCAAGCCAAATCGAACCACGAAGCGGTTGTGCAGAAAGTTTCCGACATCGATAAAGACTCCACGTTGAGCCAATTGGTTTCGGCGCATCCCAAAATTGCTAAGAGTGTATTACTTGAAACAGCGGCCTTACACGCCGGTGACGAAGAAAACGTCAAGCTCTGGGAGGACTTCTTGCCCAAGTGCCGTGCTGATATCCAGAAAATATATGGGCGTTTGGATATTGAGTTTGACGTCGAATACGGCGAGAGCTTTTACCATGAAATGCTGCCAGCTGTTGTACAAAAACTTAGAGACCAAGATTTGGCTACCGACAGTGAAGGTGCCGTATGTGTTTTTCTCGATGAATTTGATACACCGATGATCGTTCAAAAAAGTGACGGCGCGTTTCTCTACTCAACCACGGATTTAGCAACGATCGAATATAGAGTGGGTCAGTGGCAGCCAGATGAGATTCTATATGTCGTAGATCATCGCCAGAGCGAGCACTTTCAAAAGCTATTTGCTGTGGCACAATCGTGGATAGCAGGCAGCGTAGAATTGCGGCATATCAGTTTTGGAACTGTACTAGATGAAGATGGGCGTCCTTATAAGACGCGATCCGGATCTGCTGTAGGGCTCGAGGGGTTGCTTGATGAAGCTGTGTCTAAGGCACTAGAAATTGTCTCTGCTGCTGCCGCCGATGAAAATAGTGAATATACGTTAACGACACAGCAATGCGCTGAGGTCGCTGATGCCGTCGGTCATGGTGCGATAAAATATGCAGATCTTGCCCATAATCGGACAAGTGACTATGTGTTTAGCTACGACAAGATGATGGCCTTAGAGGGTAACACGGCAACCTACATGCAGTATTGCTATGCGCGAGTCCAAAGTATATTTCGCAAGGGAGAGGTAGATCTAGAACAGATTCGGGCTACGGCCGACAGCGTAAATCTGGAACATACGGCTGAACGATTGTTAGCTCTGACGCTTGCCCGTTATGCTGAAGCATTAGATGAAGTGTTAGAAGATTATCGACCTAATCAACTAACCAATTATTTGTTTGACTTAGCGAAACGTTTTTCATCGTTCTTTGAGCAGTGCCCTGTTCTACAAGCGGAGGACGATGCGATTAAGTTGAGTCGTTTACGGCTTTGTGATTTAACCGCGCGCACCATCGCTCACGGTTTAGATTTATTAGGTATTGGTGTTGTAAAACAGATGTAGGTTCATCCCTTGATTGGATTCAGGGTTTCCTTCAGGCTGAGGGGGCTTTAGGTAATGACGCACAACAATTTGCAGACGATTGCTGAGCGTGAGGCAAGTATCTTGGCACCCTATGCGATGCACAGTAGTGACACATTGGGTCGCCGTTATGACGAGCAGCAACAGTCTTATCGCGGGCCGTTCCAACGCGACCGCGATCGTATTGTACACAGCGCTGCCTACCGTCGACTGAGTGGTAAGATGCAAGTCTTCACGGGCGATATGGGTGATTACCATCGTACTCGACTCACACACACTCATGAAGTTTCATCAATCGCCCGCACCTTAGCCCGAGCCTTACGTTTGAATGAGGATTTGGTAGAAGCGTTAGCGTTATTTCATGACATCGGGCACCCGCCGTTTGGGCATGCCGGTGAAGACGCATTAGCCGAATGCCTAGAAGGGGAAGGTGGGTTTTCTCACAATCAATACGCTTTGACGATTGCCGAGCAGTTGGAAACGAGGCATCAATATTTTCCGGGACTAAATCTCACGCAAGAAGTACTTGCAGGTCAAGCGACTCGTGTCGATAAAGGTGCAACGGCGATTTCTCCATTACTGGAAGTACAGGCCGTTGAGGCTGCGGATTCCATGACCTATGACGCTCACGATATCGACGATGCATTAAAATTGGGACTCGTTGCATTTGATGAATTAGAACAGCTCGATATGATAAAAATTTGTCAGCAGCAGATTGCCTCGCGAGGTGAGGATTTAGGAGAGCGAGAACATCAACGTGCGATTATTCACACGATGTTAGATTGCCAAGTCACGAATGTTTTGGAGCATACCAGCACCGCACTAACGCAGTTTAAGTGGGACTCTGCTAGCGCTGCGCGTCAATCGAATTTTCGAATTGGGACTGTTGGAGAAATTGCCAAAGCTAAGATAGAGCTTGAGTCGTTTTTGTATGAACGTGTTTACCGTCATGCTGCAATCGTCAAAACTCGTGAGCTCGCTCAACGTCAAATTCAGCAACTATTTGCTATATTAGTCGAAAATCCCGAGATTATGCCTACAAGGTTTATTGAACATGCCGAGCAAGTTGGATTGCATCGTAGCGTGGGGCATTATATTGCGGGCATGACAGATCGCTTCTTTGAACAACAATTCTTAGCTCATGTGAACCTATAGCCATATTGTTTACTATGAATCGCACTTGCCTAATCTTGGTATGTCTTTGTGTTTGACGCGGTTTTTCGATAGCAATCTGGATTTGGTGCATTTACAATGAAAACAGCGGCAGGCCTTTATTATTGAATGCAGCATAGGCCGAGCCTTAGTCTGTCGCGATCATATTTATTTTATTTTTGCAGTGACGCACGATTGTGCAGTTCACTGCACCGATTATTATTCCCATTTATTTTATTAGGCGGTTTTATTATGGCTTTATGGTTCTTGCGCGGTATTTTTCTCGCGATCGCATTCGGTGCTGGTATTTCTATTGTTTCCAATGTGGAAGAAAACCAGCAGGAGTATATGCTGTTGGGTACGTTGCTGATCGTGGTTGCTACGATCATTGTGGTTTTGGACATCTTGGTTCGCCGCAAACCTGTCGAAATCATTTCGTGTACCTATTTTGGGCTTATCGTTGGGCTCTTTTTGACCTATATCATCGGTACCGCGATCGATCCAGTTTTGACGTTCTCGGACAACGATCAACTACGAGGAATATTACGGGTTTCGATCGCGATTCCTCTTTGCTACATCTGTATATCCGTATTACTACAAACAAATCACGATTTTCGGTTCATCATTCCTTATGTTGAATTCGCGAAAAATTACAAAGGGTTACAACCGCTTGTGCT
>JAYZBF010000147.1:0-20594 GCA_036338835.1 Planctomycetota bacterium
GGTAGCGTACCGAGTACCTTTGCCACTGGATTTAAATACATTGGATTGGGATATACCTCAGCTTTTGATGCTGCGGTCCCGCCATTGGCAGCACGTCATGCCCACGAAGAGTTTGCGGATACGCCCGCCATCGATAAGGGATTTTACGTCCTCATGGGTAATAATCACTTCATGATGAAGTCGATTGCAGAAGAAAACCCACAGCAACTAAAATCATTTATTGCGTGGTTACTTGGTGCCACAAAAGCATACGCACCAAAATTGGTGAATCCTGGAGGTGTCGAAGTATGGAAGCATCATCCTGCTGGAAACGTCGACACCATTGATCAAATAGTCGACCACTATGAAGTTACCCCTCGCCAAATTATCAGCGAAGTTGCTCGCGCGGCAAATGAGCTGGGCTTACCCCATCCAGTGCACATCCATTGTAATAACCTCGGTATGCCCGGGAACTGGAACACCACGCTCAATACAATGGATGCGCTAAATGGCTTCAAAGGACATTTGACTCATATTCAATTTCATAGCTATGGTGGAGGGGAGGGTGAGGAAGAGTCTTTTTGTTCCAAGACAACCGAACTGGCGGACTATATAAATACCCATGACAATCTAACCGTGGATGTGGGGCAAGTCATGTTTGGTGAAACGACTAGCATGACGGGTGACGGACCACTGGGCTACTTTTTGCATAATGTGTACGGCGGAAAATGGCTGAGCGTTGATACGGAAATGGAATCGGGGTGTGGTATTGCACCGATTCAATATCGAAATAAAAGCCTTGTGCATGCGTTGCAATGGGCGATTGGTTTGGAATGGTATTTGTTAGTAGAAGATCCATGGCGTGTGGTGATGAGTACGGACCACCCTAATGGTGGATCGTTTATGGCCTATCCACAGATCATCCGCTTGTTGATGGACAGCACGTATCGCAATGATGTTTTAAGAAGCGTACATCCGGAAGTAATGAATCGTTGTGTGTTGGGGGATATTGACCGAGAGTATACGTTAAATGAAATCTGTATTATCACGCGGGCTGGCCCCGCGAAGATCTTGGGCTTGAAGAACAAAGGCCATTTAGGCGTTGGAGCAGACGCGGATATTACGATTTATTCGCCTCACGAGAACAAGGAAGTGATGTTTGAAATGCCCCGTTACGTTATTAAATCAGGCGAAATACTGATTGATGAATGCGAATTGAAACAACAAACATTCGGCAAAACATTTAACGTCGCACCCGCGTACGATGTTGAAGTGGAATCAGATATCGCCGAGTGGTTCGAACAATATTACACCGTCCAGTTTCGTAACTACCCGATATCTGACGATTATTTGCACGATTCAGAATTAGTTGACTGTAATGAGAAGGAGACTTAAGTAAAGAATCCGTTTTCGAGATGGTTGTAATGTTGCTCAAGGACAAGCAGTGTTAATCCGAATCCTGTAACATCTCAATGATGTGTGGTTCGGCAATGAAACCAGCTTGTTCTAAAGCCGCGAAATAATCGTCCGCTTTATTGAGGTTCGCCAAACTTGCGAGTTGCGGGTCGGATTTTTTGAGGAGTTCCGTGGACACCGGATTTGTAGCAACTTGGTCATATAAGAACAGTGGCCGCCGACGTTGTGCGGTTAACAGTTCGTCGATTACAGGAATCAAATGAGTTCGATATACGGCAGCTAAAGGATGTAAAAAACCATCTTCGCTGGCGACGGCAACGTCATGCTCACCGTCATCACCAAGTTGGTCAATTAATGTTTGAATAAAACCAGGAACCAACAAAGGAACATCACAACCCGTTACGAAAGCTGCAGTCGCTGTGTGTTCGATTGCGGCTAAGCCCATCCGAATACCTTCGAGTGGACCTTGATTGGGTTGGCGGTCATGAGTAACGATGATGGAATCTGCTAATGGCGGCAGTTTTGTATCGTGCCCAGCTACGACGACAATTGGAGAAACAACACTATTGAGGACGCGAATGACCCGTTCAATCATGGTCTCGTCGCCAAAGGGCAGCAAGGCTTTGTCGGATCCCATGCGTTGGCTTTGGCCGCCGCAAAGGACTATACCGGCAACGGTAAGTGCGGGAGTGTCTGTCATAGTGTTTTCCTGAAAAATGGATAAACAAATATTAACGGAAGGTAAACAGCAAAGATAGGTAAATGACTCATGACGTTGGAACTTGAATACATTGGCAATACGACAATTCCATTAGAACTGCAGGGTGTGACACCCTGTGGACTGCGAGAGTTGTCGTTGCCTGAAATTGAGAAGTTTAAGGTTCATCATGGGAAAGACGTTGTTCCCTTGGCAGAGTTTTTCAAAATATCCGGCGATCTGGTAGATGAGCAGATGAGCTTTTCGGGGGATCTATCAGGAGTCCATTGGATTGGCTGGAAAATGGAGTCGGGTTCGATTGCAATCATGGAAAACTGTGGCCGGCATCTCGGCAGCGAAATGACGGCAGGAACAATCACGGTGCAGGGCAGCGCCAGTGATTGGGTGGGTGCCGAAATGCGTGGTGGGCTGATTCATATTAAGGGTAACGCTGGACACCAAGTCGGTGCAAGCTATCGAGGAAGTCTTATCGGCATGAATCGGGGCACGATCTTAGTTCACGGTGATGTTGGCAATGAACTTGGTTTGACGATGCGGCGGGGATTAATTGCAGTTGCCGGTAAGGCGGGCGACTTAATTGGATTTAACATGCGAGCTGGCACGATCATGTTGTTTGGTGAGACAGGGATTCGTCACGGAGCTGCAATGCGCCGTGGGAGCATTGTATTTATGGGAGCGCATCATCCACCGTTGTTGCCAAGTTTTAAATATTCTTGTCGTTATCAACCCGAAATCATGCAGTTGTTGTTGCGTAATCTAAAATCCCTCGGGTTCCCCGTTCCAAATGACGCCGTTGATTCCACTTACGATTTGTACCATGGAGACATGATCGATGGCGGCCGTGGCGAGGTGTTACTAAGAATGTCCTAATAGGCATCACCAACCACAAATTAATACAAATGACCATTCATTATGCAAGATGATTCCGGATCAATCCAGCGTCGGCTAATTGGCTTCTAAAAGATTCGCTGCCCAAGATGGCCATGAACTTCTCAACTGCAGGTTTGTGGTTACGGCTGACGGGAATAAAAAAATCGTATTCTTCATCGCTCAGGGGCAAAAACCCAAGCTCGTCGTCTACGACACTTTCAATAGCGATGCCCCAGTCTGCGGTTGCATGTTTAATCGTTGTTGCTACAGCATGATGACTACGCGATAGAAAGGAGTAACCCGCCGGACGAAGTTCTTGTAATAAGCCATCGATTAAAATTCTCGTTCCCGAACCTGCATTTCGATTTACCATGCGGAGGGAAGTATTTGAGGCAATTACCTCTAAGACATTATCAAGTGATTGGTTTTCAAACCGAGTGTCACCTTTGCGAAAGACGATGCCCTGCGTGCGGCGGTAACCCTTTACAAGTTGAAGCGACTCGTCTACGAGTGATTCATTATAGATACCGGTAGCAGGGTCAAGTAAATGGCACGGTGCAATATCACACTCTCCCCGCCTTGCTGCCGCAACACCTGCCGTGGAACCAACGCTGATCAACTTACTGCTAATGCCTTGGCGTTGTAGTTCCCCCAGCAACAGATCGAGGCCTGTGCAATGACTGCCGATGATGACAAGATCGGCGATCTGCAAATTTCGACCGAGTAGGGTGACATCAATATCCTCATTTGCTTCAACAATTTCATGGTGTCGGTCAATCGTTACGAAGCCATCTGCATGGCTAAACGTAGTGACACTTCCAGAACCTTTCCCCATGGGATAGGCAACAAGATCCACGTCTGCTTCTACCAGTCCGACCAACAGAAATTCCGTTCGTCCAATCTCAGAATTCACTTTGACGGCCATTTTTGCCGCGACAGTTGTTGGGCTTTTAATCGCACCTCCAGCTAACAGGCGAATGACTGGCGCGACAAATTCGTGAAATGTAAAAATGGCTGACGTCGGAAATCCCGGCAATATGACTATAGGCTTGCCACCAGACCCTGCTAAACAAATAGGTTTACCTGGTTTTAGGGCAACACCATGAGCAACGATTCCTGGGTTGGTAAGTTTTTCAACAACGTTGCAACATAGATCGCCTTCGCCTTTGCTAGTACCTCCAGAGAGCAACACAACATCACACTCTGCTAGAGACTTATCAACGATCGCTTGTAGTGCATCTTCATCGTCACGGACGATTCCTTGGTACACGGGTTCGCCGCCACATTCACGAACTGCGTCGGCAAGAATGCGAGCGTTAGAGTCGTACACCATCGCGGCTTCCATAGGTTCACCCGGCGCAATAATTTCGTCACCGGTCGAGACAATAGCAACTTTGGGTTTTCGAACGACTGGGATAGTCGCCTCTCCAATCGCCGCTAAGACTCCGGTTTCGCGACTTGTCAGGATACGACCCTGCCGCAAAACCATTTCCCCCGCTGTGATATCGGTCCCCGCACATGCCACTCCGAAACCACTATGGACACTACGGTAGACATGCACTTGTCCGCTTTTGACCAAGCTATGTTCCACCATGAGCACGGCATCGGCACCGCGAGGTAACATGCCACCGGTTGCAATTGGAATGGTCGTTGCCTCTGTTACTTCGAGTTGAGGAACAACCGCTGTGGCAATGGACTCGGATAATTGTTGTAAGTGAATCGGGTTGGTTTCACTTGCGCCATGCGTGTCCTCGGCACGCACCGCAAACCCGTCATAATTAGACCGATCAAAGGAGGGCACGTTTTGTTGGGAGACAATGTCACTTGCGAGCACTCTACCAAGCGCCTCAGCAAGGGGAATGCACTCGCATTCCAAGGGCTGCAACTCAATTGCTTGGTGAAAGAGCTCTTGAGCAGTATCACGATCAATCACGTCAAGAAATTGTGTTTGTTTTGCCATGTCTTAGTTGTACCGAAAAACGGTAACCTCATAATCCTCAGCATAGCCTTCGAGGTTTTCATCAATGACGACAAATCCATCTGCCGCGGTGGTACTACTCAACACGCTAGCACCACTAATAGCTAAGGGATGTACTTGGCCGTCAATGATTTTAACTCGCGCGTAATCAGTACGCCCGATCGCGGAGGTCAGTTTTTGAGAAAGTGGTAATTGTTCATGGTGATATGGCCATTGTGCCGGCAAGCCGGACATTTGCCGGATCGCTCGCCCAGCGAAAAAATCATAGGCGCACAAACAAGAGACTGGATTGCCCGGTAGTAAGAACACGAGGCGTCCGTCGAGCATGCCGATGCCGGAGGGACTGCTCGGTCTCATAGCAATGCCGTGAATATCAAGTGAACCAAGCTCTGCTAGCAAACTGGGTGCGTAGTCTTCTTGGCCGACGCTGGAACCGCCTGACACAATAATAACATTGGCGTTGGGGTCGAGTAGTGCATCTCGAATACTGTTCGGGTCATCAGGCAGGATACCTGGGTTAACAACGTGACCGCCATCGCGTGATATGAGGGCCGCTAGCATGGGACTATTGGCATCGGCAATACAGAACGGAGTCGTGGTGGTCCCGGGTGGTAACAATTCGTTCCCGGTGACAATAACACGGACGCGGGGTTGTTGAAAAACCGGAACTTGCGAAAACCCAATAGAGGATAATACACCTAGGTCTTGGGGGCGCAATATTCGCGGGGTCGTGAGCACGGTTGTTCCTTGTTGAATATCTTCACCAGGAAAGCCGACATGTTTTTGGGGTGCGATTTGGCCTTGCGCTAAAATAAAATCTGCTTCGATCTGCACTTGCTCGGCAGGTAGAACACTATCAGCGCCGTCAGGTATTGGCGCGCCGGTCATTATCCGTACAGCAGTTCCCGGAGTAACACTCCCTGTAAATGGTTTGCCAGGAACGGATTCTCCTAGAACTGTGAGTTGTTGAGGTTGGTAATTACTCGCGCCTGAAGTATCCGCGGCTTGGACGGCGAAGCCATCCATCATTGAACGAGTAAATTGTGGCACGTCCTGTGAGCTAATTATATCCGTAGCCAACACGCGTTGGTGTGCATCTTCGAGTGAAACTTGTTCCATCGGCAGTAGAGATACATGCTCGTCAATCCAATTTACGCAGGCTCCAACCGAGGTTCGTTTGGCGAAACCTTTCATCCGGACATCGGTGGGTTTGGGAATATTTAATTCGTTCATCGAGGAACTATTGAACCGTGCGTTAATGGGTAGGATCTGAGTCTTCTTCACCGCAGATAAAACCGCGCCAAGCGTCGAGTTGTTCTTGTGTTAGTGAATTTTCACGTTTGAATTCATGATCAAGCTTGATATCCGTTCCCTCAATCAAAAATCGCATCGACAAGCGGCCATCGCTGCGGTAGCGAAAGCGGACTTCTAGCTTGGACCCCTCGGGCAAGTCATTAGGAATCCCACTGATGTCACATTGCCCAATCATAATACATGCATCCGGCGATTTACTTTCGCCTTCAACGACTTGCAGCATAATTGATGTTTGCCCCTTCCTCAGCCGAAACCGCCTCCGCGAGGTAACTGGCAAAGGGCTATTGCGAGGAATAATGTGTCCGGTTCGTGGTCGACCCGTGGCGGGCTCGACCCCAATTACACCCAGGCTATGTGAGTTGACATTCTGGACGGAAAACCGAGTTGGCTCTCCAGCGAGTTCACTTAAGCAAATGGCTGCGTGCAAGGCAGCGCCGTGAGCAACGGCTTCGTCCGGTGATACCGATTGATCGAGTGGTCGATTACTTAATTGCGTTAACATTTCGTTAATCGCTGGCATCCGAGTGGACCCGCCCACGACTAGTATGCGATCAATAGCGTTCCACTCTAATTGTGCTGCCGCTAGAGTTTGTACTGTTGTAAACTTTGTCCGCTCGACTAAGTCGCGGGTCAACGCTGCGAATCCCTCACGCGTTAAAGTAAAGCTAATTGTATTACCTTGATAGTCACATGTCACAGTACATTCGTTGCGGGCGGTCAGCGTATGTTTGGCATCTTGGGCTTCACGCCAAATTCTTCCAAGAGTATTTGGGTCGTCCCGTGGATCACCGCCGTGTTCAGCGATAAAATGTTCAGCAATCATGTCCACAATTCGATGATCCCAATCAATTCCACCTAACTGCACATCCCCATCGGTCGCGAGTGTCACGAATTTATTGCCGTCGATTTTTACGATACTAACGTCAAACGTACCACCCCCAAGGTCATAGACTAAAATAGTTTGCGGGGCGGTCTGGGAATCGGGATCGGAAGATTGTTGAGCCCCATAAGCAATCGCCGCCGCCGTTGGTTCGTTGATGATATCAAGAACATCTATGCCCGCCATATAACCAGCGTCTTGTGTCGCTTTACGACGAGCTTCGTCAAAATAAGCAGGCACAGTGATAACAGCATATTTGAAATCCCCAATGCGTTGTTGAACATCGCATCGAATTTTTTTCAATATCCATGCTTGCAGTGCTTCTGGAGGATATTGCGTATCGCCAAATCGTTGTTCAAAACTACGGTGGCCAAGGAAACGTTTACTGTGTTCGGCGACAGCATCGTTGTGAGTGGTTTTTGCTTTGGCCGCTTCTTTACCAACAATAACGTCGTCACCTTCAAACAACAAAACACTCGGTGTAATCTTGTCCCCCTCGCTGTTTTCGAGCGTACGTGGTTGCCCATGTTCATCTAACATGGCAACCGCCGAGTAGGTTGTCCCGAGGTCGATTCCGATGGCTGGGTGATTTTGTGGATTCATGATGTTGACTGCTGTGGAACTGCTTGATTAGTAAATGCAGTGTAATTAATTAGGTTCATTACTGTTGAGTGATTTCACCAAATTGCTTGAGTGATTTTAAGGCGGCCTCGGAATCAATTGCTTCAGTTGCTTGATCGGCACATTCCTGAAGTGACAAATGGGGTCGAGCGAGTGAAATGGCGGCGGCGGCATTGATAACGACAATATCTCGAGAGGCTCCTTGTTCACCGTGGAGTATATTCATAATGCAAGCCGCGCTCTCTGTGGGATTTTCGACGTTCATGGAAGCGAGAGATTGTGAGGTCAGCCCAAAATCTGCAGGGCACCATTCTAATTCTTGAGTGGTTGAGCCAATGACTTCAGTTACTAGAGTTGTCCCTTCAAGTGTGATTTCATCGAGTCCATCTTCGCCGCACACGACGAATGCTCGCTTTGTTTCTAGCAATGCGAGGGCAGCGGAAAGGCGGGTACGCAGGGCAGGCTTGCCGACGCCTAGTAGTTGATAGGGTGCGCGAGCAGGATTACAGAGTGGGCCGAGTAAATTAAAGATTGTGGGAACTTCGATACTCCGCCGCACGGGGCCTACATGTCGCATGGCGGGATGAAACAAAGGTGCAAAACAAAAACAAATTCCAGCCTCTTCAAGCGACTGTTGCATGACGTCGACAGACGCCTCGATATTGACGCCGAGTTCGCTCAACACATCCGCTGAACCTGTTTTACTGGTAATGCTGCGGTTTCCGTGTTTTGCTACGGCAATCCCAGATCCTGCTGCGACAAGGGCAGCCGCCGTTGAGATATTGAAAGTCCCTGAACCATCTCCGCCTGTACCACAGGTATCAACAAGGTCATCACGGGAAGATTCCAAGATTGTCATATGCTTGCGCATTGCCGCCGCCGCTCCAGCAATTTCCGCGACTGTTTCGCCTTTGCTCACGAGGGCTAACAAAAATGCGCGAATATCATCTTCAGCACATACGCCCTGCATGATTAGATCGATCGTGCCCGCCATTTCCTCTTGGGTTAAACTGGTGCCGGATTCGATTTGTTCAATGGTTTCAGTTAGCATGTGGTAAATTCTTGTAGGAAGAGATTTGTTAGCTGGGAAACGACTAATTCATTATAACGTGCGATTGAAAATATTGAATATTTGACTTATTTGTTCTCACAACCGATAACCAAAGATAGTACTTTTTTGTTTTCAGGTGTTAATTATGCCACGACGTTTAATTATTGACTGCGATCCAGGAATTGACGATGCGGTCGCACTGTGTGTAGGCCTATTTGCACCAGCTTTGGATATTGTCGCCGTTACTGCTGTTGAAGGCAACGTCCCTGCGGAAATGGCTAGCGCGAACGTACAGACTATTATTGAACGTCTTGATCCACCTAAAATCCCGCGGATTGGCTGCGCTTCGCCCTGTAACAACTTGGACTATCGTGACGCTCGTTTTGTGCATGGTAAAGATGGTCTTGGCGAAGTTGGATTTGAAACGTCTTCGCACCACCAACGTAAGCCGTCCGAAAAAATTATCTGTGACGAGGTCAAAGCCGATCCGGGTAATATTAGCATTCTTTGCCTTGGGCCGTTAACGAATATTGCTCGAGCAATGCAACGTGATGCGGCGTTTATTGAAAATGTTGACCAACTTATCATGATGGGTGGCAGTGTCGCCGGCATTGGGAATATTACGACTGCGGCAGAGTTTAACGTCTATTGCGATCCAGAAAGCACGCAGCAAGTATTTGACGCTCCGGTACACAAAATATTGATACCATTGGATATTACGATGCAAGTGCATTTCACACTTGATTTCTTACGAGAACTGCCGGATGAAACATCTAGAATCGGACTTTTTTTGAGAAAAGTTTTGCCACATTTGTATCGTAACTATCGCCAGCGATTGGGGCAGGAAAGCGTTTATATTCACGATGTTGTAGCATTGATGCAGGTGCTTGAACCCGAATTGTTCAAGCTGGTTTCCATGGCTGGACAGGTCGAAGTCGGTGGGGAACTATCTCGTGGTGCGACGTTGTTTGACCAGCGAAGCAACCGTCAGTGGCCCAATAACATGGAAGTTGCTCGACTGGTTGATGTAACCGCAGTGAAACAAGCTGTTTTGCGATATCTGGATCCGCAACTGGGCTTCTGACCAAGGATTGTATGAATTGGAAAAAATAGGTTCTTCCGCAAGCTGTAGCTAACGTTAATTGGGCAAAATCTGCTCAAAAACTGCTAAAAAAACCTATTTTTAACAGGTCTTAAATGTCGATTATTCCACTACAACCGGAATAATCGGAACTACACCCATCTTGGCGGTTTCGCGCGCGCGTGCTTAGTATGCACTGCGATAGTAAACGCTGATATGACACAGTTTCCGGTATCTTTGTTTAAGCACCTGTTTGAAAAGAGGAAAATCAAATGGCCCGTAAAGATGCCATAAAAAACCTTAAAAAGGTTCTCGAAAAACGCCGTGATGCAATGCGCAAAGCGCTTGCTGGCGACTTTAGCGATCTCAACGATCTTCGTGAAACATCAGGCGATGCGGTCGATGTAGCTTTAGATTCAGCTCAGAACGAACTTAATTCACAACTTGCCGAGGTTGAGAATAGAGAGTTGGGGCAAATTGAGATTGCCTTAGAGAAGATGCAAGCCGGAAGTTTTGGGCTCTGCGAAATCTGCGAAAAAATAATTCCGCTCGCTCGTTTGCAAGCACTGCCCTACGCGACGAATTGCATCGATTGCCAGACGAACAAGGAAATATATGGCGAAGATTGGGGCATTGACGAGAATTCAGAAGTTTATCAATAGCGACAGCTGAGTGTAGCGTTGTTGGAGTGTCTGTAGCCAATAGCTTGCACTACCGAAGAAGATTGAATACATGAAAAAATGGGGGGGTGGGAATCTGGCGAGCAGCCTAGGATTACCTGTATTGAATAGCTGCTGGGTTCGCGCCGCAACTCTGTGTGTAGTGCTTAGCCTAACCAACTTCGGCTTTGTATCAGCCCAAGAGCAACCGGTCACGGTGACGCTCAATGCTCGAGCACGGTTGTTCGAGCAACTTGCTAAAGATGCGGCGGCATTTGACCAGCGCAATATTCTCAAACAAGTTGTCAGGCTCGCGAAACCGAGTGTCGTTCATATACAAACGCGCAAACTAGTGGAGGAAAATTCTCGCCGCACTGTTGAAGAAGCGGGTTCCGGATTTGCGATTGAGATAGGTGCGAAAAAGTATATATTGACGAACCGTCATGTAGTATTTCCGGCTGTGCTTGATGGAGTCAAAATATCACTAGAAGATGGCCGCATGTTGACGCCCCTCAAAATCGCTTCCGATCCCTCGAGCGATATAGCGTTGGTCACTGTTAAAGAATCGCACTTATTGATTGCCGCTCGAGTCGGCAATAGTAGCAAGATGGAGATCGGTGATTTTGTGGTGGCGATTGGAAGTCCGTTTGGTCTGAGTTATTCCATCACCTATGGCATCGTGTCGGCAAAAGGGCGGCGGGACCTCAAACTTGGCACTGCCGGTGTGATGATTCAGGATTTCATGCAAACGGACGCTTCGATTAATCCAGGTAACAGTGGAGGGCCGTTAGTGAGCCTGCGTGGTGAGGTGATTGGTATAAATACGGCGATTGCTAGTAGCTCAGGGGGTAGCGAAGGAATCGGCTTCACTATCCCAATCAACATGGCAATGGTGATTGCTCGTCGTTTGGAATCTGGCGGTGCGACCGCCAACGCATACCTAGGAATACGTATGGATCATGATTTTACGAATACGACGGCCATAAAATTGGGATTGAGCCACGCCCGCGGCGTACGGGTGACGGGAATCACTAAGGGATCACCAGCGAACCGTGCAGGATTGCAAACGGATGATGTGCTGTTGAGTTACAGTGGAACGATGATCGAAGATGATGACCATCTAGCAAACTTAGTAAGCCTAACGCCAATTGGTCGTGAGGTTTCACTTCTGTTGCTGCGCAATAGCAAACCATACAAGGTCAACGTCAAAGTAGCCACTCGCATCAGCGGCGATTGAAATTTTCTAGCTTTTGATCGCCGGTCGATTATTGGGCCAAGCTCTGGCAGATGTCATACATCACATCGAGATAGTGTTGGCATTCTTCGACGTTCATAGTAAGTGGTGGGCTGATACGGATTACGTTACCAGCTAGGGCTCCAAGCAAATGAATAGCTTGCCCGTCCGTATCGCCTTGATAGCACGCGCGGATAATATCATTGGCAACATCGTTACTTGGTTTGTCGGCGAAGTCAGCGCATTCGATACCCCAAACACAACCCTCGCCGCGGACGTTAGCGATCAGTTGCGTCTCTTTTAGTCGAACTAAACCTGCTTCGATAACGCGAGATAATTCGAGGCCTTTGGCGATCACATCGTTTTCTTCAAATTCGTCTAGCGTCGCGATGACCGCGGCGGATGAAAGTGGATTCGCACTCCATGTATCCGAGGCTTCGCCATAATCCAAACATTCAAAAACGTCGCGGCGCCCGACAGCCGCACTTGCAGGCACACCATTAGCGAGTCCTTTGCCTAGTAATACAATATCTGGTTCGACTTCGTAGTGTGTGAACGCATACATTGGTCCAGTGCGACCAAAGTTTGCTTGAATTTCGTCTAAAATAAATAGTAAATCATGATCGCGACAGAATTGTTGTAGCAATTGCAGATATTCTTTTTGAGGATGCAGCGAACCGCCGCCTCCGAGGTAGGGCTCGGTAATGATGCAACATAGTCGGTCGCCACATTCCTCCCAGAGCGCATCGAGTTCGGCCTGATATGACGAGAGGTCGAGTGGCTGTTTGCGAGATTCAATATCAATGCATTCCGCCTTCGGAAAACTCACGAATCGTACTCTTTCGTCGCGTTCTTTATCTTGCTCACTACCGGTGACTGCGCCGGCTAAACCTTTTTTGCCGTGGAATCCACCGCGAGTGGCAATGATCATGTCTTTGCCTGGAGTTCGTTTCATGGCAGCCCACAGTGCCTTTTGTACCGCTTCGCTACCACTTGCTGACCACATGATTTGATTAATACGTGAACCGCCTGGAGCTGATTGCAGACTTGTGATGAGCCGCTGGTTCGCTGTCGCTTCTATTTCTGTGATGGCATTGTAAGCGGTGAGGGGCACACATTTTGCATATTCACCACCATCGTTTAATGCGTTTAATCCTAGATAATTTTGGACGCGGTTCCACCAAGAAACTGGATTGTGCCCCAGATTCGCAACTAATACACCAGATGTGAAGTCGGCAAGTTTGCGGCCTTCTGGGGTGTAATGATAACTCCCGGAGCTGTAGCTAATTACACACTGGCTTGGCGTAAATGTACGGATCGCGTACGGTTCTAGGGCCAAAATCTCAGCGCGGACTTCGTTGCTTTGCGGTTCGTTGTCAAATTGAATAGGTTCAGTAGGTTTCATGAGTTATTTTTGGATGTTGTGGTAAGTGGATGTTTTCAATGATGGTTTAACGAGCGTACAGTGCAGTTAAACTTGGCCGTCGTAAAGCACTTTCCCAGCGCTGGCGCCAGGCGAGTACATTACGAGCCCGCCTTGTGGATCGTTTACGTTAACAATACAGTTCGGGTTACCCCCAGCGTGTTCTTCCAAGATAGCTTCCATCGCTTGGACTGCCGCTACCGTTTGTCGGTCAGCTGATATGTCATTGTAGTTCAGTGCTTGAATTTCTTTTAGCCGCAGAGCTTGGTCAGCGGGATCTGCGGCATTCTTAACAAACGCAACTTCTCCCGCAAATTGTTCTAGGACTTCGATACCGTAACCACGTTGACTACGACGGCCGTTGGGTTCGATAAATGTGCCGTTGTAATGATTGTTCATCGAGTTTTTCATGGTGTGTGGGGTTTTTTCTTCAACCGTGCATTCCACGCCACGTTTGCGGCTGTGTCCATTCCATACTCCGTTGTCAAAGCGAAATTGCACTTCTTGCTCGACGTAGCCGGGGAAGTTATCAGGTGTTACCCAACTGGTATGAATATCAAAGGCAGCCTCGCGGCCACTTTTATATTCGTAAATCATTTGCAACTGGACACTGTCCCACGTATTGCCATTTACTTCGCCGACGAGACCACGTTGGCCTGTACAGCTGACACTTTTCAATTTTCCCCCGAATGTGAAATCGATAAGCTTGATGTAATGTACAGCTACGTAGGTACCGGGGTTACGGCCTTGAATCCATTCGGCGAATTGCGAACCAGATATTTCTTTGGGTTCCAAAAGTGTGCAATAGCCATTGTTGACGTGTTGCAGGACGTTGTCATGAACTAGCGTGCGTAGTTTTTTATGGTCGGGGTCAAATAACTTGTGATATACGACTTTACATATAACGCCCGCGGATTGCGCGGCAGCGATTATCTGATCAAGTTGTTGCAGAGAGAGGACGGATGGTTTTTCGATTAGGACATGTTTGCCAGCAGCGATGGCAGCCATTGCCGCATCGAAGTGTCGATCGTCGGGAGTGGCTACACATACGAAATCTATGTCATGAGCTAACAATTGCTGCATACTGTCGGGTTCGACGTAGCTAGTGAAGTCGTTGATGCGATCACCAGCGGATTCTTTATACTGAGCAGCACGTTTCCCTGTCCGGCTTGCGACGGCTGCAATGTCGAGTGAAATGATACCGCTGCGAGAATCATGAATTCCGTGTTGGTATGCATTTTCGAAGAAGGGTCGGTATGTCTCTTCAAAGATCATTCCCATACCAACCATGCCGCCGTGAAGTTTCTGAATTTTTACCATTGCTTGACTCATCCCTATCATTTCTGTCTATAGATGTCCAAAGTTCTATATATCACCACGAATAATGGCGTCTTTTATTATAAGCCGATTTGTACCCTCTTGCACGGTGGGGCACTGTTTTCCAAAATGAACCTCTACCTTACCTAATTTATTTATTTCAACAGGTTCTAAGAGTATATATGAGCGCCAACCCAAGTGTAATATTATCGGGCTTTGCAGATGAAGCAGCCAACCAAAAAACCGTCGACCAACAATTCTCGGCATTTGCCGCTTTAGGTTTACAGTACTACACCATCCGGTTTATCGACGCCGGCAATGGAGTAAAGAATGTGATGTTGCTAAACAAGCGGGAAGTGAAACACGTCAAGAAAAAACAGGACGAATATGGTCTAAGTGTGTCGTCGTTGGGAAGCCCCATTGGCAAAGTGAAATTGCTTGACGTAGATGATGGGACCCATAACCAATACATTCCATTCAAAAAATATCTTAAGAACGATGTTCAGCGAGCCTGTGATTTAGCAAATGATTTTGGCGCTAAACTCATGCGGGGCTTTGCTTTTTATCATCCTCGTGGAGAAAGTCCCTATGACTACGTCGATCAGGTCGTTGATCAGTTAGGTGATATTGCCGAATTGTGCGACCGCAATGGCCTGACGTTTGGACTTGAAGTGGAAGCGAACCTCGTTGGACAGTGTGGCCCGACCTTGGAACTGCTACATAAAAAAGTGAACCATCCAGCGATGCTCACGATTTTTGATGCGGCAAATATTGTCACCCAAGGGTATTCTTCTGATGAACTATTCCTACACTATTACCAGATGAAAAAAGGGATGGGTTGGATGCATATCAAAGATTATCGCCATCCAGAGCCGGTCAATCGAGTCGGGCATGTCGACGAAGATGCGTTGAAATATTTTGTGCCCGCAGACATTGGCGATAGCGGCCATGAAGCGATCTTACGAGACTTCCGTGAATATATTCCTACGATGAATCGTCGTTTGAGCAAACGCGGAATCCCAGGAGTCTTTTTGGATCTTGAGCCCCATGTGAAAGGTGGAGGTCAGTTTGGCGGATTCAGCGGTCCAGACGGGTTAGGCGTCGCTTTACGAGGCCTTTGTAATGTATTGGATTACGTAAAAATTGACTATCACTTGCGTGACTTCAATGACATCATTGCTGCCCGCGGATTTTAGTCTATTGAGCTTTGTGCATTAGTGAGTAAAGAGATGGCAGATATTCAAACCATTGGCGGTTGCCAGAAGTGCGGTAGTGCGAGTTTGACATGCAAATACAATTTTTTTGGTGAGGGTGAACTGCAAATCCACTCGTGGGAACATAAGTGTCTCGATTGTGGTAATCGATTAACAACTGCTTATCGCACTGATGATGAAGACATCGTATTTGCCGAGGAAGATGTAGATCACTGTCCGTATTGTGGGCGTTCGCCGGCTTGAAGCGAAGCAAGATGCTCTCTGTCCGTTGTTGATGCTAAAATGGTATACTAGGTTTTAACAGAATTTTTTAATTCCCATTCTCACCAGCTAACAAAGAACAGAGACCTTTTCCATGCGTGGAATACTGACATCAATACCTTTTGCATTAATTACGGTTATCTGCTGGGGTTCTTACGGCCCCGTACTGCACCATGGAAAAGAAGGAATGGGTGGCAATGCATGGGCGCAGCTTTTGTGCGTCGGCTTGTCGTATTTTGTTATTACGGTGATCGTCCCTGTTTATATTCTCAAGACTAAAGGAGAACAGGGTGCATTTTCAACACGGGGCGTGCGGTGGGGATTAGGTGCCGGTGCCTGCGGCGCCTTAGGAGCTTTGGGTATTATCACTGCCTTAACCAACGGTGGTTCTCCGGTATATATCATGCCGATAGTGTTTGGGTGTGCACCTGTGGTAAATACGTTTGTTTCCATTTGGATGGGAAAACTGTTTGATAAGATGACACCGGGTTTTTTTCTGGGTATTCTCTTGGTGGCTCTTGGAGCGGCTGGTGTTTTTGCCTTTAAGCCAGTTTCCGCAACCGCCGTAGCCAAGGCGTCTGGTGACTCGAATCTGGTTTTGATCGTCATTGGCATTAGTCTAACCGTCTTGTGCTGGGGGGCTTACGGATCGCTACTTCACAAGAGCCAACACCACATGGAAAATAGTCGGTTACGGCCGTTGTTGTGTGTGGGCATCGCTTATTTCGCAATAGCCGTGATTGTTCCGATTCTGATCATGAGCATCAGTGAGAGCGGTTTTCCCAAGGAACCGACGTTTGTTGGTTGGTCTTTTTCTATGTTGGCTGGAGTATTTGGTGCGGTCGGAGCGTTTGGGATTATTCTGTCGTTCACATTTGGAGGCAAACCAGTGTTTGTGATGCCATTAGTATTTGGTGGTGCTCCGATTATCAATACAATCATTTCGGTTTTGGAAATGGAGGCTGTAGGCGAAGTATCGAGTATGTTCTATGGTAGTTTGACCACGGTGATCATTGGCGCGATTGTGACACTTGTTACTGCTCCCAAACCGGGTAAGCCACCCGTCGATGCACTTGAAGACTTTGATGATCCGCCTGGCTTAGCGCGATACGAACCACTAGTAGTCGATGATCCGCCAGGCTTCGATGATTTGGCTGAGGTTGATGATTCCGCTGAGGTTGATGATTCGGCCGAGGTCGATGCCGCCGAATAGGGGGAATGCTATGACCAACGCACGCGATCTAATGCTTCAAGTTGACACTATGCTTAGCCATGTGTGGATGGTTCGTACATTCCTAAAGCACAGCGACGAAGCTGAGGATGATGATGAATTACGAGCAGTCCACCGTGGACTCTACGATTATTCTCTGTCGCTTGGCAGTCACTATGCCAATGACGATGCCGAGAGCTATTTAAAGCAAGCCAAAAAGAAGTTCCGCAGGTTACGCGAAGCGAATGATTTATTTCAGGAGATCCAACCGGAGATTTCTAATCATACGAATTTTAAGATGGCTGCTAGGTCACTCGCCGCGACGGTTAATAATGTTGCAAAGTTATTGGACATCTGACAACAGATTAAACGTCGAATGTCATTGAGGTTTTTGTCGAGCTACAGTTCTTCGTCCTGCGACCATTCGACAATTACATTTGTTGAGATGCCACCTCTGGCACTAAATTGTGCTGTAAGTTGTATCCATTTCGGATCGAGAACGGCTACGAGGTCGTCGAGGATCGAGTTGGAGACGTTTTCATAAAAAATTCCATCGTTGCGGAAGCTTTGTAGATACATCTTTAGACTTTTCAATTCGACGCACTTCTCAGCGGCAATATAGTTGAACGTCAGTTCGCCAAAATCCGGTTGCCCCGTTTTTGGGCATACCGAAGTGAATTCTGGGCAAATAATTTCGATTTCGTAATCACGGTGCGGAAACTCATTTGCAAAAGTCTCTAATAATTCACGTCGTGATTCTGGTGTGTGCGATATAGTCATCAAATTCTACTCCTTCTCGATTTCCTCTTATTGTGTCATGATGTTTAAAGAAGGGCAAAGGGGGGGTACGCGGAGATATGTGGCGGTGAAAATAGCAGAGATTTATCGATCGATTCAGGGTGAAGGCTCATTAACGGGTACCGAAAGCGTATTTGTGCGCTCGAGTGGGTGTAATTTACGCTGTTGGTTCTGTGACACACCTTATACGTCCTGGGATCCTATCGGTGAAGATATCTCCGTGAACGCGATCATGTCACGATTGTCTCAATGGGACTGCCAGCATGTTGTCTTAACTGGCGGAGAGCCCATGTTATTCGCCGAGATGTTGCCCTTGTGCGATCGCTTGCGAGCCGAGAATTACCACATCACGATTGAAACAGCAGGCACTCTATACCTACCTTTACAATGTGATTTGATGTCCATCAGTCCCAAGACCTCCAACAGCGCACCCGATATCCACGAACACCCGCACTGGCATCAGCGTCATCAGCGGACGCGGTTTGCCCCTAATGTGATCCGCCAGTTGTTGGAACATCATCAATGCCAAGTCAAATTCGTGATCGATAGTGAAGATGATTTGGATGAAGTTTCGGCTTATATCAAACAATTTCCTGAGCTCTCGTTGCGGCAAATATATTTAATGCCTCAAGGAACGTCGCCCGCTGAATTAGCCGCACGGGAAGAATGGCTAAAACCATATTGCGAGCAGCAGGGGTATCATTATTGCCCCCGCCGCCAAATTGAATGGTTTGGGTGTATTCAAGGTACGTAGGATTGTTGGTTGAGTTCGAGGCCAACCTACTACGATTTAATCTCCAAAGCCTCAGATAACGGGTCGGCGCTAGGTTCACAGAATCCGAGGTGGTTATGTTTCCGCCAGCCTTCGGCGTATTCGAACTTGCCGGAAATAGTTCCGAGTTGTCGATCTAGATCTTGCATTGTATTCAGGTAGGAATCGAGTCCTTGGCTTTCGTCGAGCCATTGTTTTTGGCTTTGATGAAGTGCTAGCATTTCACGTTTGCGCGATTGTAAGGCGCTTACATCGATAAAACAATTGGGAGTGATCAACTCACCCAGCGGATCATAATGTGAATAGGGTTGCGCGTGATAAACCGTGACATGCTTTTCGATAGCTGCAGTAACCGGCGTGGTGGGATAATTAGGCATGCTGCGGCAAAACGCAGAGGTTACAGCAAGTCGACATGTCGTCGTGTGATCTTCCATGTAATCCGTTGGTGAATGCGTCAGTAGAATATCGGGTGCCACATTGCGGATAATTGCGGTTAACTTCGCCAATGTTGGTTGGTCGTAAAACACTTCGAGATCGTTGCACAATGGCTCATGAAATGTTGCACCGATAAAGTCGGCAGCGGCTTGTGATTCTGTTAATCGGATTGACGCTGTTTCCACTGCATTATGTGTTGTGCTACCACAACACCCGTTGGCGATGTTCATATAGTGCAGTTCGTAACCAACTTGGCCTAATCGCATCAATGTTCCGGACATAAGAAATTCTATGTCGTCTGGATGGGCACAAATAGCAAACGCAATTTTAGAGTTTATATTGTTCATGTTTCTAATGTCGACTTAGTCGCCTCGTAATGACGAAATCAAGGGCGCTTGCAATGTTGCTCGCACAGCAACCAAGCCGGCGACCATTCCAACGAAGATAATAATTCCGATCATGATCACGAGATCGCTACCTGGCGGGGCTGCTTGCGTAAAGAACATGTGTGGCACTACGGCAAAGGCAGCCGCTAAAACCCCTGTAGTAAGGCCACCGAGGAGCAGCACAAGGTTTTCCCAAAGGACCATCTTGGCGAGCCGCCCTACGCCGAAACCCGCTGCCCGCATCAACGCCAATTCTTTCCGCCGTTCTAATATACTACGCAACTGTACGGTCGCTAAACCAAACGTACCCAATAACAAACCCAGTGCTCCTAAACTCTGAAAAGCACTGATGTAGGTGTTTTGTACGGCGAGCAGGCTTTCGAGTAGCGATTGAGTGGAGCGCATATCGAGTCCTTGGTCGTTAAAATGAGTTTCCAAAACTGTGTCCGATTGGCTGTTACCGTGGTTGGTCGCAAGAAAAAATCGATAACCACTGACCTTCGGAAATACAGTAGTAAAATCTGTTTCGTTTATCAACAAACTGCCCTGCAAAATACTATTGGACAACAACCCGACGACTTGAAATGTCACGGCACGGTTCTCATACGTCACGTCAAATTGTTCCTCGGTGCCTAGATAAAGCTTCAGGCTATACATGGCCGTATTCTTATCAATGACGACTGGAATCGGATCGTCCGGCGTACCAGCGTGCGGCGGCATATCGGAATCCAACAGATGCCAAGGATTTTGCTGCATCGCGTCTCCGCCGGCCTGAGTAGCCCAAGTAAACGGCGTTATGGTAGTTGTGCTATTGGCGTCGGTGTCATAATGATCGACAAAAGTTTGTGGTACTCCTAAGACTCGTGGTTGTCTGGCTTGATACACATTTGAGCAACTCGCATCGTCGCCATCTCGGTAACGCAGACATTGAATGGATTCGTTTTCTAATTGTGCCGCCCGCTGTTTCCCTAAAACTG
>JAYZBF010000148.1:0-10346 GCA_036338835.1 Planctomycetota bacterium
AAGGCCGTGTGGTATTGTTGGTTTCCGTGTTACAGACCGGCCGAGTGGGTAAGATTGCTGTACATACAGCCTCTGGGCAGAAGGAGCTCGATGCCGCGGCTGTTGCAGCTGTAGCTGATTGGCGATTCTCGCCAGGTACTCGAGGTGGCAAGGTTCAAGAGATGGATGTGCTTGTCCCTGTTACCTTCAAAATCGTCACAGGTAACCGTCGTCGTAAGTAAAGTCTGCTAGTAAGAACCCAACGCCCAATAGCGACTCTCGCCTGTCTAATGATCGCTTGGCAATGACCAAGCTGAGCCGCATATTATAGAGTTATGCGATTTATTCAAAGGCAAACCGTGTGATCCAATTCGACATTAGGTGAAATCTATACTTTACGCGAAACCCGCCTTGGAAACTCATTCTAAACAAGTAACCGGTCTTTGCTCTTTAACGCTTAACTGTATAGAATAACCATACATTTACGTGGTTGATCGAACCATTGCAACAACTACTTTCAATTTGCATCCAATAGTAAGCAAGCTTATTTCCGTTTCTCGTCGCCTAGAAAAAGAACAATTGTCATGAAGCAACGTCAACATACCGGTTTTACTCTCGTTGAATTGTTAGTGGTCATTTCGATTATTGCGATTCTTGTGGGGTTGTTGTTACCGGCAATTGGAATGGTGCGAGAAAATGCTCGTCGCTCAACGTGTAATAACAATATCGGCCAACTAGCTAAAGCGGCGATTAATTTTGAATCGAGGAAGCAGCGGTATCCCGGTTACCGTGAGCGATTTGCACGCGTTCCTGGTACGAGCGTTCCTGCTGGTGCTAATAAAGAGGGCACTTGGGTGACGGCCATCATGAGTGACCTAGACCAGCGACCTGCTTACAAATTGTGGAGTAACCCACAACTTCCCTTAGTTATCGATTCGACAACGACTCCCATAACAGCCAATGGGCAATTATTGCCTTCATTTGAGTTTTTGCGATGTGCCTCGGACGTAACGATTGATGACGCCGTTGGTCCGGCCGTCGATAGAGCTTTAGGCTACCAAACTGTGAATACGCAAGTTCCTCCGTTTTCGTCCTATGCCGCCAACGCTGGTTTTTTGCCCCTCAGTACCGACCCGATTTGGAATGGAAACGACAACAACGGCAACGGGATTGCTGATGCTTACGATCTTGCTCAAAACAAAGCCAATGGTATTTTTCATGATCGCTATGCCTATCCGAACTTGAGTGTATCGATGACTGACTTAGAGGATGGCGCAACCCAAACCATTCTATTCTCTGAGAATCTCCAATCGACGGTTTGGTTTCGTACAGGATTTCCCGGAAACGCTGACCGATTAGCCAACACGATTGTCTGGCTTTATGCGACAGATAAACCCATAGGAGCAGGTCGCATAGCGCCTTCTAACAATATTACGCTCGAGATGAGAATCAACGGCGAAGCGGATAAGATTGCAAAAGCCAACCCATTTCTCGCTCCAACTGCCTTCACGGCGCGACCTTCAAGTGGTCATGGAGGAGGCGTGATGGTTGCTTTTGCTGATGGTCACACGCAATTCTTGAATAACGAAATTGACTACGCAGTCTATCAATCTTTGATGACTCCAGACAATTATAAATCTTCGATGCCAGCCTACAATTATGTGCTCAATCCGAGCGACTATAGTGATTGACAACCTCTCAGTGCATAGTGTCAGATTTGTGGCGAGCGTTAGTTATCTAGCTTTCTTAGTGCTTTGAAAAAGTCCGTAAGAATAGCACCACATGGCTCAGCAAGTACTCCGCGGACGATCGCTGCTTGATGATTCAAACGACTGTCATTGAGTAATTGGTACAGCGACTCGACGGCCCCTCCCTTGGGGTCCACAGCGCCATACACAACCAAAGGTATACGCGATTGAAGAATCGCGCCGCTACACATGGTGCAAGGCTCTAGCGTCACATACATCGTGCAGTCTTCCAGGCGCCAATCTCCGACCGCTTCGGCCGCCTGTGTAATCGCGATCATTTCAGCATGAGCCGTGGCATCATTTAACTGTTCGCATTGGTTATGAGCCGCTGCAATGATATTACCGTGCTTCACGATAACAGCCCCGACAGGTACTTCTTTGAGTTCACCCGCATAGTGCGCTTGCTGCAGCGCTAACTGCATGAAGTGTTCGTGTGTTACCCAAGCAGCGAGCTCATCATCGGTAAGTGCCTTGTTCTCGGCGTTGGCGTCGTCCTGAATCAAAACAAATCCTTTTTGGACTACTTTGGTTGTTTAACTTTGAGTTCGCGAATTTGGATATTCTTTAGTCCTGCTCGTGTTTCCCATGTCGCAAAACCAAGTGGTTGGTTTAGATTGACTTCATTGCGAGTCGTTATTTCTCGGCCTTCAATGTCTTGATAAACCACAAGTTTACGATTAATCCAGCAGCGGATCTGATGAGGTTCAACCCGCACTCGGACGCGATACCACTTGTTGTGATCGAACGTCATATAACGAGTCGTTTCGTTTTCAGAGGCATCGAGCCCCTCTAGACCTGAAAGGCCCACCACAGCGCCACCCCAACCGCCGACAATAAAACTACAATATGACTCGGCGACGGGAAACGTCATACCACAAAAGAAATCGTTGCCGTCGAGTTTAATAGCATCCACACGTATCTCGTAGCTTGTTTTGGGTAAGGCCTTACCGGTATAGGTAATACCAGACATGGAATAACCGAATTCCATTAAAATCTGCCCCTTCGTTACTTGGACATCTCCCTCACCACCATAGTTCGTCTTCTTCCAGTCTTGCATCGTTTTGCCATCAAACAGGTCGCGCCATTTTTGGGATCCTCGTTCGCTTTGACCCTGAGCGGAAATCGGAGCAATACATATCAAGAGCAAGAGCCATTTGATGCTGGGGTTTAATCGAGGCATGGGGAACCATAGGGGGGTTATGTGGAAGTTGCGGTTATATCGTGCCTTCATTCTAAGGCAAAATGCCAACAGATGACATTGCATCGTGGTCGCTTATCGAGTCAACGTC
This sequence comes from Planctomycetota bacterium, assembly GCA_036338835.1. Lineage (GTDB taxonomy): Bacteria > Planctomycetota > Planctomycetia > Pirellulales > Pirellulaceae > UBA721. Next base: position 3,017 of record JAYZBF010000148.1, read on the forward strand.
AGGCCGGCTTGAACGGTAGCGCCGGGAGTACCGAAGCCGTAGATTTCCTCGTACGATTCGTTGGTAATATTTTGCGCTCGAACAAAAAACAACCAATGTTCATCAATTTGATGATTCGCATGCAGATTTAGTAACATGAAATGTTTTAGCTCCCGTTGCGGCAGTCCTGGAGGATTGTCCAAGCGGCTACCGGTATACCCCAGCGAGAAACCGATTTCAGTTTTGCTGTTGTTTAGAGCACGTGTCAAAGCAATGTGGGATCGGTGCCTAGGTCGTCGCAGCAGTTCTCCTCCAGTACTACGGTCAATGGTGTCGGTCAGTGTATAGTTGGCATCAATCCGCGTTTGCTCATTAAATTGCCAAGCTAGAGAAACTTCGACTCCGGCTGAACGAGCGCGGCCAACATTGTCCAAAATAAACAAACTTGGATTCCAGACAATTAAATCCTCAAAGTCATTACGAAAATAAGTAACATCAGCCAGTACGGTTTCGTCAAACAGCGATCGTGTGTAGCCAACTTCCCAACCCTTGCTGGTCTCGGGTCGCAAATCAGGATTGCCAAACGCGAATAGGTTTTCGGCTAATGCCGGAGCTCGAAATCCGCTGCCTAGTGAGGCATGCAACTTATCGATTTCGTTTAAGTAGTAGACGCTATTAAGACGATAGGTGTTGGCTTGTCCGGCTGTGCTGTAGTCGTCCCAACGGACACCCACTGTGGCGTGCCAATTATCACGCAGGGTCATTTGGTTTTGCAGAAACACGGCCGCGTTGGTTTGGTTGTTTATGGGGTTATGTTCACTCTCAGCCTCTTCATGTTCATAGACGGACCCGACAGTTAACAAATTGTTATCGTTGACAACGTAATTTGCTTGATAGTCCACCGTGCGACGTTGACCTTGAAAGAACGAGTCAAAGAACGCATTGGGCACAGCTGTATCAATGCGTTGATAATCTGTCAAACTAAATCCAACTCGGTGTTCTAAACGGCCCGCCAATGCTGTCTTGGAAATCTGAATGCGATTCGAAAAATTTCGAGTGAGGTTTGCTCGAATTAGATTGTCTACTGGGTTAGGATCGCCAAAAGCCCAATCATCGACTTCGACGTCAGCAGAGGTATAGCGAAAGACATAGTCGATATTCAGCGTTTCCGAGGGGTTCCAGCCAAATCGTCCTGATAGGGTGCCGACGTCAAAGTCGTCATGCTCGTTGTTTCCAAACCGCGCGGCAGCTTGAGATACACTGTGGGTGTCGAGGTAGGAGCCGCCGATGCTGTAGTATGAGTCGTCATCACCGCCACTGTAGCGTAGGCTCTGAAAGCTCGTTCCCAGACTGCCACCGTAAGCCGATAGTCTCATTTTTCGAGGCCCATTGCCACGTTTGGTGATGATATTGATGACGCCGCCTATCGCATCGCTTCCATACAGAACACTTTGTGGACCTCGTAGTATTTCAATCCGCTCGATGTTATCTGTGGTGAGGTTGCCAAAATCAAAAGCTCGCGAAGCACTCGATGGATCATTTAATGGAATACCGTCAAGCAATACTTTGGTGTGGGCAGAATTAGATCCGCGGAGAAAAAGCGAAGTTAGTGAACCGTTGCCACCGCTTCGAGCCGTCGTAATACCTAGCTGGTTTCGCAATGCCTCTAAAACTGTCGTATGTCCAGTTCTTTCGAAATCGTCAGAGCCGATAATGGTTACGGAGTTAGCGTTCGTGCGTTGACTAGTGGCCAATCCACCGGGTGACAATAATGCATCACCGCTTAATGGCGTCCGAGGAAACGAGTCAGGCCGTCCGATAACAACTGTTTCGGGAAGCATCTCAGGAGCGGTGTCACTTGGCACAGTCGGAGGCGTGGCAGGATCCTGTGAAAAAACGTTGACATGGATCGTGAGTGTGATTCCGAGGACGGTACCTATCGACCTAAGTAAACCTACAACCTGATAATCACGCATCTTATTATTAGCTCGATGTATTTTCGCCTCGCCTCGAATGGTATGCAACTAGTATTGAAGCTACTGAATCATCGACCGGTTTTGGCGTGTTGCTATAGTCTATTTAGACACCACGATCCATGTGGACGAGGATTAGCGTTTGGCAGCAGTTAGATTTTTCCAGCTCTTAATCAGTTCGGTTGCACCCCCAAGAACTTCGGCGGGAGTGGTAAACCAACCAAGACTCAAACGAACCGTCCCTTGTGCCACATCGGCTGCAAGCCCGATCGCACGTAGTGTGTCGGACATTTTCGTTTCTCCACTATGACAGGCAGCACCTGTCGATGCGCAGACATGCGGAGTTGCTGCCAGAAGTTGTTCGCCCGTAACGCCAGGAAAATTGACACTGAGCGTGTTCGGCAACCTATTCGCTCGGTCTTCGATTGGGTCATCATATTGCCCATTGACGCTAACGGTTGCATCGGTACCGAGTGTCAAAAGATTCAATAGGTCATCGCGCATTTCGGCGATTGCAGTTCGATGTCCAGTCGGGTTTTCCATGAGCATTTCACAAGCCGCACCTAAGCCAATCCAATAGGGAGTGTTCTCTGTTCCCGCGCGGACTCCACTCTCATGATTCGCGCCATGAATTAATGACTCTAGTTTGATTCCATTACGAATAAACAATGCGCCGACGCCTTTAGGTGCATACAGTTTGTGTCCGGCGAGTGTTAGAAAGTCGACTTGCAGTTCACTTACATCGACGTCGATTTTTCCCAGACTCTGCGCGGCATCGGTATGGCAAAGAACTTTGTGTTGATGGCAGAGGTCAGCAATTTCTCGGATCGGTTGAATAGCGCCGATCTCGTTGTTTGCATGCATGATGCTAACAAGTCGAGTATCATCACACATCGCTTGTTCAACAACACTTGGGTCAATAACGCCTTTGCCATCACAGCCAACTCGCGTAACGCGGACCCCTAAATCCTCTAGGTACGCTGCTGGTTGCTGAATCGCAGGGTGTTCAAACTCGGAAATGATCAGATGACCAGAGAGCAGTCCTTCACGGCCTAGTTGACGATCAAGAAAGATCCCTTTGAGGACATGGTTATTACTTTCACTACCACCGGACGTAAACGTAATTTCGTCAGCTGCTGCGCCCAAAAACGAGGCGACGTGGCCTCGAGCGGTATCAATGACATTACCGAGTTGAGTCCCTTTGATGTGTGAGCTTGAAGGGTTGCCAAAATACTCTGTCAAATATGGCAGCATGGCTTCATAGACAACTGGCGCAATTGGTGTTGTCGCATTGTTATCTAAATAAGCCACAGCGGTCATCGCAATTCCGATCTATTGATTCATATTGATTCATAACGATCGAAAGCATCCATGCATGTTAACAGGATGGACCTTGGCCAGGCGTGTGTTGTTGCTGGGCAACCTGCCGGCTTTTTTCCATCGCATCTTCTGCTTTGGTAATATAGCTATGGTCATCCGTACCGGCATAGGCTCGCTGGTACGTGACACTCATGGCCGTATAGCTAAACGGGTCGGTAGGGTCGAGAGCCACGGCAGTTTCGCCATGTTCAACCGCTTTGTCGTGCTGGTCTACTTTGCCGTAGAGCACTGCTAAAGTGAAATGGCAGATTGCATGCTGCGGGTCTTCTTCAAGAATCTCTAGCAGCAACGCAATGGATTCGTCGAACTTACCTTCGTCCTTTAACGTTTCTGCTTGAGAAAGCATGGCATTGATTTCAGACATTCTATGTTGTTCCTGTATATAACCTGCAAGCAGGGGAGTGTAAATAAAACGTTATCGAGACAACGCAGCTTGAGCTGCTGCGAGTCGAGCAATAGGTACTCGGAATGGTGAACAGCTAACATAGTTTAAACCGATCTTATCACAGAATTCAATGGAAGCGGGGTCTCCTCCATGTTCACCGCAAATTCCGATTTTTAGGTTAGGCTTTGTCGCTCGACCTTTGGCAACACCCGCTTCGACCAATTGCCCAACACCGGTTGTGTCGAGTGATTGGAATGGGTCAACGGGTAGGATTTCTTGTGACAAATAGTCGGGCAAGAAGCTGTTGATATCATCACGGCTGTAACCAAACGTCATTTGCGTAAGGTCGTTCGTTCCAAAACTAAAGAACTCGGCATGCTCAGCAACTTCATCAGCTGTAAGGCAAGCACGAGGAATTTCTAGCATAGTACCGATCAGGATATTCAAATCACCACTAAACTTTCGGCGAGCTTTGGTGGCCGCGATCGTTTCAGCAACTTTACCACGCAACAATTTCAATTCGCTGGCAGTACCTACGAGTGGAATCATGATTTCGGCGACCGCTTTGACGCGTTTCTTTTTGCACAAGATAGCTGCTTCAACAATCGCAGTCACTTGCATTTCAAGAATTTCTGGATAAGTCACACTCAGTCGACAACCTCGATGCCCAAGCATGGGGTTGGCTTCTTTTAGTTGCTCGACACGTTCTTGGATCGTCGCAACTTTCACGCCCATTCTCTTAGCGAGTTGTTTTTGGCTCTTTTCTTCGTGTGGCACAAATTCGTGTAGTGGTGGATCTAGTAAGCGAACGGTGACCGGCAAGCCTTTCATTGCTGTGAAGATGCCAACGAAGTCTCGACGTTGGAAAGGCAGTAATTTTCTGAGTGCCTTGCGTCGGTCCTTTGCGTTTTCCGCAAGAATCATTTCTCGCATAGCTAGAATACGATCTCCCTCGAAGAACATATGTTCGGTGCGGCATAGTCCGATACCTTGAGCTCCAAAATCTCGAGCTTTTTGTGCGTCTGCAGGTGTGTCGGCATTGGTGCGAACATCGAGTCGACGATATTTATCGGACCAACGCATGATGCGTGAGAAGTCGCCCGACAGCGAAGGCTCGGAAGTTACCACTGCACCTCGCATGACTTCTCCGGTTGAGCCGTCTAAGCTAATTATATCTTTATGGGTGAACTTGCGACCGTTCACGGTAAATGTACGTTTTTCTTCGTTAATGCGTACTTCACCCGCACCAGCGACACAACAACGTCCCCATCCACGAGCGACAACGGCGGCGTGACTTGTCATCCCACCGGTACTTGTGAGAATACCAGCAGCGCTGTGCATGCCATCGATATCTTCGGGGCTGGTTTCTTTACGAACCAAGAGTACCTTTTCGCCGGCAGCCGTTCGTTTGACGGCTTCCTCAGCGGAGAATGCTGGTTTTCCGACCGATGCTCCCGGCGATGCGGGTAGTCCGATGGTCAAAAGTTCAGCATTAGCTTTGCTAGCTACCGTGAAACTGGGAAGCAAAATTTGAGTCAGATCGTTCGCGGGGATCCGCAACAGGGCTTCTTTTTCGGTGATGAGTTTTTCGCGAACCATATCACACGCCATTTTGACAGCGGCAGCACCTGTTCGTTTTCCATTACGAGTCTGCAACATGAACAACTTGCCCTTCTCGATCGTGAACTCAATATCTTGCATGTCTCGGTAGTTCTCTTCGAGAACTTTTTTGATACTGATAAGTTGTTTATAAATCGAATCGTTCCATTTACGCATTTCGATGACAGGTTGTGGGGTTCGTATACCAGCGACCACATCTTCACCTTGTGCATTGATTAGGAACTCACCGTAAAACTTGTTTTCGCCCGTTGACGGGTTTCGAGTAAATGCAACACCGGTACCGGAATCGTCGCCCATGTTACCGTAAGCCATTGCTTGGACATTAACAGCTGTTCCGAGTAGCCCGCGAATTCCTTCGACTTCACGATAACGGACAGCGCGGTGGGTATTCCAAGAAGAAAAGACTGCTTCGACGGCAAGCTTTAACTGTTTGATCGGGTCTTGTGGGAAGTCGGTACGAGTATGTTTTTTGTAGGCTTTTTTGTAGGCCGTAACTAATTCGACAAGTCCTTGTTCGGGGACATCGGTGTCATCAGTAACTTTGTATTTCTTCTTGATGATGTCTAATTCTTTTTCTAAGTGTTCGTGGTCAATTCCCATGACAACATCGCCATACATATTGATCAGGCGGCGATAGGCGTCGTAGGCAAAACGACGGTTGCCGGTGGCGGTGGCAAGCCCTTCGACTGCAATGTCGGTCAAACCAAGGTTCAAGATAGTATTCATCATCCCTGGCATCGATACAGCCGCACCGGAACGGACGGATACTAGCAGTGGATTTTTGGAGTCACCAAATGTCTTTTTGAGCTCTCGTTCAAGAGTACGGATGTTTTGTTGGACGCTGTCCATCAAACCAGTCGGAAGATTTTCACCATGGTCATAGTAGCTGGCACACACTTCTGTGGTGATCGTAAAACCTGGAGGGACTGGCAGGCCAATGTTCGTCATGCCAGCAAGGTTCTTGCCTTTACCGCCGAGAATATCCTTGGTGACATTCTGGCCTTCGGTTTTGGTCTTACCAAAATAGTAAACCATTTTTTTAGTACGTTTAGTTGCTTTGCGGTTCTTAGATGCCATGTTGACTTGATGCCCTAATTTATTGGGGGGTAGTTAATTTAGAATTCGATCTGTCAGAAACTTATTGACCCTGAGGGCGGTCTAAACCGGCAAACAATATTTGTACAGAGACCGCTGCGATGATCGAAATAAGGAAGTGTCTAATATGAATAGATGTTTGTTTATATATTTGTCATTTGACAAATAATAGTTTGCCAAACCAATGTGGTTGTTTTTCTACCCTAATCAAGACCTAGTTTCCAACAAGGGGAATAAAGTCTCTTATATGCTGTTGTGCTTTAATAAAGGGATGCTTAACGTTGGTTAAGCAGGGGTAGCTATAAGTTGTCCAATTTACCAGTGAAATATGTATTTTGTCAATCGACCAGAAGCCCAGCACTTCGCGTCAAGGCCAGAGATAACTTTAACGAAGAATGGTTAATTCATTGTGGATGAAGTTGATGATTTAGCAGATGTAATGCCCGCGGATGCTCCAGAGGCGCCTGAAAGCTGGAAACGTATATTCACTAAATTTGTGGTGGCGGAATACCTGATGGTGCCCATTGCGTTGGTCATGATGTGGGTATGTGATTTACCTAAGGCAGATTCGATCACGGGGCAATTACGGGGCAAGGATTCTTGGAGTTGGGGAGTAGCATATGGGCTGTTTGCTACGATTCCGATGTTACTGTCAATTGTGCTCACAGCGGTGGTGCCGTGGCGACCGTTGGTAGAATTGCGTGAATTAGTGCAAACAAAACTGGCTCCATTTTTTAGGGGCATGCCAAGTTGGGCGCTGTTCTTAATAGCGCTGGGAGCTGGCTTTGGTGAAGAGTGGCTGTTTCGTGGGTTTGGGATACAGGGGCTTGTTTGGCTGTTGCCCGATGTATGGTCCCCAGAGGTGGTTCAGTGGACAGCAATTCTGATCGTGGCGCTG
>JAYZBF010000149.1:0-8005 GCA_036338835.1 Planctomycetota bacterium
AACTCGAAGCTGTTTGGAAGGTTCTTAATACGCCAGACTTCGAACCTCCCAAACCCGGCGCTGTGCGTATTGCTCGACAAACAGGAGTGCCAGAACACCATGCGAGTGTTCAGCTATTGACGGATGTGTTGGTTCATCGAGACCAGCAATATATAAAACCAGCGTTAGTCGGATTGCGAAATCGGCACAATCTGTTGTTTGATATGCAAAATGGGACAATGCTCGGGTGGTGGCAAGGTGATATCGCGCGGCAACGAACCAAGGGCAAAGTGTGGTACTGGGAAACCGATGGCGCAAGTTGGGGGACCGTGAATTTGAGCGGCGACTTATCTGCGATTCCCGATTTGCGATTGCGATTGGCAAATGGGCAGTTGATTGCTCCTAGTGCAGTCGGTCAGTTTGCCACGGAATTAGATAGCTGGCAACAATTGTCAACTGGCTTGCGGATTCGCCAGCGATATCGATTTAATCTCGGTGACCGTATGGTGATGGTTGTGGTTACGCAGGAATTTAGTGAAGTGTGGCCTACTGCGGGTAGCAGTACAAATAGTAACCTGTCCGGTATACAACGTAAGTTGTGGTTTGATGGTGTACCGGCTAATGCCAGTATGGTCGTAGGACTTGGGCATCAGAACTTGGAGGTTACGGAATTCCCCGACCATGTACGATTGGTGGAACCTGGTGAAGCGGGCCGGCAATGGATTGAGCTTGCTTTCGCCGACCCTAAAGTACAAAAATCCACGGATAACGAAACGACTTATCAATCGATTCTGTGGCCGGGTGGCGGTGATGAAAAACCATTGACGTTTAGATATTTAAGCAACGTTAACGTGGATCGGTTTCCAGTGGTGTTGCCAGAGTTTACCGGCTTAGAGATCCAGTCACTGAAGATCATTCCTGGAGTGAAGGCTGTAAGGTTACCGTTTTTTGATGAGTTTATGCCAACAGGTATCGCATGGGATCCGGCGGGACGAATGCTACTGACGTCACTCAAGGGTCGCGTGTGGCAAGCGGTTGATACAACCGCAGATGGTTTAGAAGATCGTTTAAAGGCCTTAACTGACGAATTGGCGGCACCCTACGGTGTGCATGCGTCAAAAGATTATATTGACGTCATCAACAAGTATGCCCTGTTGCGGATGTATGACGTCGATCATGACGGTATCCATGAAAAGATCGAAACATTGGTGTCGGGGTGGGGGCATACGGCGGACTATCATGACTGGGCCGTCGGTGTGATTCCGGACGGCAAAGATGGTTACTATATTTCGACTCCCTGCCAGCAGGATGACAGAACGCCAGCAGGCGCGGCACTGCGAGGTAAGGTTCTCCAGTTGGTTCCACGTACCCCATCTCGGGAAAACCCTCATCGCTTTAGCGTGAAAATTGTCACCAGCGGCCACCGATTTCCGATGGGTATTGCACGTAATCACGCCGGCGAGATGTTTGTGACAGATAATCAAGGCAACTATAACCCGTACAACGAACTGAATCATATCCGAGTGGGAGCTCATTTCGGATTTGTAAACAAAATCGATCGCCAAGGTGGCCCGCGTCCGCCGCTGACAGCACCGGCGATTGACATCCCCCATCCGTGGACCCGTAGTGTCAATGGGATTTGTTTTTTGGAAACCCCGCGTGCTTTATTACAAAGTGGCAGTCCGGTGTTCGGCCCGTTTGAAGGACACCTAGTCGGCTGTGAATATGACACGCGTCGTTTGATACGGATGAGTTTACAGAAAGTTGGAGATACGTATCAAGGAGCCGCTTATCCGTTGACACTCGAGAAGCCAACAGCCGGCGAACCGTTATTGGGACCGCTCGCGGTCGCAGTTTCTCCTCGGGGGCACCTGTATGTTGCCTCGATTCGTGACAGCGGCTGGGGCGGTGCGAACAATATTGGCACCCTTGCAAGGATGGAATTCCCCGGGGACTTACCCGCCGGAATTGCTGAGGTCACGGCCACCGCGACAGGTTTCAATATAAGTTTTACGAAAGCTGTCGATACGAAACGAGCAGCGGATATCACAAATTATACGATTCAATCCGCAACACGTGATTCCACAACGTCCTATGGCGGAGATGACCGAGATCGACGAAGCGAGAGAGTTACTGCTGTGCGAGTGTCCGCGGAAGGTCGAGTTGCGCATTTGTCGATTGCTGAGATGCGAGCAGGATTTGTATACGATATTCGCATACGCAACTTGACGTTAAATGACAGCACGTTTTTTCCCGCAGAAGCGTACTATACGCTTAGAAAAGTTCCTGCTGACTAGCCGAGGCTTCAATACATTGAGGGTCATCATGGGCAACTTTGTTGACATGCCGAGAGACCGCTGTCATTTCAAAGGACGTCATTTCATTGGAATTTTCAGGATCCACTAACAGAGATTGAAGTGTGTCAATTTGGCTGGCGTCATCCGCTAACCACCGATCGTAATTATTAGGATTTAAGATGACGGGCATGCGGTGATGTATGGACGCGGCGAAGTCATTAGCCTCAGTCGTGATGATTGTCGTGGAGTGGAGAGGCTGTGTCGTGTCGTGCCCCGATTTAGTCGATGCTTGAGGAGGAGTCCAGCTTTCCCACAGACCTGCAAACGCAAAGGGTTGGTGGTCGCTGCGGTGAATGAAAAAAGGCTGTTTGGTTTGCCACTCATAATAGCCATCAGCAAGAATGAGGCAGCGACGCTTTTGAAATGCTTGGCGAAATGATGGTTTTTCATGGAGTGTTTCGCTGCGGGCATTGATCATGCGGCTCGCACGAGAGGGGTCTTTGGACCAACTGGGTATCAGGCCCCAGTGCATCCAATGGAGTTGCCGTTGACCAAGTGGTGCCGTCAGCGTGGCAACGCTATGCGTTGGTGCAATATTGTATTTCTGAGGGAGAGAAATATCAGGTGACACACTGAACAAAAAATGCTCGGCAAGTAAATTCAATGATGTGCGTAATGTAAAGCGTCCACACATGGGATGACTTCCTTGGCTTTGAGTTAACAACCTCGATGTACCACAAATGATTTACCCTAAACGGTCACTCAAGGCAGTCTTGCAGCATTTGCGTAATTGATATCGTGGGAGTCCAATTGGTTTGTTTGGTTATGTGCGAAATATCTGCGATCGGTAAGTAATGTGTCCCGGGTTGTAGTTCTTCTATATCACATCGAATGTCGATTAGGTTCTGTAAAATTTCCATAATTTCACCACTGCGGGTGGCTTTCCCACTGCCAACATTAAACGTTTGGTGATTGAATTGAGGTTGAGCAATAAGGCGATAGCCGCGCACTACGTCCCGCACGTCACTAATGTCAATCCAAGTATCGAGATTACCAACCGTAATATTGGTGGGTCGGTGTCGCAACTTACTAATCCAGTCGGGCACCAACAATGAACCGCTTTGACCCGGGCCGCTGTGCTGGAAACTGCGAGCGATCACCCACTGTAGCTGTGAATCGTTTGATCGTAGTAACTGTTCAGCAAGTAACTTGCTTAGACCATAACCGTTATCCGGCGCTGGAGAGTTGTCTTCAGGCACATTCTCAACAACTCCACGACGCGATCCATAAACGTAGACGCTGCTGGTAAAGAGCAGCAGCGGTTTGGTTGATAACGACTTACATAGATCGATCACATGTTGTGTACCGTGGACATTCACAGCCATGGCTGCTGCTGAGGGCTCTGCAAATCCACAAATGTCTCGAGTGCTTATTGCTGCGAGATGAAAAACTGTGTCAGGCTTAAATTGTTCGACGTTTTGTTTGACCGCAGGGTCCATCGGCGCCGTGATATCCCAATGCAGTGTTGGGTATGGACAGTTACCCCCATCAGTTCGCAGGGTCAACAGAACGTCATCGCCACATTCGAAAAGGTGTTGTGCGAGGTGCTGAGCGACGAATCCCGATCCTCCTGTAATAATGGCGCGCACGGTATCTTTCGTCCTTTATGTTGTGCTATTTCTGAGTCCGTATTTCTTGTTCAACGCGTTGCAGATCCGCTTCGACCATCATGGTCACTAACTGTTGAAAGTCGACCTTCCGTTGCCAGCCAAGTTTGGCCTGAGCTTTGCTAGAGTCGCCGAGAAGTGTATTGACTTCGGCGGGGCGAAAGAACCGCGGATCGGTAACAACATGGTCTTCCGTTTTTAGGCCTACATGGGAAAACGCAATATCACAGAACTCACGAACACTGTGTTGTTCGCCGGTTGAAATGACATAGTCATCAGCTGTTTCTTGTTGCAGCATCAACCACATGGCGTGTACGTAATCGCCCGCAAATCCCCAGTCGCGATAGGCATCAAGATTACCAAGGCTGAGTTGAGTTTGGACTCCGAGTTTAATACGTGCGACGGCATCTGTAATTTTCCGAGTGACGAATTCTTTTCCACGGAGAGGCGATTCGTGATTGAACAGAATTCCGTTGCAGGCAAATATATCATAGCTTTCGCGATAGTTAACGGTGATCCAATAACCATATACCTTGGCAACACCATACGGACTGCGCGGCCAGAACGGTGTTGTTTCGGTTTGCGGAGTTTCTTGTACTTTACCAAACATTTCACTGCTACTTGCTTGGTACATTTTGATTTGAGGATTTACCTGCCGAATCGCTTCGAGTAGTCGAGTGACACCTAAGGCTGTCACGTCTCCAGTATGTACGGGTTCTTTCCAGCTAATAGGTACAAAGCTTTGAGCGGCTAGATTGTAGACTTCCGTCGCCTCGACTTTTTCTAATAACCGTAATACTGATAGTTCATCGAGCAGATCTCCGTGGTGCAATTGGATCTGATCCGCTATATCCGTGAGTCGTTCGAAACTGTCGGTACTCGTGCGTCGGTGCATGCCGTGAACTTGATACCCTTTTTCGAGCAGCAGTTTCGCTAAATATGCACCGTCTTGTCCGGTGATCCCAGTAATCAAAGCGGATTTGGACATCACTGAATCTCCTGCTCGTGTTGCGCTTCGTCCTACTTCGGCATGAACATTAAGTGCTAATTATTCCGCTGGCTCATCCGTACCATCGGAGTCATCCGCGACTTCTGTATCGAGGGTCTCTACGTCTTCAATGACCTCTACATCAATGGGCTCTGTTTCACTCGTGTTGACGGCACTTTCTTGTGTCGGCGCGTTTGGATCGTCTGCTGCAATTGCCTCGATTTCATCGTCTAGTTCATCGGGTGGTACACGTACGACAGCGGCGATAGTATCACCATCATCGGTTTTCATGATCCTCACACCCTGTGTGTTTCGTCCCACGATGCTGATTTCACTGGCTCGAACACGCTGAATTTTGCCACCTTTGGTCATCATCAAAATTTCGTCGTCATCATCAACGCGGATAATATCAACTACGGTTCCATTGCGATCCGTAGCTTTAATATCTCGCAGTCCCTTGCCGCCACGTTTCTGAGTGCGATAGACCTTGCTGGACGCTTCATCACCGCTGGCTTGGTCGCGATTCGGTCCGAAACATGTTCGTTTGCCATAGCCGTTTTCACAGATGGTTAACAACTGGGCGGTGGGATCGGCTACAACCATTCCAGCGACGCTGTCGTTGCTACTTAGATTAATTCCTTTGACGCCGGAGGTGTTGCGACCCATTGGGCGGGCATCCGTTTGTGAGAATCGAATCGCCATTCCCTGAGCAGTTGAGAGAATAATCTCATCACCAGGCTTGGCGATGGCGACGTCGACGAGCTCATCATCATCACGGAGCTTAATGGCAATAATGCCACCTTTTTTGGGTCGGCTGTATGCGGACAGATCTGTTTTTTTGATGAGTCCTTGACGCGTTGCCATCGTTAAGAAGTGACCTTCGACGTCGAAGTCTCGCACTGGGATGCAATTCAGAATCTGTTCGCCTTCTTCAAGTCGCAGCAGATTGATAACAGCTCGCCCTTTACTTGTGCGACTGAGTTCCGGAATATCGTAGACCTTTTGCCAGTAGACCTTTCCGCGCGTCGTAAAGAACAGTAAATAGGCATGTGTGCTGGCAATGAACAAATGTTCAATAGGATCTTCTTCTTCGACGGTGGCACCTTTCATGCCCTTTCCGCCTCGCCGCTGAGCCTTATAAGTGCTCGACGCACAACGCTTGATATATCCGCGGTGACTAATGGAAACGACCATTGTCTCTTCGGTAATCAGGTCATCCATATTGACGTTACCGAGTTCGATATTTGAAATCTCAGTGCGTCGGTCATCTCCATGTTTATCACGGATAGCAACAAGGTCGTCTCGGATAATATTGAGAATGTTTTTACGGTCATCTAGGATTTCAAGATAGCCGCTAATTTCGATTAGGAGTTTCGCATGTTCATCAGATAGTTTGGTTTGTTCGAGGTTTACCAGTTGCCCCAATGTCATTCGCAGAATCGCATCGGCTTGCACAGCGGAAAGATTATAGCTCTCCTCCACCCCTCGTTCTTGTTGAAATTGCATAAACCCATCGTCACCGAGGACTCGTTTGAGCATCGGTGCCGGACAGGCGAATCCCATTAATCGGCTTTTGGCTTCTGCATGGTTACTGGATTCGCGAATAATCTTAATGATTTCATCAATATCGGCGAGTGCTAGTAATTGACCTTCGACGACGTGTTTACGCCGACGTGCGCGAACGAGCAAGAATTGAGTTCGGCGACGTATGACTTCGACGCGATGGCGAATGAATTCTTCGAGCATTTCCTTGAGGTTTAGCAAGCGGGGTTTACCGTCGACTAAGGCCAGCAAAATGATCGAAATTGTTTCTTGCAGGTTGGAATATTTGTACAGCAGATTCAAAACAACATCAGGATTGTTATCCCGCTTGATGTCTATCACGATCCGCACGGGTTCTTTGAGATCAGATTCGTCGCGGATTCCAGAAATTCCCTTAACGCGCCCTTCGTTTACTAAGCCCGCTATTTTTTCAACGACTCGGTCTCGAGACTGCTGGTATGGTATTTCGTTGATGATAATCTGCGACCGCCCGCGGTCGAGTTCTTTGATCGTTGCTTTAGCTCGCACAATGACTGTACCACGACCTGTGGTATAGCCTTTGAGGATGCCCGAGCGACCGCAGATCGTTCCGCCAGTTGGAAAGTCAGGTCCCGTGATGATATCAATTAACTCACGGATGGTTGTTTCCGGCGCATCTAGTAATTGGACAACGGCATCACAGACTTCAATGAGATTGTGCGGCGGAATGGAAGTTGACATCCCAACGGCAATTCCGTTGGTACCGTTGACGAGTAGGTTTGGGAATTTGGCGGGTAACACAGTTGGTTCAGTCCGCGTTTCGTCGTAGGTCGGCACATAGTCAACAGTGTCCAGTTTGAGGTCTTCGAGCATCAGCCCAGCCGTGGCTGACATGCGCGCTTCGGTATATCGCATTGCGGCGGCAGGGAGACCGGCGATGGACCCAAAGTTTCCTTGTTTATCAACCAACACGTGCCGCATGTTCCACTCCTGAGCCATCCGTACAAGCGTGGGGTAAATGACACCTTCACCATGTGGGTGATAATTACCGCTGGTGTCACCGGCGATCTTGGCACATTTAACGCGGTGAGCACCAGGTGTTAAATTTAGATCATTCATGGCGACTAAAATACGTCGCTGAGATGGCTTCAACCCATCACGAACATCAGGCAACGCACGCGAGACAATGACACTCATTGCATAGGTCAAATAACTGCTCTTCAACTCGTCTTCAATAGGTAAATCGACTAGCTTGCCAAGCATCGATGGTTCGTCGTCGGAAGATGGGTTTTCTGGAGGTTCTGAGTCGCTAGACAAGCTAGTGTCCTTTCACCGGAAACCGATGTAGTGTGAGAAGAGAACGTACGTAAAAACACTAGAAAAATAGTCTACAACGACGCTCTAGGATGTTCCATGTAGTTGATTAGTATACCCCCCAATATAGCAGAAAATAGCTCTCAAAACAATCACCCCCAACGACGTATTAACGTTGGAAATTGGCCGTATTCAGGTGCTGAAATATGGGTCGAAAAAAGACCACCTGTGGACATCAA
>JAYZBF010000150.1:0-6714 GCA_036338835.1 Planctomycetota bacterium
GTAAAGGCAATAGCCAGAATCAGAGGAATTGCAAATAGTGCCCAAACGGGTAATAGAGCCGCCGATTTTGCAGAGGTCGTTGGCGGCATCTGTGCATGAGGCAACCATTGAAAAGAATTGGCGAGCATTAACGGTGAGGAATGCATCTGTCCTTGCGTTCCAATGTGCGCCCAAGATTTAAAGAAATATCCAGTTACTTGGACCACGTCATTTATGTCTGCGGTGCTACGGTCGATGTCTTTGTCTGGTAACGCCGGAAAACCTGTCGGCGGTTGCAGGCAGTACACGATTAAGGGCGTGGTGCCTCCGCCGCTGGGTCGGATGACAAGGACATAGTATTGTTGGATGTCAAGTTGGTTTGTCGGTGCTTGGACACGATACGCTTTGCGGATTTCACCACGCATGGAAATTAGTTTGCCACGAAAAGTATCTTGCTGTTTTGAAAGCTCAAGAATGTTGGGCGTGACTACGACACTCGCTTGCAAGCGGTCAGCAGCGGCAGTGCGTAGTGTTTCTAGCATCCGGAACCAGGCTAAGTTGTCGCTATTGCGAAATACCGTGTGGTCGTTGATTCGTGAGATTCCAATTTGATCGAGGATGTGTTGAACGAATTGATATTCGTTTTGATTTGCCTCAGGGTCTTGCGCAGGCGTTGTTTCCAGGATGTCGAGAAATGCTTTGCGTAGCGATTGTGTCCACCGCGTTCGCAGTTGACTAAGTACGGCTTGAGCGCGAGTCTTCTGTTCCGGTGTAAGTGCTGTGGATGTCGAGTGAATCGACAGCATGAGTTGTTGCTCGTATTTTTGGTACAGCAAATCTATTTTCTGGTACAGATCCCACCAGTTGGTTTGTTGTTGATCATTGCCGCGTTTTCCGTTGCGTGCGCGGTGCAGAGTGTCCACTAATGTTTGTTGTTCGGCCGATGTTAATTTTTTTAGGATGGCAGTCCACAACGAGTGGTGGGTTGATTGTAAGTCTCTGGAGGCTTGGCTAGCTGTTGGTGGCAACGGATTGCCAAATCTTGCAAGTTGCGGATCAAACAAGGGGTTGGCGCTGTTGCCGGATGAGGCGGTTGTTGATGAATTCACTTCGACCGCAGTATGCTCGTCAAAGAAACGAAACAAATCGGGATCACTTACTCTCTCCATCGTAACCACGACGGTCATCAGCAATGCAACGAGAGCAAATAACTTGTATTGAACTTTTCGGGAAAAATAGTTTGGCGGTGGACGTCGTTTGCCAGCGCTACGACCAGTGGATGTGTCTTTCCCAACGGATTGATCTTCGTCTCGAATTGATTTGCTACGTCTAAAATGCACGCTCGATGTCTCTCCAAAATGTCCTCTTTTGGTGGTGTTCTTTTATTTTACCAACAAGAGTCCGCATTGAGCCTTTAAATTTTGTGAATCCTTGATGGTCGATCCATGTTTACGTGGCCCTATCGCACAGCGAAAATGGTTGTGGATGGGTTAGTTTATGGCCTAAGCTTGCCCATTGTAACACGTGGGGCAAGTCCATGAGGAGGTTCGTTGTCCGGAGGGCAGTTTTCGTCGATAAGTGGGTTCGTGAAGGGCTTTTTCGTGGAGGGGGATACTTGCTTCTGGGTAACTAAACTTATAGGCTATAACATAGCGATGGTCGTTGTGTACTAGATTTTATCTTACAACACTGGAAACTCTCGCCATTGTTAAGTGAATAGGAAGTAAAAATAGATCATCATAATATTTCGTATTATGAAAGCTGTCGAAGTTTCGCAAGTTTCAAGGATTGCGAAGATACTTTTGCGGCCGGTATGTATTACAATTGTCGGGACCTACTCGCATTGTTGGTCTCTTTCGCTTCTCAACGTGAATCTCGTCTAAAACGGTAAATAAAAGAACATTAATGATTTGTTGTAGGACTCCATTACTACTAACGCGTCTAGCATTACCCTCACGATTTGCAATACTTGCCGTATTCCTATTGAGCGTGACCATGTCTGGTCGTGAGGCGGTACAGGCAGCAGAGCCAGCGGGTGCGTTTTTAGAATCGCTACGTGACCTGAAGTATTACGATTTAGCCGAGTATTACTTGGATCGACAAGTCGAGAAGGATCTGCTATCGACTGAATTTCGTGCTAAGCTCGACTTTGAGCGTGCTATTGTCCTCATTCAGAGTGCCAAGTTGATTGGCAATGGCGACGAGCGCGGCAAGCAATTTGCAGTGGCACAACAATTACTAGAGAAGTTTGCTCAGGGGTCTGAAAATGCTGAACTAAAGATCCTCGCGAGTAACGAGTTAGGTAACTTATTATTTCAGCGAGCCAATCTTATCTTGTTCGAAGCGAGTCAAGACGAGAACAAGACGGTTCGCGATGACATGTTAGGCCAAGCTCGAATGCTGTTGCACCGAGCTCGTGAGATCTATGTGGTGGGTCGAACGCAGCTGAAAACGGAATTAGAAGCGATACCGAAGATTTTGGATCCCAAAACGCAACAACCACAAATTGAACGGCGGAAATCGCTGTATGGCAATTACTTGCAGGTGATGATTACCGCCACAAAATTACTTGAGGAAATCGGTAAGACGTACGATCCAGGCACAGCTGAACACACGGCAGCATTTAAAAAAGCGTTGCCTGAGTATGATGAAATAGCGATTAAGTATCGTAACAAAGGTGCTGGGTTAATTGCCTTGGTTGCCCAAGGGCGATGCTATTTGGCGATTGACGACACTAAGCAAGCCATGAGTTATTTCAAACAGGTGATCGACCAGCGCGAAACACCTGGCTTTAGAAATATTGTCACGCTAGCAATGCCGCTGTATCTAGAAACCTTATCGCATGAATCGGTAAATCAGATTGAACAGGCTTTGGCGATTGGCGTAGAGTGGAACGCAGACATTCGCCCCAATGAAACATACAACGCCGAATGGCAAGCATTTCAACTAGAGCTTGCACGGACCTATATTAAAAAAGCTCAGGCCTTGGAAATGAAAAACCCCGAGGACCGTGAAGCTCGCAAGGCATATGTAGCAGCTCGTAAACTGGCACAAGAAGTTCTCAAATATCCAGGGCAGTATAAAAGCGTCGCGCGTGATCTCATCGCGTCTTTGCCGGACTTGCCAGGCGGCGCGGGTGAAGAAGAAAAAACTCCTGAGACGTTCGCCGAAGCATTGACGCTGGGCAAGGAATATATGGAGGCGGCTCAAACGATGGAATTTACCATCAAGAGTTTGCCGGCAACAATTGAGGCCGAGACCGACGAGGCGAATAAGAACGTTCTAGTAGCTCAATTACGTGAAGCTCGGGAAAATTATAAATCAACGCAAGCTGCAGCTGTTTCATATTATGAAATGGCATTATCGTTTACCGATGCTGACACACCAGTGGAGCAACTGCAGGAAGTCTATTACTATTTGACATTCATCAATTACAGCCGCAAACAATATTTTGAAGCTGCAGTTTTGGGCGAATATTTGGCGCGGCGATACCCTGGTACCAACGCTGCTCTGCCTTGTGCAAAAATCGCCTTAAATTGCTACCAATTACTTTACAACCAAGCAGCGTCAGACGACCGCGAATTTGAAGTCTTGCGTTTGATTGATATCGCTGAATATACAATCAAGAATTGGGAAACCAGTGACGAAGCGATCGATGCTCGACGCAGACTTGTGCCCTATATGATCGAAGCTGACCGCTTTGATGATGCCCGTACCTTTACGTTGGATATTCCGGAAGGAGCTGCGGAGCGATTGGAGTCTGAATTGCGTTTGGGTCGAGCGATGTGGTTGCGGTATCGTCAAAGAACGGCGGAGGAAAAAAAACTCAAAGCGAATCAATCGAATCCAGCGCGACTTGCTGAGTTGGCAACCGAGATTCCACAGTTGTTGGCAGTTGCTGCTGAAATGTTGACGGCGGGCACAGACCATTTAGCCGCCAATGCAAAAACTGCTCGTATTACCTCGAGTTCCGTGAACGGTTTGTTGTCGGCTTGTCAGTATTATATTCAAGTGGGTGAGGCAGCCAAAGCCGTCACTCATTTAGAAGCTGATGATTATGGTTTGCTTACGCTGATTCGAAATAACGACCCCGCGGCCAGCAATTCTTCGCTAGCGGAACAAGGTTTTCGAATTGCCCTCAGTGGCCATATCGCCATGCTTGGATCTGGTGAGGACGCCCAAGCACACATTGACGACGCCAAAGCAATCATGGCTGAGCTAAATGACCTTGTTGGCGAAACCCCGGATGGGCAAAAACGTTTGGTGAGCATTTATTTTACTTTGGCTAGAGAATTAGAAGCTCAATTAGCCGCCGCCAGTGATGACGCCCAGCGACAGGTGCTTGCCAATGGCTTTGAAACCTTCCTCAATGAAGTCAGCAAGACGTCGGATCAATTTACCGTTCGACATTGGGTTGGCGTCACGATGCAGAGCCTAGGTAACGGATTTGAGGTCAACGGTGAGATGACGCCTCAAGCCAAAGCATATTATGAAAAAGCGATCGCGCAGTTTACCGCAATTAAAACAACAGGCAAAGCGGATCCAACTTGGGTGCACGAAGACCCGGCGACGGCGAAGGCGTATATTGGTTCGATTCGCTTAAATTTGGCTCAAGTCATGAAGAAGATCGGTGAATACCCTGCAGCCTCGACTGAGCTTGCTTACATTCTATTAGCGACACCATCGAACGTCAGCGTTCAAATAGAAGCCGCGCGCACTTATAGTGAATTAGGGGTGCTGGAAAAGGATACGGCTAAATATTTGCTAGCTATTGGGGGTGCGCGCGAAATGAAAAGCGGCGACAACCTAATCTGGGGTTGGCGAAAGATAAGCAAGTTGACACAGGGCAAAGACACATTCAAAAACGAATACTATGAGTCTCGTCTGGGGATTGCTGAGGCCCGTTTGGGTTATGCGATGTTGAAGACGGGTGAAGACAAAAAGAAATATTTAGGTTATGCCAAATTAGAGATACTCAACACACAGAAAATATACCCAGAACTTGGAGGGCCGGAATTCAAGGCTCAATTTGATGCGCTGTTACGGCAAATTCAAAAAGCTTTAGGGGAAAGTGTTACAGGTTTAGCAATCAAGTAGAGTTAGCCCCGCGTGGCTTTGAGGAAAATGATGATTTGCTCCTACGGGGGTGACAGCCGATTGATAAAGAGATAAATAGGGATATTACAAATGATCAAACGATTACAACTAATGAAACTCCTGCTATTATCGGGTCTGTTTTTGGTCGGTACGACTGCTGTGCAAGCTCAGGTCAAGGATCAGATTTACTTGATCAGTAATCCTGGTGAGTCAGTGAAGGGTTTGATTGACTCGATTACTAAAAACGAAGTAGCCGTACGAGTAAACGGTGTACCGCGTAAGTTGGCAGCCAACGACGTATCGCGAATCCAATTTGTGGACTCCCCTACCGAGGTCTTGCAAGCGGCAGCGATGTTTCGAAAAGGGCAGTTAAAAGATGCTCGAGCCGAACTTGCTAAGGTGAATCTTGATGCGATCCAGAATCCTTTCGTTAAACAGGATGTTGCTTATATGCTTGCCGCAGTTGATGCCCGCAGTGCGCTGGCTGGTGACGGCGATAAAATGCAAGCTGGTTCCGTGTTAGTCACGTTTTTACAACAACACGCGGATAGCTACCATTATTATGAAGTCGTCGAGTTATTCGGCGATTTAGCGTACGCGGTGGGAAGTTTTGACAAGGCTGCTGAACAGTACACTATTTTAACGACATCTCCGTGGACAGATTTGCAAATCAAAGGGACGTTGCGATTAGCTAATTCAACGGTTGGCAAAGGCGAGTTTGCCAGTGCGTTGATCATGTTCGAGAAAGTGGCTGCGGTTCAAGCGACGACGCCGTTGATGCAATCGACCGTTTCGGAGGCAAAAGCTGGCCAAGCAAGGTGTTTGGGTGAAACGGGAAAGGCGGCAGCCGGCATCGCGCTGACTGATAAGTTGATTAAGGACAATGATCCTAAAACGCAGAAACAGTTATTTGCTCAAGCGTACAATGCTCAGGGTGTTTGTTACCGCAGCAATAAACAGCCCAAAGATGCTATTCTTGCGTTTCTACACACCCACTTAATATTTAACGAATCCGCTGATGCACATGCGGAATCACTGTATCACTTGTCGCAGTTGTGGAGCGAGGTTAGTAAAGCGGATCGTGCTCAAGACAGCAAACGTCTGCTGCGAGAAAAGTATGCGGGCACCTTTTGGGAACAAAAATCAAGGGCAGAATAATCTACAATCATTTGCGCCCGAGCTTTTATTTTGGCGACCGTTCGGGAATAATACAGAAGCCGTCGCACCAAACATTTATCACAATCACATCCCTTAAAATAATAGACTAATACTAACATTTTACTTATGCGGTACTTTTGTACCACACTCAACAATGAGTTTTAGATTCAAAGAACGGAGACAATAATGGTTCAATTAGCAATTCCAGCGTGGCCCAAATGGATTTTGACAGGGCTAACGGCATTAGCGCTAGTTGTCGGTTTGGGCGATTCGCTCAGCCTCAATATGACATCAGTGGCGGTTGCCCAAGATGAACTGCCTGAGGAAAACGCGCCTGTAGAGGACGTTGCGGAACCGGCTCCGGTCGATGCCGACGACAACGCGCCGGCGGCGGTGGGCGATCAGGCTGCCGAGGGGGAAACGTCTTATCTGACTTGGGTGTTTGAAGCACTTGGTGTCGGCTATATGTTAATTTTTCTC
>JAYZBF010000151.1:0-12516 GCA_036338835.1 Planctomycetota bacterium
GAAGTCGCCGTAAACGCGACTTGTAGCGCGAACTGCCTGGTAATAGTCGATGTAATCTCAAACGCAGCAGGGCTTTGATCAGGGGTATACGGTCGATCTTATTGGCCAACGCAATCGCTCGGTATCGTGGATAACCCGCAAATAATTCGTCTCCTCCGTCACCAGATAGTGCTACCGTGACATGCTCGCGAGTCAGTTGTGCTAAATACCATGTGGGAATTGCGCTGCTATCAGCGAATGGTTCGTCATAATGACTGCTGAGCGAGGGCAAAATATTAATCGCATCGGGGTCAACGGTGAATTCATGATGGTCGGTGCCAATAAACTCCGCGACCTGACGCGCATATTTACTCTCATCATATTCCTTGACTGGAAAGCCAATGGAAAAGGTTTGTATCTTGGATGCGTTTTGTTTCATCTGCTGATGTTGATTCATCAGGGCCACGATCAACGAAGAATCCACGCCACCGCTGAGAAAAGCACCTAAAGGCACTTCGCTTTCCATCCGAGAATGAACGCTGGTCGTAAGTAGTTCGAGCAATTTTGTTTTTGTGTCGCTATGGGATAAATCGTGAACGTGCTCAAACTCGGGATTCCAGTAGCATTGCGTTTGTAATTTTCCATCTTCAAAAACGGCGTAATGGCCAGGAGCAAGTTTATCAATGGTTTGAAATATTGACCGTGGATGGGGGACATATTGATAGACCAAAAAATCGTCGAGCGCTCGGGGATTCAACTCACGTTTCACAAGACCGCTCGCAAGAATGCTCTTCAATTCACTGCCAAATAGGACTTGCCCGCTACTTGGGTGGAAATGGTAGTAGAGTGGTTTTTGGCCAAGGCGATCGCGGGCTAACATCAACCGTTGATTATTGGAGTCCCAAATCGCAAAGGCAAACATCCCGTTTAGGTGATCGAGTAAGTCGACGCCGTATTGTTCATAGAGATGGACAATGGTTTCGGAATCGCAATGGGAACGAAAACTATGCCCCTGACTTATGAGCTGTTGTCGCAGTTTTGCGTGATTATAAATCTCACCGTTGAAAACTAACCAAATAGATTCATCTTCATTACAAACCGGTTGCTGACCTTGCTGGACATCGATGATCGCTAACCGGCGAAAACCTAAGGCGACACCTAGATTGCCAGAGTTTGTGGAACTTGGTTCGCCAGCGGGAAGATGCATCCCGATTTCATCAGGGCCTCGGTGCTGCAAGGCGAATGTCATATCATCCAATTGCTCCTGAGTAATAGCTCGGGATGGATCGGACCATACGCCACCGGTTATTCCGCACATCAGTAACTCTGCACGCTAAAGGAAAAAACAAAAGACACTCTATATGTATCGCACTGTGCGCGGTTACAGTTCACTAATGAATTTAAGAGGATCAAAGATATTTAGCCGTTCAGTATCGAATTGAATTGATTTTGATACTTTGTTAGTTGCTGTTGGGCATCCCGGTCGTCTTGGAATGGACTGACCGGATGCTTGGATTTAAGTGCTAAAAGTACATGTTTTGCAAGACTGCCAGCATCGGGCCCGCCTAATTTCATGCCGTCGTGATTCGCAAGATTTTCCAATTCTCTATGACAAGCGCTCTGAGTTGCGATATTGGCTAAGCCAAATGCATTGGCCAGTGGAACTCCGATGCTTTGGCCAATGTGATCCCCAGGCGTCAAGATGCAATCAAGTTGCTGAAATACCTGTGGCGATAGATGCCACGGTGACAAAAAATGTACGTGGTTTCTCTGCCACATTTGGTCCCGATAGCGACGCAGTATTTCACGTTGGGGCCCGTCGCCGATGAGCACGACGTGTACGTCGGTTCTAACTTTTTGTAGAATGTCGACAATCCAGGTGGCTTCTTTAAGCCGAAGATGTGGTTTGAATTCGCCAAGGCAACCGATTAATTGTGTGGAAGAATCTAAGCATAAATGTTCTTTTAGGTCCAAACCGTCGCTATTGCTGGACGCTGGTAATACAAATTGAGGTGTGATTTGATCAATCTCCGCGATATCGGAAACTTGTTGTCCAAGTTGGGAAGCGAGCGTTGCCGATGAGGCTACGATGTATTGGGCCCGCTGCAGTAATTTTTTACCCATATATGTTGGGAACCGCATCTCACGGGAACTCGGTAGAGTCAAGGCGGCAACTTTACGAGATTGATTTTGCAACAGTAATGTGGCTTGGAAGTTGGTGAATTGCAATGGATCCCAATAGACTGTTGTTGCCGCGGTGAACAGGGCGCGTTTTCGCCAGCGATTCCAAATGCTACTCCACGTTGACTTATTGTCGATGACGGTCAGTTCGACGTGGTCACCGAGCCATGTTTGTAGCTGGGTGGTGGACGCAGCGCCGATTTGATTGAGGCACAACAGTCGGTGTGTCGAGATACTATTGGCTGCGAGTGCGCGGATTTGCATGATTGCATCCACAGCCGTGTCGCTCGATACAACGTGTAGCACATCAGTGGTCATCGATTAACTTTCGCAAGAGTTGACAACGGCTTGAGCGAGCAGATCAAGATGCGCTTGAGCCATGCTGGCGAGCGAGAACTCGGTTGCGACTCGAGTTTCCGCTGCGTCAACTTGTTGCTGATTGTCATTGGTAAACGCTTCGTAAATGGCAGCCCCTAGTGACTCGACGTCTTGTACTGGAATAAGTCGACCGTGCGTTCCATCGACAATGAGCTGTCGATTACCCTCGATGTTACTGGCGATCACAGGCAAACGATGGGCCATTGCTTCTAGCAGCGAGAGGGAAAGCCCTTCGGTGTAGGAGGGTAATGTGAAGGCGTCGGCGGCAGCAAGAAAATCATCCACAGCGTCAAATGTGCCTGGCATAACTACACGGCCCACCAAATCTAGATCGCGGATTTTATCGAATAATTGGTCTCGGTCGGGGCCTTCGCCGATGAGCCACAACTGACTATTGGGGATGCGCTCCGCGACCGATTGCCATGCGGAAACTAACTCGAACAACCCTTTTTTGCGTGTTAGCCTTCCCGTAAACAATGCGATTTTAGTGTCGGGGTCGACGCTTAGGTCATGATTTATCTCGTGAAGTCGCTCGCGGATGGTAGCTTTATCAACTACACTGCTCCGCTCAATAGCTACGCCGTTGGGTATATGATGCAAAGTACTTGACTTGAAGCCCGCAGCTGATGCTTCGTCGTACGTAGCTTGACTAGGTGTGACAATTGCAGCGGCTTGTTGACAGCGGCGGTGAATACGTTTCCCAAATCTGGCGGTTTCATGCCAGGCACAATCACCGGTTTCGCCTCCACCTTCAATTCGTAGCATGACAGGATGTCCGAGTTTCTTACAGGCTCCCACGGCAGAGTAGGCTGAGTGTTTCAGCATAGAAACTAGTACAGCGTCATATTGTGATGCGTTGTTTTGGAGCCAGCGAGATAATGCATCCATGTATACGTAGGTACCCCAACCTCGGCGAGCGGGGTTCGATAACCGTTGTACAGGAATTTCTCGGTGTTCAATTTGAAGCGGCCAACTGGGATCCCATTGGGCTGTCAGAATGGTTGGTTGTGCCCCAAGTTTTTTGAATTCACAGGCGAGGTTTGCCATAACCATTTCTCCGCCACCTACGAGTGGCCAAAAACGGCGAGTGATCATAGCAATCCTTAGACCGGACATAATGGTTGTTGTCTGTTTAAAGGTGTAGTGTGATGGTTGGGCGTATGTAAACACGTTGTTTAGTCTATACGGATGGCTCGGCGGCCTGTTCGATCTCGTGTTCCTCTAAAACGGCAACATAGGGTAAGTTACGATAGAGGTCTTGATAATCTAGTCCGTAACCAACGACGAATTCATCCGGAATTTCAAAAGCAACGAAGTCAATATCGAGTTCAATTTCTTGGCGGCCATTTTTTCGCAGCAGTACAGCGGTATAGACAGCCGCAGGTGGTAATGATTGGATATGTTTATGGACCTCGTTTAATGTGTGGCCGGTATCAAAAATGTCATCGACGATCAATACATGTTGCCCTTGGAGGTTGGGCAATAGATGTGCGTCGAGTGTTAATGTATCACGGACGGTATTGCCCTTATAACTGCTCGCAGACAAAGCGCCTAATCGTATGGGCATTTCTAGGTGCCTAATCAAATCTGCTACGAGTATAATACTGCCTGTCAACACGCAGATGACCGTAAGGGGAGTTGATCCGAGTTGCTTATTTATGTCTGCCGACATGCTGGTGATACCAGTTTCCAGTTCGGCTTGGCTGATCAGTGTTTTCACAGAGGCTTTTCCTTGGAATAATTCCGCCCATTGTACTGTTTTAGTAACATCAATTAAACTTCATTGTTCAGCTTTGTTTAGTATTATTCACCAGTGACTGCCATTGGTTGTTTTTGAATGCGATTGATTGTTGGCGAGATTGAAAAGGAAAGCAAAAGGCAAAACGTTTATGTGGTCAAATATTGAAGTGCGAGGTCATCAATGCGAGGTGTTTGAGCCAGTTACGGCGAACGCTGATGGTCCCGTTGTCATCTATTTGCATGGAGTGCATTTAGGTCGTTTACAAGACAAGCCGGTCTTTACTGAGCAGTTTGAGAAACATGGTTTGCGAGTCATTGGTCCGCGCACTCAACGGAGTTGGTGGACAGATGTGATTTGCGAGGAATTTGACTCGCAGATCACGGCTGAACAATACTTATTGGAACATATATTGCCCTTTATTGAGCAGCAGTGGGGCCACAATGGCCAGGAGACAGCCTTGATGGGTACCAGCATGGGTGGCCAAGGTGCTTTGAGATTTGCCTATAAGTACCCTAATACATTCCCTATTGTGGCAGCGATTTCACCAGCGATTGATTATCATTTGCGAATGAAACGCGGTGAAGATGAGACTCTACCCGGCATGTATGCCGATCCAGAAGATGCTCGACAAGACACGGCACTGTTGCATATTCACCCGCTAAATTGGCCTCGGCATCAGTTCCTATGTTGCGACCCAACAGATCACGATTGGTTTGCTGGTGTGGATCGGATGCAGATGAAACTGTATTCGCTTGGGGTTCCACATGAACATGATTTTGACACGGTGGCTGGTGGGCATGGTGAAGATTATTATGATGCCCAAGCAGCTAAAGTTGTGGAATTTATTGTGCAGCGATTAGAACAAGAACGACAACGGAGTATTTGATTGACCGGTATTCGCGTATTAGAAACTGTAGCCTGAGTGACCTTACCGCCCTGAGTCGAGGACGTTGGGTGCATAGACGTCGACGGCACCCGTTTCAATGGAATAGATAATCTTACGCGCAGCAACATTCGGCACTGGTGATTTGTTGCGATTAATCCATAATTTGGCGTCGCCGCGGCCACCTTCCATGATGAGATTATTCTTGGATTGCGAATAGGTAACTCGATGTGCGAGGCCGACGTATTGTTGTGATTCTATATAAGTGTTTCCGCTGGCATTTAATACGATCGAGGTAGTAGCAGTGGTTGAGATGTTCGCGATGGACAACTGATCACAGTTCAATTCAATCTCCGGTGCACCCATTCCCGCAGTTGCATTGGGGTCGAGCTTAACGTTCCAATTATTGACTATGCCAAATAATGACTCGACATTGCCACTAAAGGTCAAATGTTGTTGTGTTATGTTACCAGCGACACTTTTTTTGAACGTGACAAATAAACTCTGTAATGCACCCGTAGCATTGGCTTCTAATGCCGTACCAAGTGACTTGCCGTTATTTCTAAATGTGGAACGAATCCAGCCTCGACCACTAGATTTTATCTCTCCGGTCTTAGGGTAAAAGCTAAGATTGTTTGCTTGCATCTGATGAAACGCTTGTTGCAGTTTGTCCGCGTCGAGCACTCGGTTCAATATCGAAACTGCATTGCCACAACTGAGCATGTACAACTCGGCAGGTATTTGGTTTTCCAGCGAACTAAAATTAACTCGTTTTGTTAAGTAACCACGGAGAACACCGCAATCCAACGTCAAGTCAAACATTGTTTTCTTGTCGGTCGCAAATTGACCTCTAGTTTTTACATTACCAAAAAGCTCTATCTGTGAACCATCAAAAGCCATTTGCTCTTGCCATGAAATGCGGCGAGTTTGAGTTGCTGTGGCGGTATCGAGAGGGCTAAACGCGATTTCACCCGCGCCCTTGATCCACATGAGGTTCTGTTGTTGATTGAGACTTATTTGATTTCCACTGATTTGAAATTCTTCGAAGGCGATCCACGCTGGTTGGCCTCGATCGGAATTTCCCGTGAGTGTCATTTCAAACAAACCTGCAAGGTCCCTTTTTAAGCTGACACCATTTCCATGCAATACGAAGGGAGATCGCCCACCTGGTGAACTTGAAACTTGACGCAGCACTAATTTGTCCTTAATCAAGGCTTCCTGCAAAATGTGTTTACCGTCCTTTTGGGCTAATTGAATTTGAATCAAATCACCCTGCACAATATATTTAGGGCCGGTTTGCCCAGCCTCATTGTCATCGTTTGCTAGTAGATTTGGTACAGGCGGTGTCGAAGCATTTCCCGTGGGAGGCATTTTCTTGCGCAGCCAAACCTCGGCCCTTTGCGTGTTGGCTCGTAACTCGACAGTGTCGAGCAACACATCTCCCGACGCCAATATTCTAACGGGAGTAATTTTGTTTTTCTTGGATTGGTTGGTTACTTGATTTGAGGAGTCTATCAATTCGTCCAACCAAATATGGATACGATCGCTTGCGATCGTACCAACGCCCGTAAGGCTGATCTCCGCTTGTCCCTCTAAGGACAATAGATGTTCATGTTCGAGCTTTTCCAATGTGCAATTGCGATTCCAAGCCACAGCGATTTTATTCGTGGCTGAATCGGACTCTGCGGAATGAAATGAACCAGCGCCCTTGGCGACAAACGCTCCTAATTCTTTAGGGTCAGCGGCCATTTGATATTGAAAGCTGGCCACTTCAAATCGATGATTACCAATGTTGACCTCACTCTGTTGGGAATCTTCAATGGAAAACGTACCCTCGACCATATCAAAGGAAACGGTCTGCCCGCTGATGGTTAATTGTTGTTCGGGAGATTCTATTGAAAGCGGATTTCCGGATGCTGTTAAGCTTTGAAAGGTAAAAATGTTTGTTGGTTGTAGTGCCGAGGGAATGGAGGCATCCAGAGGCATCTGGTTAGGCATTGAAAATGCCAGTTCTAGCCGTTCGCACTGCAGGCGGTCATCGCTCTGCCCAGGTCGTGAGACAACCACGTCGACTTGATCTTCTAAGGTTATCAGTGAATTGGAAAAGTCGATCCGTAAAGGACCCTGACAATGGACTGACATCTGCCCGAGAGTGGGTTCGCTATCGGCCAGACTTTTTTTTGCAAAGAGATTTTGGTCGATCACCAAACGTACATAATCTACGTCGATAAGCTCAACGGAATCAATCTGTGATACTGGATTCGTACTTTCACTTGCAATACGCGACGGTTCTATTTCTTTGAGGTTAATTACAAGGTCACGGCCCTGACCTTCATGATCGCCATATTGGAAATGAACGTCGTGTGTTGTCCAAATTTGGTTTTTTTCGAATTGGATATTACGAGTCTCAACTCGGAAAGCATCATTAGAATTGGGATGGGATTCTCTGCTATGGATTAATACATCACCGATCAAACGGCCAGTGGGAATAGTATCTGCAGCATTGGATTCGTTGAGAATATTAGCGGAAATGACAGCGCCATTAACGGCGTTCAGAGTAATGATCCGCTGCGATTTGTCGGCTGACGTTGGGTCATTATCGGCGTTTAATTCTGCAGCGGCATCCATGTCGTCTTGAAAAATAATATACGTGCAGGGTTTAATAACAAACTCATCGCCGTTACGTTGGTATTCTTGGAAAAGCAGAATTCCATGGCGGGTTTCAATCACTTTTGGCTGCTGTAGCTGCCAAGCGTTTGGTGGAAAAAGTGTTTTGAGGGTCAGCCGATTATCGGAAGCTGTAGTTTGCCAAAATTCGTTGCCGTCGCTGATTTCAGGTGTGTGATAGGTCGGCTCGATTGTTGAGGCAAATGTAAGCGCATATGTACAATAGGCGATCGAAACACCAACAAGGCAAGCAAAGGTACCAACGATACGGCGGATCACGGTTGGTCCTCCGGTAGATGGCATGAATAGTATTGCTCAACGAGTCCCTGCCAGCGATCAGTTTTTCGTAGAATCATTTCGACCAGCTCGCGAACGGCTCCGTTTCCTCCGTTGGTTTGGGTTACGAAATCAGCCTCGGCAAGTACTTCTGGCGCAGCGTCCGCAACAGCCACTCCTAATCCAACAGCAGAAATGACTGGCATGTCCGTCAAGTCATCACCGACGAAACATACTTGATCGAGGTTGAGGTGTAGACTTTTTATCAACTCAATCGTAGCAGGCAGTTTGTTTTCAAACCCTTGTCGAACCATATCTATTCCAAGTTCCTGACAGCGAACTTTGACAATATGGGAACTTCGAGCTGTTAAAACGCCAAATTGAAAACCAGCTCGTTGCCACATTTTTATTCCTAATCCATCGCGGATATGAAACTGTTTTGTTTCGATACCGGCGTTGTCGAAACCAATGGCGCCATTGGTCAAAACACCGTCTACATCGGATAAAATCAGCTTGATGTTTTCGATAGTGGTGTTAGACATCATGATTTGCTGGGATTGTCCGTAGTTGATAGTTTAATGACGGTTGCATTTTCGTTTGCAGATTGTGTTGGATAAAAGGCGACGGTGTCTGTGATGTCGACTAATCCAACGGGCTCACCGTTGTCATTGGTTACAGGCAACTCGCTGATGCGTCTGTCACTGAAAATTTCCACCGCATCCGCTAACATTTGTGTATCGGATATCGTAATCGGATTGGCTGTCATGTAATTGCCAATCGGAGTATCGAAATTGGTATCGTTGTTTTGTTCGAGCATTCGTGCCAAATCACTGTCCGTAAATAGACCGGTTAACACTCCAACACTGTCAATGAGCATGATTGCTCCCGTTCGACGCCCAGGCATACTACTTGTCACAAAGACATCTCGGATGGTTTGATGTTGGTGCGCTACGCGACATTCCGTTAGCGGTCGCATGACTTCACGGACACTCGCAAGCTTACGTCCTAACGACCCACCCGGATGGAATCGAGCAAAATCGTTTGCTGTGAATTGTTGAAGTTCACTCGTGACTAATGCCAAGGCATCTCCAATCGCTAACATTGCAGTGGTGCTTGTGCTTGGTGCGAGTCGCAGCGATCCTGCTTCATGCAGAATTCCTAAGGGAAGGACGATACTGGATTGTCGGGCTAGCGTGTTGTTGAGACTTGATGTGATGGCAATGCGAGGGATTTCTAGAGCCGTTAACTTGGAGAGTAATCGCGTGATCTCTTCCGTTTCACCACTGTACGATAGCAGCAGTACGGTATCGTTGCCTTGGATACGGCCCAGGTCTCCATGTATCGCTTCACTGGGATGTAGGAAATGAGCTGGAGTCCCAGTTGAAGCAAACGTCGCGACAAGCTTTTGACCGATGAGTCCTGCTTTGCCGATACCGATGACAATCAGGCTGCCCGTTGTTTGTGAAATTGCTGCAACTGCATCACAAAACTGATCCGGTAGATTATCCCCTAATTGTGTTAGCGCAGACGCTTCGCTTAGAATGATTTCTTGGGCAAGTCGTATTTGTTCAAATGTGTTCAGATGTTTTGCAGGAGCACCTGAAACACGCGCGGGAGTACTCATCGAAACGTCGTTCCTTACGGTTTTATTGCGCAGCAGAGACCCATCGTTTGGATTTGTCAAACTGCGTAGAGATTTTACCGCAGAAAGCGATTTTGGAGCAATGCTGTTATCAAACGGCAAAATTTGTTGCGTAGCAGTAGGTAGACTTGATCTACTAAGGAACGCAAATGATGGTCGAGTTTAGACGTTAATCTATAGCGATGTTCGAAGTTTTTCGGCGTGACCGGCTTGGCCGAAAGCGACCATACGAGCGACACAAACTTGCTTCATTGCTTCACGGGCTGGCTTGAGGTAAGCCCGAGGATCAAATTCCGCCTTGTTCTCGGTGAGTACCTTACGGATTGCTCCGGTCATGGCCAGACGATTGTCGGTATCGACATTGATTTTTCTAACGCCTGAACGAATTCCACGTTGAATCTCTTCGACAGGGACACCGTAGGTTTGCTTCATGTTCCCACCAAACTCGTTGATGATGTCTTGTAATTCTTGGGGCACGGAAGAACTACCATGCATCACGAGGTGTGTGTTAGGGAGTCGAGCGTGGATCGCGTCGATGCGATCCATCGCCAGTACTTCACCGTCGGGTTTATTAGTGAATTTATAAGCACCGTGACTTGTGCCAATAGCAACGGCCAAGGCATCAACACCTGTAGAAGCAACGAATTGTTCCGCTTCTTCGGGATCGGTTAGAAGTTGTTCTCGGGATAGAACGCCCTCAGCACCATGACCGTCTTCTTGATCGCCCATGCCTGTTTCAAGTGAACCTAAACATCCTAATTCGCCTTCGACCGAAACACCTTGTGCGTGTGCTAGATCAACGACTTGTTTGGTCACGTCCACGTTATATTCGTAGCTCGCTGGAGTCTTTCCATCTGCTTCTAACGATCCATCCATCATGACTGAAGTAAAACCGTTTTCCATAGCACTGACACATGTGTCAACGTTATTACCGTGGTCTTGGTGCATGACAACAGGGATATGTGGGTAGAGCTCAACAGCCGCTAGCATCAGGTGTCGCAAGTATGCATCCTGCGAATATCCACGAGCACCTCGTGATGCTTGTACGATGACCGGAGAATCGGTCTCTTGTGCTGCTTCCATGATGGCTTGGATTTGTTCCATGTTGTTTACGTTAAATGCAGCAACGCCATATTCATTTTCAGCTGCGTGATCCAAAATGACACGTAAGGGAACCAAAGCCATGTGTTTACTCCTTGTGAGCTATTAAGTGAGAAGATTTGTTATTGCGTGGGTGGCCAACTGTTGACCATCTCTTTTTACTGCTTGTTTAACAATCATTATTATTGGACATGCGAATATCCTCAAGCGGGTGAAACGCAAGATTGTCGGGTTCCTCGCAAAGAAACGTCCAGGTGTTATTCGAGTGGAGTTTCATTTGGAGCGAAAAGATCGTCGTATTGAGTGTGCACTAAGCGCATTAACAGCAAGTGGTTGGTTTTTTCGTCGTCGTCATTGATCACAAAAAATTGCCGACCTAAACCTTTGTTATGAGAATCGGCACTGAGCAGTAAAGATTCCCCAGGGGATATCAGTGCTGTAATCGGAACCGCGTCGTATTGTTTTACAGCACGTTGTGTTTTTAGTAGCCATGCTCCGTCTTGCCCCGTAAATTCAGCCCGTGGATCTCCGTGATGGATTTGCGGGATCAATTCGATTCTGACTCGTCCATCACCTTGAGGGTATGTCTTGATTTGAAATTGGCATTGCGCCTGACTGAAGCGTTCGGCCACCGCGTATTGAGAATCTGAAGTAATCACAGTAATGTTTTCTTTTACCGATTTGCTCATCACAATTTGCCCCGCTTGCCCCGCTCTAAATTGGAGGCGTTGATTGCGGTTTTCTAGGTTTAAATTCAAACTGCCAGTCAACGCTTCCAAGTCTACAGTGTTGGCGTCGCCGTTGATGAGTTCAGTGAGAGAATCAGGCAGTGAACCCGCGATTAATCCGCAACGGATTCCGTTTTGCGCAAGCCGTTTGCGGTCGTCCGCAGCTAAATGCGTTTCGTCGATATCTGGCCAAAACCTGGAATTATTACTGTTTGCATTTGCTGCAACACGGATGAAGGCAACTTCGAGGATAACGGCGTCACGGGCCAGTAGAGGAGCGGAGAGCGCGGTTTTAGTGACTTCATCTTCAAGCGACCATTGTGGCGTTACGATGGAACGGCATCCTGTTGCACCGATCGCGATGGCTACGATAACGAGAATATTGGTGGTGCAACGGGGTGAAATCACTGGTATTATTTATTTGAAGTTAAAGACGATTCAATAAAATCCGAAAATGAGTTCCACAGAGTACTCTTTATCGATGTTCAAAATCAATATCAGTCACTACGACGCTGTGTTAATATCAACATGAGTATGTTTGCCCTAAATGACATCTAAACAACGAACTTCTTACTCGCATAACGACCCAGCGAAGTCCCGCAATCAACTCACGGGCGAAGTTGTGCCTGCCGGTTTTGATTTTACTGGAAACATGCGGCGGTTATGCGTCGATATCACTCAACGACATGATCGCATGACCCATATTGACATGGATTTTGTTGCGGTCGCCTTTTCACAAACTCGGAAAGGCGTTCGTCATGGTCTGCATGCAACACTAACACCAATGCGATTTGAAAACGGTGCTCGCGAGGGTATTCGAAATGGAAAACGGTATGGGGCTCAGCGCTTGTTTGATTATCAAGGTCGAGAGATGTTGTATATTCTCAAGTTCTACTTGCCACGGTTTCAAAACGAGTCGTTTCTCGAAAAACTAACGACG
>JAYZBF010000152.1:0-5944 GCA_036338835.1 Planctomycetota bacterium
TATTGAAACATATCTCGGAAACCACCATCTGGCTTGTCGTCACGATCACGGTCTTGATAGATTTGCATCAGCGTCGGATGGTCTTCTTGGACTAATTTATAGGCATTGTCATTCCAAGCAGCAAGTTTAGCGATTTGACGAACGGGGTCGTCTTCGATAGTCGGGCCACCACCGTCTTGGGTGCGTGGTACGTGTCTAAGTGGAAAAGCGTTTTGATGATTTACGGGCAATTCACGTCCGGTCAGTTCCATCCCAGTCGAAGTTCCCATCAAGTGTTCCACGCCTAGTTCTTTTAGCAGTGGCGTGTAGGAGCTGACGCGTTGATGTTCCGTACAGGGTGCATAGTCGATCTGTTCACAAATAAGTGTGATGACGCGTCCGATTTGGACGGAGGTATTATCGCCAGAGGGAGACGAGTGGGTGTGGTAGTCTGCGCTAATCCATCCTGACGTATCGACAACATGGTCGAGTTGAATCTCAAGGCTGGTTGTTTGACCCGCTTTGATGTTTACGGTTTTGATGACGATATCATGTTCTGGGCCGTGACTAAAAATCAGTTCGTACGTTCCTGGTGTTAACTCTTGGCGGAATGTTCCACGCAAGGCGTAGAAGAGATTGAGTGCACGCACTGCCGCCTGTTTAGGACCAAAGTCAGGATCTTTTGTTTCGCCGGTTCCGTAAAATGTGATTTTGCAGCCAATCGGAAGTCCATGTTGGTTTGTGATACGTGCTGCAACGTAACCACAGGGATCAAAGGTAATTGTTTTTTCTATGGCGGACTCGAAAGTTAACTCAAAAGTCTGATCGGGTCTTCCTTGGGCAGAACAAACAGCGGTGTATTTGCCATGAGCGAGTCCGAATTCGGCAATACCTTGTCCGTTGGTACGGATGTCGCCATAAAAAGCTCCATCTCTGGATAGGCGAATATTTGCGTTGTGAATGGGGCCAGCGTTATCTTTACAGGTTAATGAAACGTTGGATGTTTTATTCTCGCTGCGCTGGGCAAACTCTGCTTGTATGCCCAATAGACTTCCGCTAGGGATTAGGGTTCGCGAGAGTTGAGCTGTTGCATTTGCCGCGACGATTAGGTCACTGGACTTGTCTTTTTCGTATTTG
The DNA here is from genome assembly GCA_036338835.1 of Planctomycetota bacterium. Classification (GTDB taxonomy): domain Bacteria; phylum Planctomycetota; class Planctomycetia; order Pirellulales; family Pirellulaceae; genus UBA721. The sequence continues at coordinate 1,117 of JAYZBF010000152.1, forward strand.
AGAATTCGTCCACCGCCACCGGTACGAGTGATGGAGTATCCGTTCGCCATAATCCCGTAGGCTTGGCGAAACCAATTATCATTGGTCCAGTACATCCCGTCTTGTACTCCAGAGGTAAAAGGAGAATCTGCACGGATTCCGTCTTGGAGTGAGATTGTTTGATCCGCCTCCGAATGGTTGTGATACGCCGTGGAGATTGTCAGACCGCTGTCCCCATTTCCTAATGAATATGTCAGCACTGCCTGCACTGAATCGGCACGTTTTAGACTAGTAAAGGAGAGAGTTGCCGTTCCATCTTCGTTGTGTTGTATTTTTACTGAGTCTTCGTCGGTAAAGGTAAATCGTTGATTGGTTGGATAGAAACAACTGAGTTGGTCGTTGTTGTCATTATTGCGGGTTAAATCGAGTACTCCACCATAGACGTTACGCACGGTCAGATTGGCATTACGACTCTGCTTGGGTTGCGCAATGATTGCTGTTAGCACGTCATTACGGATGGCATAATCGCCGTAAATGGCATCGACTTCTTTTCCTGCGGGAACAAAGTCGTCCCAGTTCTTAGGGGTGAGTTTGGTAACTTCAGTAGCATTTAAGATAGATGTGACAGTACAGGAGACGAGCAATAGTGTAACAATGGTGATGGACGTTGATTTGGGCATGATCTATTTCTAATACGCGGAAAGGTAAAGCTACATTGGTTAGCCGTTCATTGTAACCCTTTTTAACGAGCGAAACATGAGGTGAGTCAACAGTGAGGCTTGCTCCGGTTAAATTATGACGGTGCATGGGTTTGGCGAATTGCATGCCTCATTACCTATAGCAACCTTATACTTGTCGCACTAAGGGAATTGTGTTGTGAATTGGTAAAAGAACTAACAACATTTGGATGTTGATTTTATGTACTATTGTCTTATTGGATTTTTCATTAATAGAAACATCAAACACCTGCAGGATTTATAAAATGCAAGCTCAAGAGATTCTCGACGAAGCAAAAACAATGCAGTCATGGATAATAGATATCCGTCGCCAGTTACATCGGCACCCCGAGTTGATGTATGAAGAATTTGAGACCAGTAAATTGGTGCAAGCTAATTTAACGGAGTTAGGCATCCCCTTTGAAAACGAGATTGCGATAACTGGTGTCGTTGCAACACTCGGTAACGGTGATGGCCCCTGCATCGCCTTGCGGGCAGACATGGATGCGTTGCCGATTCATGAAGAAGCGGACATTGATTTTAAGAGTGAAGTTGATGGCAAGATGCATGCCTGTGGACATGATTGCCACACTTCGATGTTATTAGGTGCAGCCAAGTTATTAAAGAATCACGAAGACTTGATCAACGGTACGGTGAAGCTAATTTTTCAACCGGCTGAAGAGGGCGGTGCTGGTGGCGAGCGAATGCGTAGTGAGGGAGTCCTAGAAAATCCGGCAGTCGAGCGGATATTTGGATTACACGTCGCGCCGACGTTGCCCACCGGAATGCTAGCCTCGCGAGCAGGTACCTTACTTGCAGCCGCTGGGCAAGTGAGTATTACGGTTAAGGGCAAGGGTGGGCACGCGGCTCGTCCGCACGATACGATTGATCCAATTGTGACCGGATCTAAAATTGTTGTGGAATTGCAGACGATTTTATCACGCGAGCTCGATCCCTTGGATTCTGGCGTGATCAGCATTACGATGATGCATGCCGGATCGGCGTTCAACGTGATTCCACCAGAGATCCAAATAGGGGGTACGATACGCTCGTTATCCCTAGACGGGTTGAAGCACTTGCAATCGCGTGTTGAGACAATTGCCAAGGGCATTGCGGAGGTCAATCGATGTGAAGCGGAGGTTTCTTTCCCAGGCCACGATTATCCGCCAACTGTGAACGATGAAGGTTGTTGGGAAATGGCTCAACGAGCCGTTGCGGAAATTTTAGGTGACGGCAATATATTGGAGATGGAACCTGTCATGGGTGGAGAAGATTTTGCTTATTACACCGAGCAAATTCCCGGTTGTTTTGCTTTTCTGGGAGTGGGCAATGAAGAGATTGGCGCGACCTACGGCGTGCACCATCCACAATTCAAAGCAGATGAAGCAGCATTACCCTATGGCTCAGCGATCCATATGAATTACGCGCTGATGGCGTTGGATGCATTGTCATCCTAGTATTTCAGAGATGCGTTCAGCATCAGTTTGCGCTGGTTGTTGCTTAATCTAAGAACGCTTGCAGCGATTGACGGATTCCGTCATGTAGTGGCGTCAGGGGCATGTTGGGAAATAGTTCTAGCGTTAGCTCGTCGTCTAAATCACAGACGAATGGCATGACCGGTGCGTCGGCGGCATATCGGATGTTGATGTCTGACGTGATGCCGACTTGGGGAGCAACCTCGCAAATTAAACGGATGAATTCACCTTCATCCACAGAAATCCCGCGGAGGTTAATCACCGCGTACCCACTCAACGGCTCGAGAGCGGCTTGAGCAAACCCGGCGCCGACGTCCGCTACGAAATGATAATGTTCCCGCCCGCGGTAGGGAATTTCAAACGGCAGCCCAGCCGCCGCTTTCTTTAACGCGGTGGTGGGAGCCGACGTGAGCCCCTGATCTCGGCCAGGACCGTAGGTCGTTGATAACCGGACGCTGACCGTTGGGATACTGGTTTCCTTGTGAAAAGCGGTGGCCATTCCCTCACCAGCAACTTTCCAAAAACCATAGATGTTAGCAGGTTGATATGGCATCGGAGTTTTGACAACTGGTCCGTCGTACATATCTCGTGGCCCATAGACTGCCGAGGAGCTCGCAAAGACAAATCGTTGGAGCGTGGAACCTAGTTGCTCAGCGGCGTAAAACATGTTAGCTGTGCCACCGACGTTGACGTCCATTCCGAGCAGCGGAGTGGCTTCGCAGGCCGGCGTTTGAAAGGCGGCGAGATGAATGATGACGTTTGGTTGAGCTTGGGTTACGGCAGCAACCACTGATTGGCGGTCTGTGATATCACCGCTGATGATTTCTAATCGGTCGTGGTACTTTGCATCAATCCGTGACAGATCGATATTACGGCAAAATCCGACGACTTGATCCGCGCCATTGTCGAGCAGGTAAGCTACCGTTGCTGCTCCAATACATCCAGTTGGGCCACTTACAAAAGCGATTGTCATATTCAGAATCCTACAGGGTGTGTTGCGAAGACTGTGTTGTACAATGATGGGGGGTGAATAGCCCTTTGTTATAGCACAATCTAAAGTGGACGTTCCGACAACCCAACACTCGAAAGTGATCTGGTTTTGTTTAAGTATTTTGAACGCAATTCAGATAGCGACGTTGTCTGGTTCGCTTTGCAAAAATTCTGGGCCCTGTTTGCTATTGTGCTCTTTGTAGTGACCAGCGGATTGTGGTTACCCCAGACGCTGTTTCCCCAGGTTGCGTTGATCGAGCTGTTCAATGGTTTCCCCAGTGAAATTATTTATGGTGCGATAGCAGTGATTATTATCGCTCTATTTTCAATCTTATTAGGTAAGTTCTCTTACGACACAATCCCTAGATCGCTGAATATTCGTTTTTGGTCGTGGGCTATATTAGTCGACGCCATCGTACTGTTGTGGCTTATCGATCAACATCGTATTCAGCCTTGGTCCGTACATTTAGTCGTGGGGGCGTTGGTCTTTATAACCTGTCGCCCACAGCGAGGTGTGGCGCTGCTACGGGCATTTGCGATTAGCATATATATTTATTCAGCGCTGGGAAAATTTGATCACCAGTTTATGAACAGTGTGGGACCGCAATTATTGACAGGTCTAGCCGAGCTGATAGGTGTAGACATCAAGACATGGGACTCGGCGTTGGTGTCCAAGTTATCTCTACTGTTGCCGTTGGGAGAAATACTGATTGGCATAATGTTGTGCCATCGCCGCACGCGAAAGTTAGCTATCCTAAGTGCGACACTTATGCATATTTGTTTGGCGGTATTATTCAGTCCGGTGGGATTAAATCATGAATGGGGAGTTGTGGTGTGGAACGTGTTTTTCATTTTTCAAAACGACATGCTCTTTGGCACGACGTTGTTGGCTGGTGTTGCCAAGTGTAGGTCGAAATCCAAACCAGCTGCAAATGCTGCTGAAGGCGAGTTACCTGAGCACATAATTGATAAACCCGTAAAAACGCAGGCCCAATGGATTGGCCAGTTGATCCTTACCTTTGTGTTGGTTTTACCGGCGTTTGAAAGGTATGAAGTGGTGGACCATTGGCCGAGTTGGGGCTTGTATTCGCCCCGCAATAGCCGTGTTCTAGTACGGGTATATTTGTCGGCGGGTACAAAAACGGATGAGATAGAGGAGTTCTTTCAGCCTCAATTCGGCAATGCACCGTTTCGTGTGTTGGATCTGAGTCGTTGGTCCCTCGAGACATTAGGAGTGCCGATTTACCCTCAACAACGATATCAGCTAGGTGTGGCTCTTGCGGTGGCTCAGAAATATAATCTTGGCCGTGCGATCGAGGTTGACCTACTGAGCATGTCTGATCGTCTGACCGGTAGTCGAGAGCGAGAAACATTGCGGGGAGTTGAGGCGATTAAAATGGCGTGCCAGCGGTATCGGCTCAATGCAGTTCCGGCGCCATTTCTACACGCGCCTGAACGCGAATAAACAAACTCATCAATCTTTCGGGATGAGACTATTCCACCAAGTAGCGTTCGGTTTAAACTCGGATTTCAAGTAGTTAGCGTGTCGACTCTCTAAGCCTTTTAACTGGCCGGTGCTGCTACTTTTGAGTTGAGATTCTTTGGTAGTGGCATTAAAGCGACTGTCAGCAACGGGGATTTTCGCGTTGGTTTCCTCAAGCCATTGGT
>JAYZBF010000153.1:0-21899 GCA_036338835.1 Planctomycetota bacterium
CCAGGTATTCTGTAGGGTCTGTGGCATGTGCTGTTTGGTTCAAGATTCCATGGGTACGATTTGATAGTCGACGCTGTCTTGGTTACAGGGCAACTATTGAGACATGCATACATACAATCGAAAGTGAGTTATTAGAACGATGTCGAATAATCTTGACCCCACACCTCCGAATGAGCTTGGTCCGCCAGTGGATTTTAAGTGCACAACGGGCGAGCAACCAGCAAATCAGACTGCTGAGATTCAGTGCCGACAATCCATGGGAATAGTTCCGGCTAAACATATTGTCTATGAAGCAATTATTGGGCGGGGCGATCGAATATTAATGGACTTCACGGCCCAAGGCGTGTCGTCTCAAGTGGAAGTGGATGGAGTTTGGCAAGCGTTGCCGGCGTTGGATCGCCAGAATGGTGACATGATGCTAGCGGTCTTTAAGACACTAGCTCACCTGAACCCACAAGATCGAGTGAATCAACAAGTTGGTGAATTCAAAGCGACGTACGGCAAAGAAGTACGCACCTGCGAATTTACTAGCAGTGGCACTCAGACAGGTGAACGCGTCATTATTAAATTAATAAGCAAAACAGGTAAGTTTGATTCCCTGTCAGATCTTGGAATTCGCGAGCCGTTAATTGAAGCCTATAAACGCCTTTCTGGTCGGCACTTAGAAGATAAAGATATGCAGGTTACGTCGGGTATGGTTGTCATTGCCACTCCTCCTGACGGTGGCGGTCTGTCCACCTGTTGGGATTATGCTTTGCGGGCAACGGATCGGTTTATGCGGGATTTTGTTTGCTTCGAAACACCCCACATGAATGAAACGGACGTGGAGAACATATTAGTTGACGTCGTTGATACGGATAAAGGAAAATCAATAGCAGCAGCGATTGAAGCTGCCGATCTACGCCAAATCGACGTATATCTTGTTCCTCAACTTGCTGATAAAGCGACACTTGAACGGCTTTGTTATGAAGTCAATACCGAGAGCAAACAGGTGTTCATATCAGTTCGAGCGACTGACGGGATCGACGCCTTACAGACGCTGCGTGCTTCCGGCGTTGCTCCAGACATGCTAGCCCAAGCGGTAAATGGAGTATTGCATATGCGGTTGTGTCGGCGGTTGTGTGAAAGCTGTAAACAACCATTTCAACCCACTCCACAATACGTGCAACAGCTTGGATTGCCTCCCTCGCATGTGCAAGTATTGTATCAACAATATCAACCCGTTCCGGACGAACAAGGTGTTATGCCCGAACCATGCCAGATGTGCTTAGGGCGTGGTTTTGTGGGTCGAATTGGTATTTTTGAGTTAACGGAAATAACCGAGCCGTTGCGGCAGGCACTTATGACGGAGCCTGACCCAGATAAATTACGCCGTCTGTCTGCTCAGCAAGGCAATCAATCGACGATAACCGAAGGAATGTTACTCGTGGCACAGGGCATTACGTCGGTGGAAGAGTTACAGCGTGCGATGGGTGCCTAGAGATTCTTTTAATAATGCTGCTGTAGTGAGTGGGATTGAAGAGTTGCCGTCATTTATTAACAACCGTGAGATAATTGAATATGCCCACAAGTCATTCAGATAGCCAAGAAAACCCTTATCAGAGCTTTCATTGGGCCGCGATCGCTACGAGTGTCGTTGCAGTGGTTGCCCCGTTGTGCTTAGTTACACCAGCGTTTGCATTTATTCCGGTGTTGGGTATCGCCTTCGGATTTTTCGGTTACCTCACAATCAGTAGTAAACCGGAGATTTATTACGGTATCAAGCTAACCGTCATTGGCACGATGACTTCTTTGTTGCTGTTGGTGTGGAGTGTCACGGGAATTGTCAAATCATCGGAATATTATTATGGCGTTGCGTTTGATAATACGATTAAGTGGTTGACGTACATAAAAGAAAACGAATTACCAGCAGCTCATCAAGTAATGGTTAGTGTAGAGCAACGTCAGCACGAGGCACAGATTTTGAATCAATACTATGACAACAACAAAGGTATCTATGACGATATGTTGTCGCGGTTTGCCAAGCCACCAATAAACTTATTGTTGGCCAAAAAAGACAAGTGGAATCCACAAGACCTGATATTGGTTGAGGATGTACAGTTGTTGGACTTGAAAAAGAACAAAATGCGTGTGATTCAGTCTTATCATCTTCCGCTGAGTGATCCTCCTGATGCGGTGATTGCCTTTCGAATTCAATATTTCCGAGTGTATGATTCTGCGGGACAAGCCAGTCAGTGGCAACTCGAGTATATTACTGGAGCTGAGTGATTTCGCTGACACTGGATGGTGACGGTTGATGTTTATTGAATTTACTTTGGTTGCGGCCGTTGGTGTTTTAGTCATTGCCAGCATTACTTTAGGGTACTGTCTTGGAAAACTGCGATCCTCTAATAGACTTCATCGTGATTGCGTTACGCAGTTGCCCGCCCGAGTTGAGTTTGAGCGGAATTTGAGCCGAGCTTTGAGCGCGCGTCGATGTACACGCATCTTATTAATTGATTTGGACAATTTCAAAGCGGTCAATGATGCTTATGGGCATCTAGTTGGTGACCAAATTTTGGCGAGCGTTGCTAAAAAGCTGCAAGCAGAGACGCTCGCCCAGGGCACGCTATATCGGTGGGGTGGCGATGAATTTGCCATCATTTTCAATGCAGAATCTTCCGTTGCTACCAAGGCGGATGTGGATATTGAAGCTTTTTTTGCCAAGACGAAATTCACCGCAGGTGAAATGGAAATGGCCCTTTCATGTTCGCTCGGCTGGGCGAAGTCGACGGAAAACGACTGTATTGAGACGATTTTTCAGCGTGCTGATGAGAGCTTATATAAGCACAAGCGATAAACGTTTACGGAATAGCGTTAAACTGCTATTGACGTTTTAAAGGCTGGTTCATTAATCTTCCGCAACGTGAGGTGGCGATAAGTTTTCCTTACGAAAGCCGAGTTGTTTTGAAGATGAATCGACACGGAAGTCAACGCTTCTTCAGTAACGCAGTAAGGCTTGGAGCATTCACTAGATTGAGTTGGCACGGAAGCATTTATTCGATCAACATGATCCAATCGCTCCCGGAATGAAGTTGGAATCCTCAACCCCCCTAGGATCCGCTGCATTTCGGGGGCATTTTTTGTGTAAATCGGCAAGAGGGGAGTTGCTAACGCTCCGCGTCGCCATGACTCTGCGAATACCACTGTAAATCGAAACCAATACGTGTCATAGCTCGTGGTTATTCAGTTGAGCCAATCAACAGGATCCAGTAAGGGTGGTAGTGTATTTCGCTAGTGGTCCAGTGGGAAATGTCTTTGAAACTATCGCGGATAGCGTTGGCTCGCCCATCGTCAATCATGAATTTTGGTAACGGTATCAGCAACCTACCTTCTGGACGACCGTTAAATGTACGCTTAGCAAGTTCCTCTTTGGTCCTTAAGGATGCGTGTTCCTCGGTAAACAACCTGCGTGATACGAGCGGAATGCCTAAAGCTGGATCGATCACATATAGAACATCATGGGGATCGCTGACTGCCAACAGGTCCGCAAAAAATATTTTTGGGTCCAACTTCCCTGCTAACGATGCGTGTCTGAGGCCATTGGGGCCTACGCCGGCGATGTGGAATGCCTTTTCCCACATGGCCGCAACACCGTAGGTGCATGGCACAATCACCAACAGTACAACCAAAACGCCGGCAGAAATGCGGATAGATTTTGTGATGCCGTCAACCACGCGACTCGCCAGTGCCGGAATAATCCAAGGCATCAGGGCAATTGCCGCAGGTCGTAAAAAACGCGTGTCCATGTGGATAGCGCTGCCCCGGACGAGCATGGCAACGAGCAGGAATGTAAATCCAATGAGATGGATGACTGCAAACTGTCTTCCCATTGGATTAATAACGGCGTTGGTTTTTCCATTTTCTCGCCGTAATATTAGCAACACCAAAAATATGAATGGCAGAAACAGCCAGCCTTCAGATCCGTCATGGTGATTACCCATCGCCGGTAAGATGTCGACGGTAAACTTATTGACCAAAGTACCCAGATCGGTCATAGCAAACAGCCATGCTCCCAAACCCCATAAGATCGGCGTCCATTGCATTGGTGAATCAATTTGAGTGGGGTTACCGCTCGGCAGCCACTGTAGCCAAAACACGATAGCGGTTGCAGTTCCAGCACCTACGGACCAGTAAAATAATTGGTTGGGTCGAATCTGTTTCCGATAGACCATCCACATCCAGGCAATTCCGAACGCGACGGCACTTAGGCCAGCACTATATTTGCAGAAAATGAGGCATGGTGCACAAAATCCGGCTAACATCGCCAATACAATCGTACTGGTATTAGACGAGCGGTTCTTGATTGCAGCGAGATTAACAAGAAGTACGGCTGGGAACACACACCAGTAGAAATATTCACCACCGTCAAACAGAAATAAATTGGCAGTGCTGTAGCGCGCGCACATCAGGATCGCAATTAACCAAGGGAGTGCATTGCGTGACGCTGACTGCCAAAAAAAACAGGTCCACAGGGAGATCGCGAGCAGCCAGCCCAAACTTACGATCCAACGCATTGTTTGGCCTTCATTTAAGTGGATGCCAAAATACCCAACGACTTGCTTGGCAACTCGGGGAACGGACCCATAGCTACGAGGCCACCAAGTTAATTTTGTTTCCCTGTTTAGGGAGATGTTCTGAGGGTCAACGGAAACCAATACATTGGGGTTGTTCGTTTGGCCAGCATCATATTGAGCATTCGCGAGTGTATAAGTCGCAATATCGGTTGCGAGCCCCAAGGGCGTCATTAGCATTGATAAGAGTGTTATTGCGCTGACAAGCGAGACCAAGACCCAACCGGCGTATCTGATTCGATTCGAGGCGGTATTAGGCGGAGAAGTCTGGACCATGAACTTAGGCCAAAAGGTCATCTAGTGGTGGCAGCCACACGGGTAATTGAGGGAAAAGGGCTTCAGCGAATTGCGCCGCAATTCTAGTGGACGCTTGGAGTCGCTCATTAGCCGCTGCTTCTTTGGCACTAACGACACCGAGCAGCAATTGAGAATATACATTTTTTGAAACGGAGATATAATTTCGTCCAATCTTACCACGAGTCACTTTTGCAGAACGCGGCGTGATGTTGAGCGTATATTTTTTCCCGTCGATACAGAGCCCAAGTTCTAACGGCAAATCCAACCCTGCCGCTCGAACTCGGTTATTGAACTGATGGCGCAATCGTTTTGTTAGGGCAATCGGCTTAAGGACATTGGCTAAGATTACTTCACCGCCGATAACAGTCCGTTGATAATATTGTCCACCGGCATTCAGTAGCATTTTATGCAGGGGGTTATGATGGGGTGCATCTAAACGAATAGGCATGTCAGTTTGTTCGATCACATCGCCGCAGATACGTTCCAAGAGATTTTTAGCAATATCGTCACGGCTACCGTCTGTCATTAATTCCAGAATCTGACCATCTTTGACAATGGCATAACCCACAATGGCATCATACCCTCCTTGAATTGTCATTTTTACGGTGTCATTGACGGCAACATAGACTTGCTCGAAGCTATGTCGATTCAATAGCCACCGCCATGTGGCATCACTGCGAACAAACGCACCAAATGTTCCTTGTGTATTAACATGATAAAGTCGCATGAGCGCTTCTTGCTCCACTCGCCGCCAAACGCGAATATGCAACGGTTGTTGAGGGGCTTGCAGCGGATTACTAGCTTGGTCAAGTAAAGCAAGATCTGGGGTACGCAGTTGCGACAGTATATTTCGGGCAGTCGCGACGCTGTAACTATGCTGTCCACCGACAAACCAGCCATTGTTTTGATAAAATCGAATCGCGGGTGTCTTGAGCAAACCAATTGCCGCGCCCTGTTCGGCCATCAAGCCATGAACTTGCTTCAAGATAGCAGTACCGATGCCATGTTGGCGAAATTCCGGGTTGGTTGCCATCTCGCAAACAAAACCAATTGGTAATTGTAGATCACCAAAGTGGATATCGCGCATTTGAACGCGAGCGTGACCGATGATTTGATTTCCTAGCCTAGCGACAATTCGATCACTCGGTTCGTATTGGGGATCTTCGAGCTGAGCAGCGAAATCCGTGGAGGTCGGTTTGCGGAAGATGTTCTGCAGAAAGCGGTTAATCGGCCCATGATCACCAGCTTGAGCCGGTGAAACGGTTACGGTGCCGCGCGATGTCGGCAGCCCCTCAATCCGAATAATATTGGTTAGTAACCCGTCCAGCACTTTAGTGCGCTGAGTACTAATACTTGAACTCATCCCGAGCGAATCCCTCCCTGCGGTACCTTGGTTCCATCCACATCTGTACTCTAAGGCGTTTTCAAACCAGTTTCCAGTAAGGTGACCAAAGTTTTTAGAGGAAATAATAGAAACGGAAATTCACGAGATTGCAGCAAGGTCCGCTCATTTTGTGTTTTTTCAAGTTGTTGTCGATGCGATGTGAGTTGTGCAGTGGTATCGGACAATGTGTTACGGATGTCTTGGTTTATTTTCTGGATCGCGTGATGCCACGCCAGTTTGTCAGTCCTTGCCCTCGAGTCTTGCAATAATTGCTGTTTTTCAATCAACAGTGCCGCTTGTTGCGAATCGAGAATAATCCCTTGCTGTTCAAGACTTCGCAGGTATTTGTCGGGGGCGAATTGTAGGTGTCGCAGATCTACCGTGGCAGCAGCAATGGCTGTTGAGCCATCGTTAGGCAACGACACCGGCAAACCTAACGTGGCCGTAGCGATCAAAAACAGGGGCGGTTGCTGTCCAAAAAATTCGTATATGATTTGATCCGTAACCTGATCATATTTACCCCCGCCGATACCGTGAATGAATAGATCGCCTAAAAACAAGCGAGAAAACATGGTAGTTAACAAAGCCCGTGGTCGAAATTGAATATCAGTTTGTTGCCATGCTTGTAGTTGCTCGACACATTCGCCTGGTGAAGCAGTCAGATCTAGCTTTAGTTCAAAGGAAGCCGGCAGATCGGATAGGATGAGTTGCTCAGCGGTGACTTGGCAAAAAAGCCGCTGCCGTTGAGCCGTCGAGCTAGTCCAACTCCACAGCGGCAATTCAATTCGATTTGATAAGATTTCTAATTCCGGTACCGGATGCCCAGGGTTACGAATGCGATGGACTTTTCGATATTCACAAACGGCGGCATTGTAAATATTACGGAATCGAGCGGCATTTTTCATCACATGCAGCAACAATCGTGCAAAGCTAGCACCACGACATAACGTACTAAATGGAACATCCAAACTATTCATGCCGATGCGGTGTTCCAACTGATGTCGCGCTAGAGAAAACTTTTGACCAATAATATCCGTGGGGGCTTGTTTAGCAAGTTCCCAAAATGACTCTAAGATTGGATCTTTGACAAAAACATCAAGCTGATCGGCAACGCGTTGTGGAAACGAGTTAAACAGATTCTCGTCTTGGATGCTGGTTGTCTCAATTCTGTTAGATGCACCTGACAGATCGTAGGCGATGGTTTTTAGTGTGACCATATTGCGAGATTGCGAGGGCACTTTAATGGAAGTCGATTTAACTAAGTCATGGTCAATAATGAGATTAATGGCCAGTGATTGAGTATGTTTAGCGATGTGATCTAAGCAAAAGTTCTTAAACCAGACGCCTGAGTGAAACAGTGTGGGTTGGTGACCGGTAAGAACGATCGATGTTGTCGCGGTAACTTCGGTGTTTGTGAAATCTAAATAGGTTTTTGTATGTTCTTGTGCCGCAGTGATTATTTCGTCGCGTGCTTGTTGACGCAGAGCTGTGAAACTCAGACCCCCGATTTCGATATCAGTGAAGGCAGCGAACCGTTGGTGGTTGGCATGTAGGTAACTCAGACTTTCAGAAACCGGTGGCTCGATTAAGCAGTCACCATTGCCTGATGGTGCTTGCAGCTTGCGATAAGTAATGCTGGCCTGATTCATATCACGTCTAGTTTCGCTAGGAGAATCCTTGGGCCGCTGCTAAGCAAACAATTCGCATTTAGCGATGCTACGGTCCAAGACCAAGTGATAGTATTCTAGTCGAGTGGCCGCGTCATCGAGGACACCGCCGAACGACCTAGCTTCATCGAGGTATATCAGGGGTACGGGCAATTCGATAATATTCATGTTAGCTTGCGCAGCTTGGACCCAGAGCTCTAACGGCATCGCGTAACCATTTTCCGTTGGTGAGAGTTTGTCGAGTGATGCCGTACGGTAAGCCTTGAAGCCACAAAACGCGTCTGTCAGTTTGATGTTTAAACGTCGGCTTAGTTCAGCGGAGACGGTTTGATTGATTTTACGGCGTTGTTCTGGTGGTGGAGTGTCATCAGGGAATTGAGTGAGATAGCGGCTGCCGGAAACGATGTCGACAGATTTGGTACACGCCGCCACAAATTCGGGTATCCGTTGTGGTTCATGTTGACCGTCACAATCAATGGTGACAATGATCTCAAAATCATGCTCTAACGCGTATTCAAATGCGGTGCGTAGAGCAGCTCCGTAACCTTGGTTTTCCGCATGTGTAACGATACGGACATCGTCGCGTCTTTGCAATTGTTCCGTTGTACCGTCGGTTGATCCATCGTCGACGACCAAAATGTCAGCGCTATATTGTTTAACCAAATCCAACACTTCGTTAACGTATTGCACTTCGTTGAATACGGGTAAGGCGGTAATAAAGCGTGGTGAGGACATTTGTCTTGTGGGGAGTTTTACGTGGTGCGAAGCAATCGATGTGAATGAAAAATTCGTTAACCGCGGATATGCAATATCACTGTAGTAACAATTTTTATTGTATCGCCTCAGAGGGACCTCTCACAGGCGGAGTTTGCAAAGTAAGATAAAGAGGAACTTCAGAAACAGCTAAGAAACTACATTATAAATTATAAGGATGTTGCCCGTTGTTGAGAATACGCCCCGCCGTTCGACTCGCTTGTTTTGGGCTCCCTTTTCGCAAGGCACTTATGCGAGCCGCTGAGCTTGGGGCGGAAGCGGTGGAAATCGATGCTCGGCGGGAACTGCAAATGGGGGAGATGAGCCAAACAGCGATTCGTCAAATTAGTAAGTTGCTAGATGATCAAGGGCTGCGTATTAGCGCATTATCCTTTAATACTCGCCGTGGCTACAACGTTATGGCTGACCTAGACCGTCGTGTCGCAGCCACACAGCAAGCGATGCTATTGGCATCGAATTTGGGTTGCAGTGTTGTTACCAATCGTATCGGAGTGGTCCCCGAAGATCAGGAAGATCCAAGTTTTACGGCGTTGCAACAAATATTGGTGGATTTAGGTGAGTATGGGCAACGAGTGGGCGCGTCGTTAGCCGCTCGGACGGGATCCGAAGACGGAGAGGTACTAACGGCGCTGTTAGCAACTTTACCTGCTGGCTATGGAGCGGTTGATCTGGACCCTGGCAGTCTAGTAATGAATGGTTATTCCGCCACGGAATCGACTCAAAGTCTAGCACCTTATGTTGTTCACATGCGTATTCGAGATGGGTTACGAGATATTGCTCGAGGCCAAGGTGCGGCTGCTGCATTTGGAGCGGGGGCTGTTGATTTTGATCAGTTGTTTGCGCTGCTTGAAGAGCAACATTACGCTGGGTATTTCACGATCGATCCAGAGTCGTCGCGGAATGTTGTCGGCGAAGTGGCCACGGCGCTGCAACGTTTGCGAGCGATCTGAGCCACGACAATCTAACCGGTGACATTTAGCAACCCAACCATACAATTAAAGCGTGTTGCATTTACACGTTAACAATAGTCATAATGAAGAGAGTGGCTATCAATCGAATTTAAGCAAAGGGCAAGGCAATGGCGATGATTCAAAAAACAAGAACAATACATTGGATTTGGGTAATGTTTGTGATCGCTTTGTTTTTACCAACCGTAGCATCTGCACTAGATGAGGCACCTTCCGCTTCACAAGTTTCCGCGGAGAAGCAAAAGCTCTATGACTTATTTGAAAAGAAAATGACAAACGTAAAGTTCACCGGTAACTTTACAGTTTTAGGCAAGCAACAGGACAACCTGCCAAAGGAGTCTTACACAATTGTCAGTGTTAAGAAACTCACTGCAGGTGAATTGTGGCTGTTTACTGCCCGCGTGCAATTTGGTGGCCGCGATGTAACCTTGCCAATGCCACTGCAAGTCCAGTGGGCGGGAACGACGCCAGTCATTACATTGACCAATGTGTTGATTCCAGGATTAGGGACGTTTAGTTCACGCGTGGTTATCTATAAAAACAAATACGCGGGCACTTGGACGCATGGGGATGTCGGCGGTCACTTATTTGGCACGATCGGTCCCAATACAGATGCGAACCCTGCAGGCGATGCAACAGACAGTCCTAGCAAAAAATAGAAAAACGAGTAACCCAATGACAAGTGTTGGCGATATTTGCAAAACGCTAGGACAGCTGGCGCCGGTTTGTTTGGCGGCGGAGTGGGATAACGTTGGGCTATTGGTTGGCGACCGCAAATCTGCCGTGACGCACATCATGACGTGTTTAACAGTGACTCCGGAAACAATAGCCGAAGCAATTGACAAACAGGCTGGGCTGATCGTGACACATCACCCCTTCCCCTTCTCGCCGGTTAAAACAATCACGACTGACACCCACATTGGAACGATGCTGTGGCAACTCGCTCAAGCAGGTATTTCGGTGTACAGCGCGCATACTGCCTTTGACTCGGCTGCGGCAGGTATCAATCAGCAAATTGCCGAGGCCCTCAATCTGAAAGATATCAAACCACTCGAACCTCTAGATGCCCCCCAGTCAGCGGCAACGGAAGGCTTAGGTACAGGTCGCAGTGGTACGGTTGCATTTGGTTCGTTAGCGGAGCTCGTACCAAGTTTAAAATCCGTGTTCAACATAGAATCGCTGCACATCGTGGCGGACACCGGAAGACCTTTGACAAAAGTAGGAATTGCTTGTGGCAGTGCTGGCGAGTTTATTCGCTGTGCGTCGCGTCAAGGATGTGACGTATTAATAACTGGTGAAGCACGGTTTCACACGTGCCTAGAAGCACGTGCGTTGGGAATCGCAATGATTTTGCTCGGACATTATGCAAGTGAACGGTTTGCATTAGAAAATCTAGCAGTAACCTTGGGTGACCAGTTTTCGGAGCTAACGGTGTGGGCCAGCACAGATGAAGAAGACCCGCTGATATTGCACTGACCGCACAACTCCAAGTAGTTTGTTATTGACGCAACGATAATTGGATTTGTACTATCTACGAACAATCCAAAGTAGTTTTTCTTCTTTTCTGTAATCATTTTAATCCTAGTCGAGTCATTTCATGTACTGGTTGTACCGTTGTTGTGTAAACGCACGAGTACGTATCCTAACGACGGCTTGGATTTTGGTCGTGTTTGCCGTGCCGAGTCTGTTTGCCGATGGATCTTTGCAGGGACTGACTGCTGCCACGGGTCGCACTGGCGGGGCAGTGGCACCACCACCGGCCAAAAGCAATAGCCTCAATCATCAACATCAGCACCTGTATTTAGATCATGACCATTATTATGATAGCGATGATTCTAGGAGTGAAGCGGAGTTGTTTATTATTTCGAATATGGTCGCCGCGTGGGTTTTGTCATTTCCTGTGACGGTACCGCAAGCAATTTTCGGCGACGTTGATACGCCAGGTGGATTCATCAAGTATCCATTTGCTCGAGCGCACACGGGTAGCATGATGATGAATCCCCAACCAGGAGATAAAGTCGAGAGCAGTCACTTGCGGATACGATTGGATTACGCAGATAATTTTTTGGCGCAACAAAAAATCAGCTCGCATTTTATTTTCGAGTCCCGCAATCGCTTGGGAGTCGATGCGAGCTTTGATTATTTACGGGAGAGTGTCGCCGTGGGTCAGCACGATCAATTGTGGATTGGCGATGTTAATGTGGTTTGGCGTTTTGCTCAGATGGAAAATGCACAGATGCGCGTGGGCCTTGGGATGAATTGGCAGCGAACGTCCGTGGGGGCCGAACAGGGAATCAACTTTACATATGGCGGTGACTTTTATTTGTCCGAGCCGCAAGTTATATCGGCAGATCTCGATTGGGGCCGCCTTGGCAGTGCTGGACTATTTCGTGTACGGACAACTTATGGACGACAGATTGGACGTGCAAAGGTCTATGTCGGTTACGAGTATCTTTCGATTGGCGATTTCAAAAAGAACTTTTTAATCACCGGTATGAGTTTCGATTTCTAATGGTTCAGCGATATTTCTTAGACACTCCGATTGGTCCAGCTACAAGTGTGGTATTGCAAGGCAGTGAAGCCCAACACTTAACCCGTGTGATGCGCGGCAAGTGTGGTGATCGGGTCGAGTTGTTTGATGGCAGCGGTTGGCAATGGGACGCTGAAATTGCTCAAGTCAGTCGAAACGAAGCGACCCTCAAGATACTTAGTACAGCAGAAGTTGATCTCGAACCCGCGTTGGCATTAACCGTTGGCATTGCGCTTCCAAAAGGTGACCGACAAAAATGGATCATTGAAAAAATGGTGGAATTAGGCGTAACCACCGTAATTCCAATAACCACGACACGAGGTGTTGCTCAACCTGTCGACAAAGCACTTGTCCGCTTACGTAATCATGTCATTAGCGCTAGCAAACAATGTGGCCGAAATCGGTTACTTGAAATTGGCGAAGTAACCTCTCTTGAGACGTTTCTAAAGCAAACGGGGGAGAACCGATTTATTGCACACCCTAAATCAGCTCAGATGGGAGTCACCAATACGCTTGCTGAAACGATCGGCGAACAAGAGTCCAGCATTATTAGCATTAGAGATATTCAGCTTGAGTCAGGTAAAGCCGTGGTGGCGATTGGTCCTGAGGGTGGGTTTTCAGCTGAGGAAGCCACAGAGGCCATTCAATTGCAGTGGAAAATTGTTGACATGGGTCCGCGGATTTTACGCATTGAAACAGCTGCGCTGACGTTTGCTGCTCGTTTATTAGTAGGGATTTGAATCATCTAAACAATTGGCAACCAATGGCATTGTGGAGTGTTCGTTGTTTTGCTCCTTGAGTACAATAAAACACCTGTAATATTTGGTATGACGAAAACGGAAATTAGATGACGACAGCAGATGAACAAAGCGACGTTCTCAATGACGACTCTGGGATCGATCTCGATCTGAAGAATCCCTACGTTGCTGCGTTATTGGCTTGGATTATTCCAGGCATGGGGCATTTTTACCAAGGCCGCACGGCTAAGGCGATCACGATTTTTGTTGCGGTGATGATGTTGTTCATTAGTGGCTATCAAATGGGAGGTGGAAAAGTAGTTTATTGTTCTTTCACTTCGGAGGATTTGCGATGGCAATTTGTCGGGCAGTTCTTTTTAGGATCTGCAGCCGTACCGGCCATTGTTCAGAATCGTTCGTTACGTAGCCAGCAAAAGGAGGGTGCAATGGTGAATGTGTTATGGAGCGGCTTCTTGGCTCCGCCTGTTAGTACCGCTGAGCTCGATAAATGGCATCGTGAATACCATTCGTTCTTTCAAATGGGAACTCTATACACATTAGTCGCTGGCCTGTTAAACCTGTTCGCAATCTACGATGCGTACGGAGGTCCAGGAGTTTGGCATGATCCGGTTCAGCGCAAAAAACGGCTTGCGGCTGCCGCCGCAGCAGCGGACGAGGAGGTCAGCTAGATGTTTTCATGGAATCTTTTATTGGCCGCTGTTGAACGTGGTGCGATGTCAGGCATTGAACAGTTGTTACTGTTTGTGCCGTTGGTTTTGATTTCTAGTTTGGTTTATGGTGTCACACGGCATGAGAGTTGGCCTGTGATTTTTCGTGAAGCAGCGCGAATGGCTGTTTGGTTCGGATTTTTTACCGGCTGTATGTTTATCGTCGTTTTATTGCTAAGTCAGTTCAATTAAGCTGTTATTACCATTCTGGTGGTCGAATTAAATCTAATTTGACACAATCTATCCTATTTATTGTCTAGTCATTTTGATTCGTTAGCTATTAAAATAGACATTCAAAAATCTAATAGACATTTGAGATGGCTTTTCACACAAATCTTTTCCTGGAGGTTAACACTTACCTCAAATGAAAATCATTATTCTTGGCGCTGGCACCGTTGGTAGTTGGGTTGCTGAGACATTCTGCAAAGAACATGACGTGACGGTTGTCGACACAGATTTGGAAAGTATTCGAGAGATGGACAGTAGTGACGTCCAAGTCCTTGAAGGTTCCGTTTGTGACCCCGCGGTTTTATTTGCATCGCACATATCCAACATGGAACTCTGCATCGCTGTTACGGGTGATGATGCCACAAATATTCTTGCGGCAAGCATGGCGAAGCACATGGGTGTTCCGACGGTCATTGCGAGAGTTCAGAATCCCATTCTATTGGATACTACAACTTTTGATTGTCTAGAAACTTTTGAACTTGATCGTTTGATCAGTCTTGAATCTCTTACTGCCGAGCACCTCGCCACGAAGATCAGAACACCGACGTCGGACTTCATCGAACACATTGCCCAAGGTTCCATTAAAGCAATTGAAGTTGAAATTAATGGCAAGAACAAAATGATTGGTAAGAGCATAGAAGAATCAGGGCTTCCCGAGGGTGTTCACATTGGGCTCATTCGTAGAAAGAATGCTGAGACTGGTCAGCGGGAAGCTCCACGAATTGCTGTAGCAGATGATGTGCTTTACGATGGTGATAAAATAACGCTTATTGGTGACGATGAGCGTGTGGATGCATTGATCGACGAGATTTATAAGAAACACAAGAATAAGAATGTGGTGATCGCCGGTGGAGGCCGAGTGGGCCAATGCTTGGCAAAAATACTTGAGGCAGGACCATTTAATGTATGCCTCATTGAAAAAAATGAAGCAAAAGTTTTGGATTTGGCTAACAAGTTAAATCGTGTGGAAGTGGTACACGGAGATGCGACAACCAATAAAACACTGATTTCTTTGAGAATTGACACGGCCGACTTCTTTGTGGCGTGTATCGGTGACGAAGAAAATAACATCATGGCTTGCGTTGAAGTCGATCATATTTTTAACAATACGGAAAATGTAGTCCGTGAGGATAGAAGGGTGATGTGTGTTATTCATCGCAAGGACTATTCGGATATTGTTAAAAAATTGGGAATTGATGAGACCGTTAGTCCGCGCACCGCAATGAAGGACGAGGTACATAAGTACGTAGGTGATAGCGCTGTTCGCTATAGTCAACGCATCGCTAGTTCAGACATTAGTGTGTATGAAATTTTAATAGAAGAAGACGCCCCAGCCATTGAGCACGTGCTTACGAATTTGGATCTACCTGTCGGCAGATGGCGAGCAGCCACGCTTACACATAACGGTACCGTGAGAGTGCCACGCCCAGATGATCGTTTTGAGGCGGGTGATTATATTGTTGCGTTAATCCACGATGATGCCGTTGACGAGGTCATCAAAATGTTTACTGGCACGGGACGATAGCGAATGAATAAACGTCTGATTGCTTATTATCTCAGTACGGTTTGTACATTTCTTGCTGCGGCGATGTGCTCTTGTTTTTTATTTGCGGTTCCATGGTTGGGGCATCGCACAGGAGATGATTGGCAAACACAACAGTTTGAGACCAGAGGATTTTTGGGCTTGCTCCTAAGTGTGATTGTGAGCTTTGCGATTGGGTTAATGTTAAGACGGTATGCCGGTGATGATGTCAAATCGGAGACTCCACGCCGCAAAGAAGCAATGGCAGTGGTCGGTTTGAGTTGGGTGATCGCTACGATTCTCGGAGCATTACCGTTTTGGATTGGTGGTGTTTCTTATGCACCTCCTCTGCGACTCGACGCACCGGATCATATTGAAGTCTTCGATATGTCTTTTGCACCGAGGAAGCAATGGAAAGAACTAGGTCAACCGGTGTCGGCCAGCCAATTCGCAGTGCTCAATGCTTTACTTGGCACTAACAAACTTGGCGAGGACATAGATGACTACTTACCCTCAGATGGAATGACCTATGTTGAATTGAATTCATACACTGGCCTAGATGATTGTGCAAATATTGTTAAAAGTCTCGTTGCCATTCCAGATTTTAATCGCTGGCTGGCTGCTTCCAATGAATCTGGTGGCTCGGTTCGCCTCAAGTGGCTAAAGATGGAATTTGCGAATTCTGTCTTCGAATCGCAATCCGGCTTTAGTACGACTGGGGCCACGGTCATAAACAAACTAGAAGACCCTGGGTTAGTGCCATATTGTATTTTGTATTGGCGAAGTATGACGCACTTTTTGGGTGGCTTGGGGATTATTGTTTTGTTTGTTGTACTGCTTGGCGGCGATTCGGCTGGCAAAATGCTTATGAAAGCAGAAATGCCTGGCCCATCCAAGGATGGTGCAACCCCTAAGATGCAAGATACGGCTCGCCGATTTGGAATTTTCTATTTAGCGCTCAACGTCGTACTAACGGTCTTTCTGATGTTCGCAGGTATGAACTTGTTTGATGCCATTTGTCATGCCTTTGGCACGATGGCCACCGGTGGTTTTAGTACGTACGACACCAGTGTTGGACATTTTGATAGTGCGACAATCGATTACATTATTACGCTCTTCATGATTGCTGCAGGCACTAACTTTGCCTTGTTTTACACTTTGGTAGTCTTGGATAAATCCGGAAAAGAATTTTGGGGGTGGATTAAAGGTAAGTTCACGAGTATTTTCAGCGACGTCGAATTCCGAGTTTATTTAGGGATTATTGTTTTTTCGACGATCGTCATCATGGCTGCTGGGATGGTCGCTGGGGATTGGAGTTCGACGTCCGCTGCCGCCTCAGAAAATTCCATGGGAGCCACTTTGCTGCGCAGTCTCCGCTACGGTCTATTTCAGGTTGTGGCAATTGTGACGACAACTGGATTCGGAACAAATGATTTTGACTCATGGAGCCAATTCAGCCGTTGCCTGATGTTTGCCTTGATGTTCATTGGCGGTTGTGCTGGGAGTACCGGTGGTGGGCTGAAAGTCATCCGCCATGTTTTATTCGTGAAAATATTGGGACAAGAAATTGAACATGCTTATCATCCATCGGTAGTACGCCCGTTGAGATTGGGCGGAGTGGTTTATGACCA
Organism: Planctomycetota bacterium; assembly: GCA_036338835.1. Taxonomy (GTDB): domain Bacteria; phylum Planctomycetota; class Planctomycetia; order Pirellulales; family Pirellulaceae; genus UBA721. Next base: position 17,080 of record JAYZBF010000153.1, read on the forward strand.
TCAGGAAATGCGACGAGGTATTTTGGTTTACTTTGGGTTGGTTGCGATAATCTTTCTGGCGAGTTGGATAGCTATTGTTGCAGTGGAACCTAGTGGCACTTGGCCGATCGATCAGGCAGAAAACCAGCTCATTGATTCCGCTAGTGCGGTGGCGGCGACGTTAAATAACATTGGCCCGGGGTTGGGAATTGTTGGAGCAACTAATAATTACAGTGACTTTAGTCCCGCGAGTAAAATGATTTTTACATGGTTGATGATGCTCGGCCGATTGGAATTGTTCGCTATCCTCGTCATCTTTTCATGGTCTTTTTGGAAACGACCCCGCTAATAAGTTCTCGGCCTATTTGGATGGAGGCGATTTGATGGCTGATGCCAATCTACAAAAATCACTATCCGGAGATTGCCCGCAATCGGTGGAGCAATTGGAAGATGTGTTGAGTACTCCGACCACTGCGGTGATCGAAATGTTCTCCCGTCTCGAAGGGCATCTATTGATGGTTGGTGCTGCCGGAAAAATGGGGCCAACGATGGCCCGCATGGCCCAACGTGCGATTGCCCAATCGGGAAGTAAGATGCGACTAACAGCGGTGTCCCGTTTTAGCGATGCTAGCGTACGGAGCCGTATGCAAGAGTGGGGAATTGAAACGATGTCCTGTGATTTATTACAGCCTTCACAGGTGGCAACGCTACCGGACTGTACCCATTTGATAAATTTATCAGGGTTCAAATTTGGGGCTTCTGCTAATCCAGCACTTACTTGGGCAACCAACTGCGATATCCCCACCACACTTTGTCGTCGTTTTACCGAAAGCAAGATCATTGCGTTCTCGACCGGCAATGTCTATGCCATGGTGGATCCCGCTACAGGTGGAAGCTTGGAATCCGATCGATTGGAGCCGGTAGGTGAGTATGCGATGGCGGCATTGGGTCGCGAGCGGATGTTTCAATACCATTGTGAGCAACGACAGATTCCAACGTTACTGGTGCGTTTAAATTATGCCACCGAATTGCGATATGGAGTTTTAGTTGACATTGCGGCGTCGGTTTTGAACGAGCAATCCATTGACGTGACCACCGGTTTTGTCAACGTGATTTGGCAAGGAGATGCAAATGCGATGACTTTACGCTGTTTGGAATTGCCGACCATTCCCATACGACCGATAAATCTTACCGGACCAGTTGGGCTTAACGTGAGAAATGTTGCTCAACAGGTAGCCGCGCTCGTTGGGGTGGCATTAGATGTGACCGGAACGGAGCGAGGCGAGGCGTTGTTGAGTCAAGCGGCTCATAATTATGAGCTGTTAGGAGCTCCTCAAATGGATCTGGAAACTATGCTGCGGTGGACTGTGCAGTGGCTACAGCAAGGTGGTGAGTCTCTGGGGAAACCCACCAAGTTTAACTCTGCCGACGGAAAGTTTTGAGCCGGAGTGAATTCCAACTTCCCCGCCGTCGCTGTACGACGTAAACGCCGCTCAAAAAGGGCATGTCGCTTTTTGATCCCCTTCTCACAGGCTCCCTCCAACAACGCTTTTGCGTGATGAATAAATAGCGACATACCACTTCTTGAGACGGATTCGTCCTTTAGGCTTTAGACCGAACTGGCAACCGTTTGACTGTTTTGCCATTGGCGAATTCGTTCCGTCAGCGGATTAGTTTGCCCCGGCCGCGATTGTGAAATGGTGGCGCTAGTTTGGTCGCCACGCTTGGAAGTGAATGCAACAGTTGTGAGTTTTGCGTTGCTAACGCAGGCGATATTGAAACATGAAATAGATTTTCCACCGTTGCTTTGGCCGCTAATAAACCACGCTCCATTTTCGTAGAAAATTGCGTGCGGCGAGAACTCAATCCATGTTTCCCCGTCCAGCGGTTGGGGATCATTCGGCAGTTTCGCAACGTCTTTCGTGTCGTTAGCTACCAATAGCTCAATCCGATGGCGTTGCATGATACTGTCGGCCACCGCCTGTAGAATATCACGCTGTAGCGAACAAGCGGTCGCTTGATTGGAAAAAAAGCGACAGGCACGTTGCAAGCGACGGATGCTCACACGTTGTGCTTCGTCGAGTTTGTCGATAAGCAATTCGAGAGTTTTTTCGATGATGGTGCGCGTTCCATCGACTTGGAACCAAGGGCAGCAGTATAGTCCGAGGACGAATTCGCGGATTTGTTCGAGTGTTATTTCTCGTCGGATCGTGAAACTTCCTGAAGTCGGCAAAATGCGATATCCATCGGCGAGATTATCAAAACGAACAGGTAACCCAGAATTGCGTATAACACTTAGGTCTCGATAAATAGTGCGTTTGCTTACTTGGAATCGATCTGCTAATTCAACGGCGTTGAGTCCGGCACCTTGTTGAATACAGGAAATGATTTCCAGAGTGCGAGTAATATTTTTTTTGTCGGATGAATTATGAGTCATGTGATTTTTGCCTCCATGCAAAATTCGTGCCTTGTGAAAAAGTTGCAAATGATTGTAGTAACAACAGTAGCAACAACGGAAAAACAACTGCTCTATATTCTTTAGTTGCCAACACCCATACAAAGGTGCCCTTGAAACCGTCAAAAAGCCAAATTAAAAAGTAGATTTGTGATGAATCCCCAAATAAGCCGTAATGCGTTAGAATACGGTGCATCTTAAAGTTGCCAAAAGAAACTCTGTAAGAAGTAAAAACTAGGAGAGCTTGTATGCATCCGCACCGTTATGTTGAGCGTTTAGTTGATTTGATAGACCCTGCAGCAAACGTGCTGTTAAATGTAACCAACGAAGAAGCTGCGGAAGCTGTTGCTGCCGGCGATACGCAGCGGGTTGGCGCAATCGACGGACAGTTTGCAATTATTCAAAAACGCGGTAATATCGTGCGGATGGCACGGTCCATCGGACGTCCGATGCGTTACTTTTTAGCAAAGCGGTCGGAAGGCCCCTGTTTGATCGTGGCTGAGCGGATGGAAGAAATCCAGCTAGCACTAGCCGAGGAAGGACTTGCTGACCAGTTTCATCCATCGTATACACGAATGGTGCCCGCACATTATATCGTTGAGATTACTTTGATCGGTTGCCCTGACCCCAATCCGGTGAATAAGCGGTTTTTCACGCCGCAACGTAATGAACATGCCACCGACCTTGATGAAATAGGTCAGATGTATATTGGCAAAGTTGCTCAAGAATTAAATGATTGGCTTGATCAAGTTCCCGCGGATGAACCTCTGGGCGTGTTGTTCTCCGGCGGTATTGATAGTGGTGCCGTCCTGCTGTTGCTGAATCACCTGTTGCTGCAGCGCGGTGAATCTCCGGCGAGACTCAAAGCATTTACGCTGAGTGTTGCTGGCACATCGTCCGATGCCACCAACGCAAAACAGTTCTTAAACGAAACAGATCTAAGTATGTTGCTCGAAGTGATTGATGTTACCGCCGAGCAAGTTGATTTCCGCGAAGCGATTCGGATTATTGAAGACTACAAACCGTTAGACGTTCAGTCCGCGACGATGGCTTGGGCTTTGATGAATCAAATTCGTCAGCAATATCCAGATTGGAAATATCTTGTTGATGGAGATGGCGGCGACGAAAACCTAAAAGATTATCCCATTGAAGATAATCCTGAACTAACGATTGCGAGTGTATTGAATAACTTGATGCTGTACCAAGAAGGCTGGGGTGTTGATTCCATCAAACATTCCCTGACATATTCCGGCGGCCAAAGTCGTGGCCATGTACGATCTTATGCACCAGCGGCGAAACTTGGATTTCGTGGTTTCAGCCCGTTCGCGTTGCCAAGTGTGATTGAAGTTGCCGAGGGGATACCATTTATCGAATTGACCGATTGGGACCATGAACAGTTGTATCGCTTGAAAGGTGAAATCGTAAAACGCGGAGTGGAAGCGATCACCGGCGTTACGATGCCGATTTTTGAAAAATGTCGATTTCAACACGGCGCTGTTTCTCCAGAAGGCTTCGCTGAATTATTTCCCGCTGACGATCAGGTGTATCGGGATACTTTTGCAGATATCTTTATTCGCTAATGGTTACAGATCTCCCAACTCTGTCGGACCAGCAGATTGTCAGTTTACGACCGCAGCGGAATTCCGTTGATCCGGTGAAGCCGTATGCATTTATGGTGGAAGAAGAATGTTCAGCCAGCGGCGAATTGATAAAAGTCGCGACGATTTTCTTGACTAGCAGTGAATGCGTGTTTCGCTGCTCTATGTGTGACCTCTGGAAAAATACGCTTGAGCAACCGGTTGAATCCGCGGCAATAGGAAAACAAATCCGATGGGCTTTGAACGAATTAGAGATCGATCTAGCCGATCCGAGGCGACAAGGGATTTCTGCGATCAAGCTCTATAATAGTGGCAACTTTTTCGACAACCGCGCGGTACCTCGCACCGACTGGCCAGAAATCGCAGAGTTGGTTGCAGGATTCGAATCTGTGATCGTCGAAAACCACCCGCGATTGTGCCAGCAGGACTGTTTGGAGTTTAACAGCTTGTTGTCGGGCCAGTTGGAAATCGCGATGGGGCTCGAAACCGTGCATCCTCAAGTATTGCAGTGGTTAAATAAACAGATGAGCTTGGAAGACTTCCAAGAGGCTACTCAAAGGTTAATCTCATATGGCATTAACGTCCGTGCGTTCGTTTTATTGAGGCCACCTTTCTTGACTGAGCATGAAGGAGTGCATTGGGCTATAAAATCGATGGAATTTGCCTTTGATTGTGGCGTGGAATGTTGTTCTTTGGTTCCCGTACGTGGCGGTAATGGTGTGTTAGACCAGTTGCAAAAACGAGGAGAGTTTACGCCGCCGAATCTCAAATCAATGGAAAGTGCGTTG